>JAFTQL010000029.1 GCA_017462795.1 Clostridia bacterium
CATCGAAATTTCCAAGGCTTTTGACGCTCCCGCAGGCGCATTCGATAAATTCGACCGCAAGCGCGTTCCCGCAGTGGTATACGCGGGCATGCTGGAGTACGACGGAGACCTGCACATTCCTCAGAGATATCTGGTGTCTCCCCCCGAGATCACCAATACCATGAGTGAGTATCTCACACTCACGGGTGTTACTCAGCTCGCCATCTCCGAGACACAGAAATACGGTCACGTAACCTATTTCTGGAACGGCAACCGCTCGGGTAAGTTCTCTGATGAGCTTGAAACATATATTGAGATCCCCTCCGACGTTGTTCCCTTTGAGCAGAGACCCTGGATGAAGTGTGCTGAGATCACCGATAAGCTTATCGAGTGCATTGAGAGTGGCGAATACAAGTACCTCCGCGTAAACTTCCCCAACGGAGACATGGTCGGTCACACAGGATCACTTCTCGCTACAAGATGCTCCATGGAGGCTCTTGACCTTCAGCTTGCGAGAATCCTTGCGGTTCTTGACAAGGTAGGCGGTGTCGCTCTTATCACGGCAGACCACGGTAACGCGGATGAGATGTACGAGATGGACAAGAAGACAGGTCAGCCCAAGGCGGACAAGAACGGCAAGTTCAAGGCGAAGACAAGCCACACCCTCAACCCCGTTCCCTGCATTATCTACGACAACGTGAGCGGCGGTAAGTACACGGTAAAGAAGGACAACGGTCAGTTTGGTCTTTCCAATGTTGCCGCTACCATGGTAAATCTCCTTGGATACGAAGCTCCCGATATGTGGGATGAGAGTATCATCGAATTCTGATAATAACAAAAAAACAGATCCGCACCCGAAACCGGGTGCGGATCTGTTTTTGTGGTTGGACTGGAGCTTACTTGAGAGCTGATGTGTCTATAATGATAGCCTGTACATCATCCCAGATCTTCTCTCCGCCATCAACGTGATATGTCTTGACGAGGAAAGTAACAATACCGCAGTCTACCTCAAGTCCCTCATACTCGGCTGTAAAAATATATCCTCCGCCAAGATCTGTAGCGGTATATGTCTTTGTTCCTCCGAGAATGGATGTATAAACGGTATCGATGTCTTCCTTGACATAATCACTTATAACGTATGTAATGTCGTAGCCTACATTCTCATGAGCGAGGCTGTCTACCGTGGAAACAAAACGAACATTAACTTTTCCGTCAGCTGCCGCGGTCACCTGATAGCCAGCATACTTTGTAACTGATGTCCCGGCAGTTCCGAGGGAAACATTATCTCTGTCCTTCTTGAGTATCTCACCATCGGAAAGCAGTCTTGCGGTATCATTGCCGTTGACCTTGAATATCGGATCATATGAGCAGACCTCAAGACTGACATCATGAGAGTTTGCTTTTCCTACTATCACAGCATTGGTAGTCCATTCACCCGTGATCTCAAGTTCACCAATAAGATTGGAGTGAGAAACGCTCAGGCTTCCCTTGACAGGTGTAGTCTCATTAAGATCTGCCTGACAGCTTCCCACCGCCATGCCTACGTATTCGGCATTGGTCGTTATCTTACCAGCAAAAGTACTGAAATAGATAGAAAGGTTTCCTTCACGGGGCTGATCTCCGTTTGATCCGCCCTTGTCACTCAGACCGCCCACAATTCCACCTACAGATACACCCGCACCTGCGGCAGCTGTATCGGCGGCACACGTTACGTTGATATTACCCGTAACCAGACAGTCTCTTATATCCGTGGCATTGGTGCTTGCCGCGGCATTTTTACGAACTGAGCCTACGATGCCGCCTACTCTGGAACCACCGGTAAGCGTCATATCACCCGCATAAATGCAATTTTCAAATATAGTGGTAGTACCCAGATCCCATCCACAGATACCGCCGACAAGATCTGTACCGCCGATAATATCCACATCCGCGTAAATATTCTTGAAGATGACCTGATTACCTTCCTCCGCTCTTCCCGCGATAGCGCCGACAATCTTAGCCGCTCCCGTGATGATAGAGCAATCCTCCATTCTTACATTGAGCACACCGGATGCGCATCCGTATACCTCGTTGACAGCTTCCGTGGCATAGAATCTGCCGCCGAAAAATCCGATATAGTCGCCTGTCTGGGGAGAATAAGTCAAGCCCTTGATGGTATGGTTGTGTCCGTCAACGATACCGTATATGGTTCTGTTTCTGTAGCCTGCGGGCCACTCCGCGTTTGTACCGTCGGCGGCATTAAAGTCAAGGTCTGCCATGATGTGGATGACCTGTCCCTTATAGTTGCTTGCGGCTTTTACCATGTTAGCTCCGAACGCAAGGAAGTCGGACTCATCCCAAACATAGTGATCCTTAGACGTGGAATCATACCAATCGGGATCTGCTATGATCTTTCCGTCGGCATCGAACACATTTCCGTCGCCTCCTGTTGCCGTTTCGGCGGCGATAGCTGCAAACGCCGCAAACGGTATCATGGTGACAACCATTACGGCAGTAAGCAACAAAGCTAAAATTCTTTTTTTCATAAGATTTCCTTTCTCGGCTTTCGCCTTTTGTATGATTTGTAAGCGCTTACAAATGTAAGCGATAATGAATGCTCACATCAAAGCATTCAAAAATGTAAGCGTTTACACATATGATTGTATCACATTTGAGGATATTTGTCAAGAGTCAATTATTAAGATTTAACATGTTTTTTAAGTTATTGAACACAGATCAGAAAATCCGCCATTTTACAAACGGCGGATAAATATACTTTTATAACTGTTATAACTGTGTTCACATTGTATGATCTATATATGTTCCCTTTTTCAGAAAAGCATCAGCAGTAAGCTTTTGGGTCCTTGCTAAAGTATAGATGCTGTCAAGCTTATCGGAAAGAAGATATTGGAACGAATCTTTCGGAGCGTCGGCGGGCTTGGTCACCACCGTAATACCCCGTAGCTTTCTTTTTTTTGCCAGAAGCGCCCTTCCTCTGCCGTTTGCGGCAAGGAGTGTTGTGTACTCGGGAAGAGCGGAGATATGCTTTTGCTCAACACCTGTCATGCAGAACAGTGCCGCCCTGCGCAGCCTGGCATCTGTATATCTTTTTGTTCTTAATGCTTCAAGCATTTCCGTCGCCGATGTACTTCTGCGCGCCGTATCACATATCCTGTTGGCTATACCGCCGCTGCACTCAGCAATACTTTCAAGCTGATCTCCGTTCGCGAGTCGGAAATATCCGAGTATAAGAGAATCAAGACAGGCTATATCCGTCAGTCCTCCGTTGTCCGCTTCCATCTGTATTATCCGCCACATTATCTCGGGCATGTACTCCTTGGCGTCGGACAGCCGCGTCCTTATACAATTTCTGAGTGCTGTTGCCGACTGAAAGCCTTCACCTTCAGCGGTATCACTGTTATATGCCGCCCCAAGCCGTCTGGCTGTTACAGACTGCATATCCGCGCCAAGACGGTTTATGGCTCTTATATAAGCGATACCCAACAGATCGTTGGAGGAAAAGCCACAAAAGCCTCTGTGCTCGAGACAGGAAATATATGCCGCCGCCGCGCCCTCGCCCGCTGTCCCGCGCTGTTCAAATTCGGTTTTGAAATCCATTGTCTCGCAAGCCGCCGCCGCGCCCTTGAGCAGCTCAATGTCCGCGCACTCCGAGCCGAACAGAAGCGTATCGCAGAAATGTGACGCGATGCTGATAGCGGCTGTGGCGAAATACTCGGCGCTTGACATGCACCAGGGGTAAGGCAGCTCAAGCACAAGATCCGCCCCGCACCTGACTGCAGCCTCTGCCCGCAGGTATTTATCGACGATCGCAAGCTCTCCCCGCTGGGTGGCGTTACCGCTCATAACGCACGTCACGCTCTCCGCTCCCATCTCGCGGGATTTTGAAATAAGATAGGCATGTCCGTTGTGCAACGGATTGAATTCGCTTATAATACAGTACTGTGACATGTACTTCTCCTTGAAGATTTTAATGTTCAATGTGAATTTTTTTGAAAAATGTGTGTTTTTCTATTGAAAACCGACGGTATTTGTAGTATAATAATAAGTATCTTATATATTAATATGTTTTTGGAGGACTTTTGATATGAACATACTTGTTGTAAACGCAGGTTCAAGCTCCCTCAAGTATCAGCTTATCGATACGGCGACAGACGTTGTCCGCGCTAAGGGAATATGTGAAAGGATCGGAATGGATGGCTCTCTTATTGAGCACAAGCAGCTCATAAAGGGATCAAAGGTAAAGCTCGAATCTCCCATGAAGGATCACGCAGACGCTATGAAGCTTGTTGTTAAGTATCTTACTGACGCAGAATACGGATGTGTTGCAGACATGAACGAGATTCAAGCTATCGGTCACCGTGTGGTTCACGGAGGCTCTTTCTTCTCCGGTTCTATTCTTATGACCGAGGACGTTCTTGAAAAGCTGGAGCTTTGCAAGGAATTCGCTCCTCTTCACACAGTAGCTCACCTCATGGGCATCAAGGGCTGTCTTGACGCTATGCCCGGCAAGCCTCAGGTGCTTGTATTTGACACCGCTTTCCATCAGACAATGGAGCCTGAGGCTTACATGTACGCTCTTCCCTATGAGTATTATGAGAAGTACGGTCTCCGCCGTTACGGTTTCCATGGCTCTTCTCACCGCTATGTAAGCGCTGAGATGGCAAAGCTTCTGGACAAGCCTGTTGAGGAAACAAAGATAGTTACATGCCACATCGGAAACGGTTCTTCCATTTCCGCTGTCAAGGGTGGCAAGGTAATGGACACTACCATGGGATTCACTCCTCTTGCGGGTGTTGAGATGGGTACACGTTGCGGAGATATCGACCCCGCTATCGTTCCCTACCTTATGGACAAGGAAGGCATGACAGCCGCTCAGGTCAACGACGTTATGAATAAGAAGTCGGGCTTCCTCGGTATCACAGGCTTCTCCTCCGACTCACGTGACCTTGAGGGCGCTATTGCCGCAGGTCCTTCCGACCCCAACTACGAAAAGTGTCTGCTTGCCGTAAATATTCTCAAGCATCAGCTCAAAAAGTGCATCGGCGCTTATGCCGCTATAATGAACGGACTTGACGCTGTTGTATTCACAGCGGGCATCGGTGAGAACAGCGCATCCCTCCGTGAGCGCGTATGCGTTGACATGGAATATCTCGGAATCGAGCTTGACAAGCAAGCCAATGAAAAAGCTGTCCGTCTCTCGGGAAGTGCCAAGATATCCACTGACAGCTCCAAGGTTGCAGTCTATGCGATCCCCACCAACGAGGAGCTTGTTATCGCAAGAGATACAGCCGCTATCGTTGAGTCTCTCTGAACATAATTTTTTACAGGACACCTCTCAGGAGGTGTCCTGTTTTTTCAGTTTACAACATTTATGGGGGTTCCGTTTTTGAAGGCGGCGAGATTCTCGGCGACTTTGCTTATCAGTCTGACTCTTGTCTCCAGCGCCGCCCACGCGATGTGAGGGGTGATAATGCAGTTGTCAAGTCCGTAAAGGGGGCAGTCCTTTGCCATGGGCTCATAAGTGAGAACATCAAGCGCCGCACCCGCTATGCGATTACTTTTAAGAGCGGCAGCAAGCGCATACTCGTCGATCACGCCTCCACGGGAGGTGTTGATAATGACCGCCGTAGGCTTCATGAGAGACAGTGTTTCCGCGTTTACCGTTCTTGCCGTCTTTTCCGTAAGAGGGCAGTGGAACGTGAGATAATCGCTCTCGGAGAACAGCGTCTCCTTATCAACAACCGTTATACCGTTAATGCTCTTGGGCGTTCTTGTGCAGGCTATGACCTTCATTCCGAAGGCGAGTCCTATTTTTGCGACCGCGAGACCTATAGTGCCGAGTCCGTATATTCCGAGAGTTTTCCCCGCTATCTCCGTTATAGGATAGCTGAAATATGAAAACTGCTTTGATCTTTTCCAATCACCTCTTGCCACGGAGGATGTATATTTTGATGTACTGCAAGCCAACTCCAAAAGCAGAGAGAAGGTTATCTGCGCGACGGAGTCGGTGGAATAACCGGGCACGTTGCAGACAACTATTCCCTTTTGTCTTGCGTAGTCGATATCTATATTATTGTATCCTGTGGCGAAAAGCCCGATATATTTCAGATCTGTTGCGTCCATTATCTCTCTGTCGATAACGGCTTTATTACATACTACGGCGTCTGCATCCGAGAGCGCCGATATTATCTCGGGCTTTGTGAGTATATCATAATACGCCGTCTCCCCAAACCGCTCAAGAGGAGTCATATCTATATCGCCCTTTGTAACTGTACATTTATCAAGTATAACTGTTTTCATAATACCACCGATCAATTTATTATTGTTCCAATTATACCACAAATCAGGTCAGTTGTCAACGCAATATAAAAAAGCTCATTTGTCTGTATATTTTTTTACGCTTGCAATACCGCTCCTCATTATTATATATCTCAGAAACGGAGAGCACAGTATTTTTCTTTTTTGCATTTTGACGTACAGTCTGAGCTTAAGCTTCCGTGTCCTTTTTTTGTACAGCTTCAGTATTTTGTCGTGCTGTTTTCCGTCAAGAAAGGCGCTTGCCAGTAGCTTACCGCTCAGTATGGCGTGGCTTATTCCCTCAAAGGAGCTTGCGCTGATAAAGCCTGCCGCCTCACCTATAAGGTAGATCCTTTCCCCGCCCACCGTAAGATCGCTCATTCTTCTCGGGCTTGACAATAGGCATGCCTCGGTCTTCACGGGCGAGCCCAGGCTACAGCCTAAGAACTGTTCAAGTCTTGCTTTTTGCTCATCAAATGCCTCTCGGCAATGGGTCCTCTCAAACGCTCCGCCGAAAATATAATATTCGCCCTTTCGTATCGTCCATGAGCAGCTGTCGCTTGTTTTTTTATCGAATACGCAGGAATAATGGGGTAAGTCCTTCTCCCCACACTCAAACCACTGCTGAACAGCAACATATCTGAACAAATCATCTCCGAAAAAGCTGCGGCGCACTACTGAGCCCGCACCGTCCGCGCCGACAACCGATGTCGCGAAAATATGAGTTTTTGTATTCTGAGTACGCAGACTCAGCATATATACGCCATCTGATTCTATGACAGAGGCGCAACGGGCGGCTATTATCTCCACGCTTTCGGGAACAAGAGAAAGCAGCCAGCTGTCAAAGGCCTGTCTGTCCATATTGAGATAATGTCTTTGATAACATCTGACGCATCCTGCGGACAGGTCAACGGTCTCCACAGCGAATATTTGGGGATCGGCAAGCACGCTTTTGGGCAATGTGAGATCAAGCCTTGCCAACAGCTTTTGAGCGTCCGGGGACAGCAAGCCTCCGCACACCTTTTGTCTCCTGTCACTCTGTCCGTCCACGACAAGTATTTTCAAACCCGGATCTCCCCTTGCGAGTTCTCTCGCGAGCACCGCTCCCGCGGGTCCCGCTCCTATTATGGCGACATCGTATATATTTTTCATCATTACAGCGTCCTCCGTAGTGTATGTTTATTTTATTATACACTCATATTTGCTGTTTGTCAATGATTATTTATTGTTTTACAGAAATATTTTATTCCGTTTTTAAAGAAGAGTCATGTAAAAAAAGACCGTCAACGGTCTTTTTTTACATCCTTTTTAATTTTTCTGAGGTCTCCGAGCATTTTCAGGGTATCACTGAACGGTCTTATAGAGGACTCGCGATGGTTTATTATTTTGACAGGCATCTCGCAGATAGTCTTTTTCAGCTTTGTCGCCCTCAGTATTGCCTCAAAGTCAAACGCAAAGCCATCGACCTTACATTTTGAGAATATCTCCTCTGCCGTTTCTGCTCTGAACGCCTTGAAGCCGCATTGGGAATCACTGAGCCTGAAGCCACCCGTTATACAAAGCACCTTTATGTAAGCCTTGGACATGAGCTTGCGCAGAAGTGTATATCCCTCATATCCGTCATTTCCAAGATTCCGCGAGCCTATAAGCATGTCCGCTTCGGCATTCTCGCTCATCATATCGTAGGCGCTTTTTATCACATCCGTTCCGTAGGCAAGGTCCGCATCGGTAAACAGGCGTATATCTCCGTCTGCCTCCAGCATGGCATGGCGGACAGCGCAGCCTTTACCGCGGTTTTCCGCATATCCCACGACGCGGACGCACGGAAGCTCCATATCCTCTACTATCCTTCCGCAACCGTCCTTTGAACCGTCGTCCGAAAAAAGGATCTCGTAGTCGTCAAAATTCTCGCTCATATACCGAGACAGCTCCCTTGCGGTAGCCTCTATTATTTTACTTTCATTATACATGGGTATTATAAGACTGATCTTCATTCTGAACGGTGATCCTCTTTTCCTTGAGTCATTTCATTTTTGTCGTTTTTGGAATTTCTATATATCGAAACAATAATATCCACCTCTGTGCGAAGGTGATCGAGCACACCCAGCTTTTCAGCATCCGACTGAGAGGTACGCCAATAGTAAGGAGTCATGGCGAACAGGCTCATGATATCGCTGTTTGAAGTAAGCTCAATATCATAGCTGACTCTCTTCTCACATATCTTTTTCATATTCACGGGAAGGTCAGCTCTGTCGGTATTGACGTGAGGATTTTCGTATATGGCGGCTTTAAGTCCGAGAAGGTGTTTCTCACCCGCGTAGGCTACGATAAGCACGCCGCCGTCCTTTATTACCCTTGAATATTCCTCTTCTGCGCAGGGAGCGAATATATTTATCACCGCTCCCGCCGAGGAATCGGCGATGGGAAGCGAGAAAACGCTTGCTGTGGAGAAAAAAGCGTTATCTATTCCCTCTCTCGCCGCTCTTTTTGCCGCCGCATCCACGGCAAATTTGGATAGATCCGCGCCGTACACCGAATATCCGAGTCTTGCGGGAAACAGTGAATAGTAGCCCTCTCCGCATCCCGCGTCTATTATGGGCTTGTCCCTGTCGGCGTATTCCGCTACAGCCTCCTCGACAGCTCTCGCCACGGGAAGATAATAGTCCTTGCAAAGGAACTCCGTTCTCGCTCTGACAGCGCCCTTGGAGTCCCCTCCCCCACTTTGCGTGGGGGAGGACAGGTTTACGTATCCGCCCGCGGAGAAGTCAAAGCAGTGAGTCCTCGCGCCGCCGCACAACAGACTTGCGCCGTTGTCGCTCACTCTCATTGGAGAGGCGCACACGGGACATCTCAGTATATTCAGTATTTTTGTGTCTTTTAAATTTCTCATAATTCCTCGTCATCGGTGATGTCATATTCCGCATTGATGATCTCGGGGATATCCGCAAGCTGAAGCACAAACCAGAAGGTGGAGCCCTGCCCCGGCGTACTCTCCACTCCGTAAGCCGCCTTATGCACCTCCAGCACGCCCTTGACTATGGAAAGTCCGAGTCCCGTGCCGATAGTCTCCCGCTTGTGTACCTTGTCAACTCTGTAATATCTCTCCCAGATCTGCCCGATATCCTCGGGAGAAATCCCCTCTCCCGTATCTGTAACGCTTATTCTCACGCCCGCCTCGGTACAAGTCTGATTTACTATAACGTATTTATCCGCGCCTGTGTAATTTATGGCGTTATTGATAAGGTTGTATACCACCTGCAGTATCATTCCACGGTCAGCTACCACCACCGCGTCATTATCCGCCTCGAAATCTATGCGGTAGCCCTCCTGCTTTATAAGCTTTTCATATCGTACAAGCGTATCCTTTACCGTATCTGTAATACTGAATCGCTCAAAATCGGGCTTTCTCGCGCCCGACTGTATCTTGGAAAGGTCGAGCATATCATTTACAAGCTCGGACAGTCTTGTGGTCTCGTCAATTATCACCTGCACGTTCTCGGGTGTGTTCTCACCCGGGATATCGCGCATTACCTCGCTGTAGCCCTTGATCATGGTGAGCGGTGTGCGTAGGTCGTGAGATATATTGGAGATCAGCTCTCTTTGAAGCTTATCCGTCTTTGCCAGCTCCTTTGAGGCATAGTTCAGCGACATGGCAAGCTCATTTATCTCTCGGTATCCCTTTCCCGAAAAGTCGGCGTCATAATTTCCGTGCGCCAGCTCCTTTGCAGCTCTGTTCATCTTGACAAGCGGCTTGGTTATGAGCTTTGAGAATATGGCGGCGAAAATGGTTGCCATTATCACCATGGATATACCGATGTAGATAAACTGGTATTTGAGTGTGGAAACTGTTGTCTGCAAGGGAGTCAGAGTCGCGTACTGAACGATAAGAAAGCTTCTTCCGCTTACCTCCTCCACGCGGACATACAGTGTTCCCACAGCTTCGCCGTATTTTGTAACAGCAGGG
>JAFTQL010000006.1 GCA_017462795.1 Clostridia bacterium
ACAGCCAACCAACAATTAATTATTCAAATATATTTTTGCGAGGTTTTGCGAACGCAAATTAACGCAAATTAACGCAAAATTACGCAAACGCTCGCAAATTATCGCAAATGATTCGCAAATGCACGCTACAATAACAATAACAATAACTATAACAATAACAATAACATATACTCCCTCTCTATAGTCTCTCCCTCTATGGGGGAGGGAGGAAGGAAAGGAGATGAGATGGAGGAAATGGAAACTTATATTGAATATGTAAATTTTTCCGCAAATTCAAATATGCGACAAAATACCACTTGAAATTTTGGTTGTTTCGGTGTATAATATATAGTGAGATATTATTAATTCCCTTAATAAGGGGGGACAGATGTTTAATTTTAAAGCTAAAAAAATGCTTTCAAAGGATATCGGTCTGGATCTTGGCACTGCCTCCGTTGTGGTCTATGTGGACGGCAAGGGCATCGTTCTTCGTGAGCCCTCTGTGGTGGCGGTGGATACCAACACCGATACTATCGTAAAAATAGGCAAAGAGGCTCAGGCTATGCTTGGGCGCAATCCCGATCATATAAATGTTGTAAGACCGCTCAAGGAAGGGGTCATAAGCTGTTATGACATGACGCAGAAGATGATACAGTTCTTCATCCGCCGTGCTTGCGGTAACGCTGTGCTTCCTCCCCGTGTCGTTATTTGCATACCCACGGGCGTTACCGAGGTGGAGATGCGCGCTGTTATTGACGCGGGCACTCAGGCGGGAGCGCGAAAGACTTATCTTGTTGAAGAGCCTGTGGCGGCGGCTATAGGAGCTGGTATCGACATCAACAGTCCTGTGGGCAACATGATAGTTGACATTGGCGGCGGCACTACCGACGTGGCGGTCATTTCCCTTGGCGGTGTGGTGGTCTCCGAGTCCAAGAAGATAGCGGGAGACAAGTTTGATGAGGCTATCATGCGCTATGTCAGGCGCAAATATAATATTACCATAGGCGAGAGGACAGCCGAGCAGATAAAGGTACGCATAGGCGCTGTTTATGAGCATGGCGAGGCAAAGACCATGGAGGTAAAGGGGCGGTGTCTTGTGCAGGGACTTCCCAAGGTGGTCACTCTTTCCTCAAAGGAGATGCTTGAGGCGATGATGGAGCCTATCTCCGCCATACTTGACACCATCTGCTCTGTCATCGAGCGCACGCCCCCCGATCTTGTGGGGGACATACTCAAGCACGGTATTGTCATGACGGGCGGCGGAAGTCTGCTTTACGGGCTTGACAGGCTTATTGAGGACGTGACGGGCATAAAGACCAGAGTTGCCAAGGATCCCGTGCTTTGCGTGGCAATGGGAACGGGACAGCTTCTGAGCGTGCTTGACGACATGACGGGGGACAAGATCGACCTCTCCAAGAGGCGCAAGCAGAGAATTTGATCATTGATTTTCAGGAGATTGATATGTTGAGTAATAATTTCGCGTATACGGGACTTATGAAATTTTTCGAGGAGATCTCGGCTATTCCGAGAGCCTCTTACAAGGAAGAGAGGATAGCGGACTATCTGTGTGAGTTCGCAAAGGCTCGCGGGCTTGAATGCTACCGCGACAAGACAAACAACGTGCTTATCAACGCCCCCGCTACCGAGGGCTGTGAGGACAGACCCGCCCTGCTTCTTCAGGGACACACTGACATGGTGTGCGAGAAGAACGAGGGTGTGGAGCATGATTTTGACACGGATGGGCTGGAGCTTTACGAGGAGGACGGCTGGATAAAGGCAAGAGGCACGACGCTGGGCGCTGACAACGGTGTGGCGGTGGCTGTCATGCTTTACGTTCTTGACGGCGGTGTGGAGCGCCACGGCGCGTTGCAGTGTCTGTTTACGGCAAGTGAGGAAGTGGGGCTTGACGGTGTCAAGGCGTTTGACTACAGCCGCATATACGCCCGCAGGATGATAAACATGGACAGCGCTGACGAAAGTCTTATTATAGCGGGCTGCGCGGGCGGACAGCGCTCCTCTCTGAAATTCGACGTTACCGCCGAGACGGTCGCCGCTCCCTGTGTGGCAAGGATCAGCATAAAGGGACTTGCGGGCGGACACTCCGGCGAGGATATAGATAAGGGAAGAGCCAACGCAAACAAGCTGATGGGCAGAGTGCTTGACAGTCTTATGAATGATGCCTCAGTTGACCTGAGAATCGTCTCTGTGCACGGTGGGACCAAGGACAATGCAATTCCAAGGGAGTGCGAGGCAACGGTCACAGCGAGCGATCTCGAGGCTCTCAGGGCAAAGGCAGGGGAGCTTGAGGCGGTACTGCGTCAGGGAATATCCAAGTCCGACAGCGGTCTGTCTGTTTCCGTCACCCCCGTCTCTTCCGCCGGTGAGGTGTGCTGTATAAGCGAAGCCGACGCAAAAAGACTGGTGTTCTTTATGCACTGCGTTGACAACGGCGTGTTTGATATGAATCATAATATAGACGGACTTGTGGAGTGGTCGAGAAACCTCGGTATCGTAAGCTGTGAGCCTACGGGAGCTGAGATGGTGCTGTCCTCCCGTTCGTCCTTTGAATCCAGGATAGACGAGTCGGAGGCGGAGCTTGACAGCTTCGCGCGCATTCTCGGCGCGAAGGCGACGCACTACAACAGATATCCCGGCTGGAATTTCGCTCCCGAGTCGGAAATGAGAGACGCGTATCTCAGAGCCTTTGAGGCGGTGACGGGCAAGCGGTGTGAGGTCACGGTCATCCACGCGGGACTTGAGTGCGGCTTTATCAGCGAGGCAGTTCCCGACATGGATATACTTTCCTGCGGACCTGTGGTGCTTGACCTTCACTCCCCCGACGAAAGGCTGGACAAAGCGTCCTTCGAGCGCTTCTTTACCGTAATAAAGAAGGTCATAGAGGATTGAAAATTACGGCTTCACATTTAACAAAGCAAAATATTCATTGCAAAGGTCTGTGACATTTGCAATAATTCATAGGAGGAAAAATGAAGAACAATTTTTCAGAAATAACCCCCTACATTCAGAGTATGGCAGACCTATCATCCCGGAATAACGGTATACGGACGGATATGTATACACAGCACCATGTTTTCAGAGGCCTGCGTGACCTTGGCGGAAACGGAGTGGTGACGGGGCTTACGGAGATATCACGCATCAAGGCAAAGGAAAAGGACGCCGACGGCAATGCCATCCCCTGCCACGGCGAGCTTTATTACAGAGGAATCAACGTAAGAGACCTTGTAAACGGATTTATGAGGGATGACCGCATGGGCTTTGAGGAAACGGCGTATTTGCTGCTTTTCTCCGAGCTTCCCACAGCCCCACAGCTTGCAAGCTTTCGGGAGACGCTGGCGGATTACAGGTCTTTGCCCACGTCCTTTGTGCGCGATATGATACTCAAAGCTCCCGGAAAGGACATGATGAACATTCTTTCCCGAAGTGTGCTTGCGCTTTACGCCTACGATGACGATCCCGATAATATCAGCATCGCCAATGTGCTTCGTCAGTGCCTGCAGCTCATCTCGGTTTTCCCAATGCTTGCGGTATACGGATATCAGTCATATCAGCACTATCACTGCGAAAAGAGCCTTTTCATCCATTACCCCGACCGCTCGCTGTCGGCGGCTGAAAGCCTTTTGAGCATTCTCCGCGAAAACGGGGAATATTCCCATCTTGAGGCAAAGATACTTGACCTTGCCATGGTGCTTCACGCCGAGCATGGCGGTGGAAATAACTCCACGTTCACGACCCATGTGGTCACCTCCTCGGGTACGGACACCTATTCCGCCATTTCCGCGGCTCTCGGCTCGCTCAAGGGCCCGAGACACGGCGGAGCCAATGTCAAGGTGGTGAAGATGTTTGACGACCTCAAGGCGAACGTCGCCAATACGGAGGATGAGGGCGCTGTCAAGGATTATCTGGTAAGGCTTGTGGACAAACAGGCGTTTGACGGAGCGGGACTTATATATGGAATGGGACACGCGGTATATTCGCTGTCCGACCCCCGCTCGGATATACTTAAGAGCTGTGCGAGAGAGCTGTCGGTGGAGAAGGGCTGTGAGCGGGAGTACGCTCTCTACGAGACGGTGGCAAGGCTCGCGCCGGAGATCATTGCCGAAAAGCGCAAGATGTACAAGGGTGTCAGCCCCAACGTGGACTTTTATTCGGGTCTTATCTACCGCATGCTGGACCTGCCCTGCGAGCTGTTCACTCCCATATTCGCGGTGTCAAGGATAGCGGGCTGGAGCGCCCACCGCATAGAGGAGATACAAAACGCTGGCAAGATCATCCGCCCCGCCTATATAAACGTAAAGGATGAGCGGGAATATGTTGAGATGAGCGACAGAGGCTGATAATAAATAAGCGTTGCGAATAACAGTAAAAGATCCCCACAAAGACCGTTTGGTCTCGGTGAGGATCTTTTTGCGTTGTATCAAAGCACTATTTCATCCCTGTCATTGACGGCTCTGATGGGGAAGGGATAGCTGTCAGCTGCTGTCTTTATTTCGTCAAGCTTTTCTATGGGAGACACGTGATTGAAGCAGACCGACCTTGCAAGACTTCTTTCCAGATAAGGCTTGATGTCGTCCATGCCGAGGTGGGCAAGCTCGCATACGAAAAGATCTATTGCCTTTTCAAAAAGCACATGGGGAACATCTCCCTTTTTCAGACCGCCCGACAGGTCTCCCGAGAACAGCACTCTTTTGCCCTCACATTCGACAAGGATGGCGTAGCTTGGGTTCATGTGAGCTGTGGGAATGAGGGACAGCCTTATATTCTCGTCCTCATACACAAAATCCTTGTCGGTAAGATAAAAGCGCACCCGCTCCTCGTCAAGCCTTCCTACTGTATAGGAGAGCAGTGTCTTGTAGGCGTCGATGACACGCTGTTCGGGAAGATAAAAGGAGACGGAGGCATCCTTGAAGAACCAGTTGAGAGGACCTGCGAGGCTTGGAATGCCGTTTATGTGATCCAGATGACAGTGGGTGGCGAAGACCGCGCGGACGTCGTGAATGTCCTTGCCCAGCTTAACAATTTCCTCCATGAGCGGCGCTCCCGCGTCAATAAAATAGATAACACCGCCCGCCTCTATCATCGCGCAGGTGCAGTAGCGATCCGCCTGCGGAATTGCGTGGCTCGTTCCGAGAAAAGTTATTTTCATAAAACCTCCGTGCGTATGACATGATCGTATTTGATATTTTATTATACATCAAACCGACCGAAAAAGCAAGCGGAAATGCGAAAATAGCCCCAAATGCGTCAAATTGTTGTTGCATATTCCGACACATAATTGAAATAATAAAAATTAATATAATATAAAAATAAATGTCGTAATTGGGCGAATAAACGGAATTATTATAATGATAAATAATACAACATATATTCGATAAATATAAATAACCGTCAGAAATTATGCTTTTAAATTTTTATTTGACGGATTATCAAGAACAGCTCCGTCGGAGGAAAAGCGAGAGCCGTGGCAGGCGCAATCCCACGTGTGCTCAGCCTTGTTCCACTTCAGCGCACAGCCCATGTGCGGACAACGCTTGCCGAAGGGGATGAGAAGATTTTTGACTGTCTCCGCCCCATTGACTGCGAGCTGGGGCTTGAGTATGCTTCTTGACGGGTCAAAGAGAGAGGAAAACTCATTTTTTACGCCGCATATGCTGTCGCAAAGAAGCATGGCGGAGAGCATAGCGCCGCTCATGCCCCACTTGTTGAAGCCGCTTGCCGTGAGGATACGAGGCGTGCTTTTTGAATACCGACCTATATACGGCATGTTGTCAAGGCTCATGCAGTCCTGAGCCGCCCAACTGCACACCTCCATGGAATCAGGATACTTATCAAATGCAAAAAGACGCAATTCGTCATAATTTCCGCCCTGCTTTCCCGTCCTGTGCGCCCCGCCGCCAAGGAGCAAAAGCCCATTGTGGTTTCTGAATGAAAGTCCTGTCTTGCTCTCATCTACATACATTCCCCCCACGTCCTCCGCGTCCTTGAGCGCAAGTACATATGAGCGGTGCTGGTAAAGCTTGAGAAAGAAAAGTCCGTGCTTGTTGACAAAAGGAAAGTGTGTGGTCACCACTATCAGCTCTGCCGTGATGCTTCCCGTGTCGGTAAACGCCTTGTTGCTGTCGATATGGCGGACAAAGGTATTTTCATAAATGTTCAGTCCTTTTGATATAAAGGCAAGGAATTTCAGCGGATGGAACTGCGCCTGATCGGGAAAGCACACACCGCCAACGGTCTTTATGGGCAGTGGCAGATCATCATGCAGACTTGCCTTGAAGCCCATTTTGTCAAGAGCCGCCATCTCCCGCTCAAGACACGCGCGGTCGTCCGTGGAGTAGACGAAATTGTTCTTTATCTCGTAGTCGCAGTCTGTTTTTTTACAGAGCTCGGTGTATTTATCAAGGGCCTTTCTGTTCGCCGCAAGATACATTTGCGCTTTCTCAATGCCCATGCTTCGTATCATTTTGCTATATATCAGCCCATGCTGAGCGGTGAGCTTTGCCGTGGTGCGCGAGGTCGTGCCGCTGCAGATGGTGCTTCTTTCAACAAGAGCGTATTCCACGCCCTTTTGCTTTAAAAAATAAGCTGTGAGCAGCCCCGCAATACCCCCGCCCACTATCAGAACCTTGGTCTTTATATTGCCGACCAACGCAGGGAATTTGGGTAATTCAATATCATTATACCATATACTTTTCATAAAAATACCGCCCGCCTTTTGATTTGCTTCAATACTGTATATTATCTCTCGGTAACCGTTTTTTATTCCGGTC
Organism: Clostridia bacterium; assembly: GCA_017462795.1. Taxonomy (GTDB): domain Bacteria; phylum Bacillota; class Clostridia; order Oscillospirales; family CAG-272; genus HGM12713. Next base: position 6,765 of record JAFTQL010000006.1, read on the forward strand.
GCCGCAATATTGAAACGCTCCTTGGCGGACGGTATCGTATTTGATTTTTTATTTTGTCGGACAGCGCATGGCGAGCATGTCCTCTATCATTCGGTGGAGTATTTTTACCTGCTCTGTGTCTGCCGCCTTGTAGTATACCTCTTTTCCGTCACGGCGGCTTATTACAAGCCCCGAGGTCTTAAGCTGCTTTAAGTGATGCGACACGGCGGGGCTGGACATGTCCACCATAGCGGACAGATTTATAACGCATTCCTCACAGTGGCAGAGTATCCAGAAGATCCGTATCCTGCTCACGTCTCCAAGCTGACGGAATATCTCCGACACCGCCGACAGCTCCTCGGGCGAGGGAAGCCTTTCAAGTATATTCTCACTTTTTTGTCCGTGATCGTGCGGAAGATGGTGCTTTTCCATATATATCGCCCCCTGTCTTGTTCTTTGTTTAATTATACCATATTTTTTATAATATTAAAAGAGGAAAATTGAAAATAATTATTTTTTCTTTTCCGCTTGACAAACTGTGAAAAAGGGTGTATAATATCATCAAACGATTAAATGATTGTTTAATTGTTTAATTAACGGTTGATAAAGGAGAGAATCATGAAAAAGACTTATAAGATCGAGGTCGACTGCGCTAACTGCGCAAATAAGATGGAGGACGCCGCAAAGAAAACAGCGGGTGTGGCGGACGCTACCGTCAACTTTATGACGCAGAAGATGACCGTTGAGTTTGAAGAGGGCGCGGATGTTGCCTCCGTTATGAAGCAGGTACTTAAAAGCTGTAAAAGGGTAGAGGACGACTGCGAGATATATTTATAATAATTTATAACAAAATAATATTTTTTACGGAGAAAAGGATATGAACAGGAAGCATAAAAAGATGCTTGTCCGCATTATAATAGCGGCGGTTCTTACGGTGGCTTTGAATTTTATCCCTACCGACGGGTATGTGCGCCTTGCCGCTTACCTTGTGCCGTATTTTGTTATCGGGTACGATATCCTCAAAAAAGCGGTAAAGGGAATATGGCGCAGGCAGGTGTTTGACGAAAACTTTCTTATGGCTGTGGCAACCGTGGGCGCTATCGCGATCGCATTTACGCGGAGCGGAGACTACAATGAGGCGATCGGCGTTATGCTGTTCTATCAGATCGGAGAGCTGTTTCAGAGCTATGCTGTGGGCAAGAGCCGCAGGAATATCAGCGAGCTTATGGATATCCGCCCCGATTACGCCAATGTCGAGCGGGATGGCGGGCTTGTCAGGGTCGATCCCGACGAGGTAGAGATAGGTACGGTCATCGTTGTCGCTCCGGGCGAGAAGATAGCTATTGACGGTATCGTCTGCGAGGGGCGCTCCTCGCTCAATACAAGCGCCCTGACGGGCGAGAGCCTGCCCCGTGACGTAGACGTGGGAGACGCGGTCATAAGCGGCTGTGTCAACCTTACGGGTGTGCTGAGGATAAAGACGACCAAGGAGTTTGGCGAGTCCACCGTGTCAAGAATACTTGATCTTGTTGAGAACGCAAGCTCACGCAAATCGCGCTCCGAGAACTTTATCTCCAGGTTCGCTAAATTTTACACCCCCGCGGTCTGCTTTGGCGCGCTTGCTCTTGCGATACTCCCTCCGCTTGTGCGCATGCTGTTTATGAGCCTCGCTCCCGAATGGGGAGAATGGGTGTACAGAGCGCTTACATTTCTTGTAATAAGCTGTCCCTGCGCGCTGGTCATAAGCATACCGCTCAGCTTTTTTGCGGGTATTGGCGGCGCGAGCAACGCGGGAATACTTATAAAGGGTTCAAACTATCTTGAGACCCTCGCAAAGGCGGACACCGTTGTGTTTGACAAAACGGGAACACTGACGAGCGGCAGCTTTGAGGTAACGGAGCTTTGCCCCGTGGACATGGAGCGGGAGCGCTTTCTTGAATATGCCGCCCTTGCCGAGAGCGCGTCCTCGCATCCCATAAGCAAGAGCCTCACTAAGGCGTTCGGTGGCACAGTGGACAGAAGCGCCGTAGCTGATATACAGGAGACGGCGGGCGAGGGCGTTACGGCAACGGTACGCGGAGAGGCGGTAGCCGTGGGTAACGCAAAGCTCATGAAGCGTATGGGAATCGATTGCCGCGAGGCGGATGCGACAGGCACGACGGTACACATGGCGGTGTCGGGCAGATACGCGGGCTACGCGGTTATCGCTGATACTGTAAAGCCCACGTCAAGGTCGGCAGTGAGCGGACTGAAAAGGATAGGCATCTCAAAGACCGTAATGCTTACGGGCGACGGCGAGCGTGTGGCACGGACAGTTGGCAAGGAGCTGGGTGTTGATGAGATACACAGCCGTCTTTTGCCCGCTGACAAGGTGGAGAGAGTGGAGTCTCTGCTTGCGGAGCGTAATGGCAGGGGAAGCCTTGTCTTTGTGGGTGACGGTATCAATGACGCTCCCGTTCTTTCAAGGGCAGACATTGGCATAGCCATGGGAGCCATGGGCTCGGACGCGGCTATTGAGGCGGCGGATGTGGTGCTTATGGACGACGATCCGCTGAAGCTTGTCAAGGCTATAAGGATAGCCCGCAAGTGTATACGCATAGTTTACCAGAATACGGTGTTTGCCATCGGAATAAAGCTTGTCTGTCTCGCCCTCGGCGCGCTGGGACTGGCGGGCATGTGGCTGGCGATATTCGCCGACGTAGGCGTTATGATAATAGCCGTTCTCAATGCGGTGAGAGCGCTGTTTGTCAAAAGGCTGTAAATTATTCTCAGGTTGCCATTCATCTGAAACAATTTTAGAGGTTTTGGGCGGACGGGGGACAAATTATGATCTGTCGGTGTCCCCTCTCCGCTACGCCGCGCAAGCGGTGTGCTTTCGGTATAATGTTTTTTCTTAAGTTTCCACCCATGGGATTACAGGCAGATAGCGTGACCATCATCTGCACCCGTGATATTATTGCGGATAACTCAACCAATATTTTCAAAATGTATTGACAAATTTCTACATTTGCGGTATAATATATATACAAACAAAAAAAGGCGAGCTACCGTATAGCAGTACGATAGCTCTGCACAGAAGTGAAAAGGGCACTCCTATACAATCGGATAACCGACGCCCAAGGAATATTATAACACATATTTCCCGATTTTGCAAGAGGTTTCCGCAATATAGGTTTTTTCGTGATGAAATTTTTTTGAAATTTGTCCGTGCCAAAGCGCTTCTTGCGACTTTGAGTACGGATTTTTCTTTTTCCACTCAAAGCATTAAAGCTTCAAGTTCTCCAAAAACGGGAACAAAAAGCCGCAAGATATTTTTGTGTAGCAGCACAAAGATATTTATAGGGTGAAAGGGCGCCCCACGTAACCGAGCGACCGCTACCGTGAAGTTAAATTTGCGGACTCGGAAGGATCACATTGCCGCAAAGAATGTAGACCGCATGTGGGGATAAAAAAGATTTTAGTTTCCATTTAAATCCATCCAAGTCCCCACAAGCGGTTTTTGTTTTCGGGAGAGCTTGCCGTCTGCCTCCCTGTATGCTCACGCATACGGGGAATACGGCGGGCGCATAGCTCTCTTGGGTTACTATATAAAAAAGACTGTTGTTATCATAGCAACAGTCTTTTTTATTTTTGAGTGTTTTTATCTCTTTATAAGTCTCGCCTTAAAGCCGTTTCCGACTCCCGCGGCGTTGGCGTCGTCGGTGTCAATGTGCATTTCAAGACGGAAGTCCTTATGTACGCGTATCTGAACATCATAGAAAAGGCTTCTTCTCTCGCCGTTCAGCTCAACGTCAACATATTCGCCGTCACGGACTCCGAATGCCTTGCCCTCGTCCTCGCTCATGTGGATGTGTCTGTTGGCGATGATACAGCCCTCGCTGAGCGTAACTATACCCTTCGGTCCGATGATGGTAACGGGAGCAGAGCCCTTGATGTCACCTGACTCTCTCACGGGGGGCTTTACCTTGAGCACAAAGCTGTCGGTTCTTGAGATCTCCACCTGAGAAGCTTTTCTTTCCGGTCCGAGCACGCGCACGCCCTCAATGGCTCTCATGGAAGGACCTACTATAGTAAGCTGTTCCTTGCAGGCGTACTGACCGGGCTGGGAGAGATCCTTGAGCTTTGTGAGCTGATATCCCTTTCCGAAAAGGATGTCAACGTGCTCTCTTGACAGGTGGATATGGCGGTTGGAGATGCCGACGGGTATGTCGCCCTCTTGCTTCGCGCCGTCCTTTACTGCCTCTATGACCTTGTTTACAAGCTCCTTGAGCTGCTGTTCATTGTATGTCATGGCGATATCCTCCGTCAGATGATCCTGAAGCTGTCAGCCATTACGCATCTGCGCTTTCTTGTGAAGGAGCGCGCGGAGGTAATGCCCTCGCCCGTAGGACCTGCGATGGTAAAGGTGGTGTGTCCCTCGCCGCCAAAGCCTATGCCCGCGTAGGAGGGAGCGTTCTTTACGAAAATGGTGGTCTCCACAGCCTTTGCGAACGCGGAGAGATTGTCTATGTTCTTGGAGTGCATGTGCGCGGTATGTCTGTTGCCGTGCTCAGCCTTGCAGGCAAGCTCTATTGCCTCCTCTATATTGCTCACTCTCACTATGGGGAGAATGGGCATCATAAGCTCGTGCTGAACGAAATCGTGCATAAAGTCTGTCTCGCAGATGATACAGCGGACGCTCTTGTCAACGCTCACGCCGATCTTTGCAAGGAGAACGTCAGCGTCTCGACCAACGCAGGAGCGGCTTACTGTCTTGACTGTCTTGCCCGCCTTGTTGGTCTTTTCCTCAAGGACGATGGCGGCAAGCTTGTCAGCCTGCTCGGCGTTTATAAGATACGCGCCGTTTCTCTGCATTTCGGAGATAAGCTCGTCGGCAATGTTTGAGAAGGCGAATACCTCCTTTTCCGCGATACAGGGCAGATTATTGTCAAAGGTACATCCGTCAATGATGTCCTTGCCCGCCTTTCTGATGTCTGCCGTGTCGTCAACGATAACCGGGGGATTGCCCGCGCCCGCTCCGATAGCCTTCTTGCCGGAGGAGAGTACCGCTCTTACAACTCCGGGGCCGCCTGTGCAGACCAGAAGTCTTATCTTGGGGTGGGACTGCATTATAGAAGCTGTTTCCATCGTGGGCTTTACCATGGAGCAAACCAGCACCTCAGGACCTCCCGCGGCGGCGGATGCTCTGTTTACCAGATCAACGGCGTAGTTAGAGACGCATATAGCGCCGGGGTGGGGGTTAAAAACTACGCCGTTGCCAGCGGCAATCATGCCGATGGAATTACAGATAACCGTTTCGGAGGGATTGGTGCTGGGGGTAATTGCGCCAACCACGCCGAAAGGGGCCATCTCGGTGAGTGTCAGACCGCTGTCACCGGTTCTCGCCTCGGAAACGATATCCTCTGTTCCCGGGGTCTTGTCAGCAACGAGAAGATGCTTGAGCCTCTTGTGCTCCACCTTACCCATGCCTGTCTCGGCAACGCCCATTTCAGCCATTATGGGGGCTTCGGCGACTGTCAGACGGCGGATCTCGGTGATTATCCTCTCTCTCTGCTCAACTGTCATTGCTCTGACAGCGCGATATCCACGCTCCGCGGCGTCTATAGCCTCGTTCATGTCAGCGTAGATACCGATGAGCTTTCTGCCGTTATATTCTGTGGAGCTGTAATTTTTCGCTCCTGACGTATTTCCTTTTATTATGCTTTCAACGATTTTTCTTATCTCGGCTTCGGTGATGTTTGCCATTGAATTTGTACCTTCCTTTGTAATGTTTGATTACTTGCTTGCGAGTCTCTGGGTATCGATGGCTATCATATATTCCTCATCTGTGGGGATTATCCATGTTGCCACCTTTGCGCCCTTGGCTGTGATGTCAAAGGGAATACCGCGTGTGAAGTTCATGTTTCTTTCTTTGTCGATCTCAATACCGAGATAGCCCATGTTCTCGCAGACCATCTCGCGGACATTTGCCTGATTTTCGCCGATACCCGCCGTGAATACCACAGCGTCAAGTCCGTTCATCTCGGCAGTGTACGCGCCGATGTGCTTCTTGATACCGTTGACAAGTATATCGATAGCCAGCTTTGCGCGCTCATTGCCCTCCTCAGCCGCCGCAAAGATGTTGCGAAGGTCGTTGGAGATGCCCGAAACACCGAGAAGTCCGCTCTTCTTATTGAGGATGTCCTCAACCTCCTGCGCGCTGTAGCCCTTTGTCTTCATGAGATAGGTAACAACGGTGGGGTCGATGGTTCCCGAGCGGGTGCCCATGGCTATACCCTCCTGGGGAGTAAAGCCCATGGATGTGTCTATTGCCTTACCGCCGTCCACTGCCGTGATGGAAGAGCCGTTGCCAAGATGGCAGGTGATTATCTTAAGCTCCTCAATGGGCTTTCCGAGAGCCTTTGCAAGCTCTCCGCTTACATATCTGTGGGACGTACCGTGGAAGCCGTAACGGCGTCTCTTGTCATTCTCGTAGAACTCGTAGGGAATGGCGTATACATATCTTGAGCTTTCAATGGTGGAATAGAAGGAGGTGTCGAATACCGCGACCTGAGGCAGGTCGGGCATGAGAGCGAGACACGCCTTTATTCCCGCGATGGCGGGAGGACCGTGGAGAGGGTTGATGGGAACTATGGTCTCAAGATATTTTACAACGCTCTCGGTTATTCTTGAGGACTCCAGCATCTCACCGCCGTGAGCCACTCTGTGACCTACCGCGTCTATCTCTGCCACCGACGCTATAACGCCGTATTCCGCGGAGCAGAGAAGGGAGAGAACTCTCTCAAGAGCCACTCCGTGATTGGGGAGATCTATCTCCTCGCAGAAGGGCTCAGAGCCCGTGCGCTTGTGGGTGATAGCTCCGCCGGCGCCTATTCTTTCGCATGTGCCCTTTGCAAGCACCTCCGAGCTGTCCATGTTGAAGAGCTGGTACTTGAGCGAGGAGCTGCCTGCGTTCAATACGAGAATTTTCATGTGTTTATGTCCTTTCAAAATATTAATATACTAAGTGTATGCCGTTGTCACCGCAGAAATTAAGCCATTTTTCGGAAGGCTCGGTGTCGGTGACGATTATATCGATATCCTTGAAGTCGCAGACCTTGACAAAGGATTTTTTGTCAAACTTCTCGCTGTCAAGGGCGAGGATGCGCCTCTCGGCGGAGGCGAACATTGCCTGCTTGATAAGGCTGTCATTTTCATTGGAATCGGTCATGCCAAGCGCCAGGTCAAGTCCCTTGCAGGAGCAGATGGCGGTATCCACATGGTAGGAATTTATCATTTTCTCGGCAGAAGATCCCGTGAGCGAGAGAGCGCCCTTTTTGAGAACGCCGCCTGTGGACAGCACTGTCCAGTCCTGCTTGTCGGCAAGCTCAATGAGGATCTTGAGGGAGTTTGTAATAACGGTGAGGTTTTTCTTTTCCTTTATCTTCTTGATAACGTAAAGCGCCGTGGAGCTGGAGTCCGCCATAATGCGCTCGCCGTCGCCTATAAGCTCGCAGAGCTTGTCGGCGATAGCCTGCTTTTCCATCACGTTTACGCTTTCTCTGATGTTGTAGGGAAGATCGGGGGCTGAACCGTGCTTGGAGACGGCACCGCCGTAGGTCTTTGACGCAAGTCCCTCCTTGTCAAGGCGCTCGAGATCACGGCGGATGGTCTCCTCCGTCACTCCGAAATCCTTGGCGAGCTCGGCAACTATGACCTTGCCGTCGGCGGTAAGTCTTGCTATTATCTCTCTTCTGCGTTCAATGGCGAGCAAAATGTTCACCTCCGTGTGAAATTTATTATATTTTGTTTTTTACAGAATGCTTTCCCAGAGTCTTTCGTCGGGACCCGCTATAATGGAGCTGTCAAGGAACATTCCGTCCTCAACTCCCGCCTTGGCGCGCTCGATAGCCGCCGTTACGGAGGACACGCTTCCCGTAAGGATTATGTAGGATTTTCCGCACATTCCCTTGGCAAGTCTCACCTCCACAAGCTCAACGAGAGCTGTCTTTGCCGCTGTATCCGCGGCAACTACCGCGGAAGCGGCGGTGAAGGTCTCAAGTATGCCTATGGCGCTCTTGTTCTTTATCTCAAGCGCGCCGCAGATGGCGGGCTGAACGTCCTCATGGGGATTTCCGAGAATAAATTTGTCAATAAGCATTGCGGGGTTGTAAGCCTGTGCCGCGTCTATCGCCGCTCTTACCGAGCTGAGCTCGCCCGCGATGGTGGCAAGATATTTGCCGGGGCAGACGGGATTTGCCTGAACCACCTCAACGTCAGCTGTCTTCAGCATAATGTCGGTGGCGGTGATGCCCGAGGCGACCGTCTTGAATTCTATCATTCCGAGTGCTTTTTTCATGTGCTTGCTTCCTTTCCGCGTATTCGCGGCAGATTATTTTGTTATCTTGATGTACTTATCCGTGACCGCCGCCACACGTCCGTCGATGGAGGCGTGGATGTTCACGCTGAGCGCGCCCTCCGCAGCTTTGGCTATCACGTCGCCCTTCTTCACGGCATCGCCCTCCGCCACGCTTGCCACGGCGGGAGCGCCGAGGTGCTGGGAGAGCAGTATTTTTACGGTGCTTGTGTCAAACTCATGTACCATTGGTGCTGAGACATCGTATTTTTTCAGTCCCAGACGCATGGTGAGTCTCTCCACGGATATCTTTTTGAGATCCGCGTCTTTTACGTTTCTGTCCGCCTCAATGCCCTCAGGCGGCTTTACGCCCGCGCGTCTTGCGGCATCCTTGAGTTCCGCTATGATAGCCCTCGGAGACAGTCCCTGAGGACAGGAATATGTCTCGCAGAGTCCGCAACCGGAGCAGAACATAGATACCATTATCTCACCAAGGTCGCCCTTGCCGCCGTTTGACAGCGATCTCATGACCGCGTGCGGCTCAACGGGGTAGCCGATGACATGGCGAGAGCAAAGCTCTGTACAGCTTCTGCACTGACAGCACACCGACATTGTCCTGCGGAGATTCACCGCGTAATTGCGGTTTTTATTCATTATTACCGTGTGATCGTGGGGAAGAACGATGATGGCGTTGGTGGTCTTGGTGACAACATCGTTGGGATTTATCACCCTTCCCATCATAGGACCGCCGTTTATGTATTCGGCGTTTTCCACCGTCTCTCCGCCTGCAGCCGCTATAAGCTCGGATATTTTTGTTCCGATAGGCACGCAAAGCGTCATTGGGTGGGCGACCTCACCTGCCACGGTGACGTATTTATCCGTCACGGGCTGTCCCTTCATTGCGCGGTAGATGTTGTACACCGATTCTACGTTACATACCGTAACTCCCACGGAAATTGGGAGCTTGCCGGGATCTACCGTCTTTCCCGTGACTTCCTTTATAAGAATTATCTCATCTCCCGCGGGGTACACCGATTCAAGGGTGTGTACCGACAGGGCGGGGAACGCGCCTATCTCGGCATCAAGTGCCCTGAGAGCCGACTTGTAATGCGACTTTATGGCGATGATACCGTGAGCAGCTCCCGTTTCCTCAAGCACCTTTGAGAGGGCGGTGAGTATCTCGTATGTAAATTCCTCAAGCACCTGTCTGTGAACCTTGAGAAGGGGCTCACACTCTGCGCAGTTGAGGATTATTGTTTCCGCTTTATCGGAGAGCTTTGCGTAGCTTGGAAAGCCCGCGCCACCCGCGCCCACAACACCCGAGCGGCGGAGAAGATCTTTAAATTCGCTGAGTTCCATAAACCAATACCTTTATCAGTCGTCAAGCGCGTCCAGTCCCGCGCCGTTGTCCACTATTCCAACGATAGCCGCGTCAATGGGAGCGGTCTCATGTCCGCATCCGATTCTTGCCGCGCTTCCCGTAGCCACCAGCACTGTCTCTCCGATTCCCGCGCCCACGTTGTCCACAGCAACTATTCTCTTGTTGCTTCCCGTGCCCGCGCAGGTCTCGACTATCATAAATTTACTTCCCACAAGATTTTCGTTTTTTCTTGTGGAAACAACACTTCCAACTATCTTTCCGATCAACATATTGTCAAATACCTCTCTTGAAATTAGTATTTTATCAGTTTTACTGTTTATTTTCCGAGCGCTGAGCTTTGAATGAGCCTGAATGTGCCTTTACTTAGCCCGGCAAAGCCCACCGCTCGGAAAATAAATCATGCCGTATGACATGAAATATTTTCCGATATCTCGCCTGTGACTTAATTACTTGATGGAGGGAAGGATCTTCTCAACATCAGCGTGGGGGCGGGGAATTACGTGAACTGCAACGATCTCGCCGAGTCTGGAAGCAGCAGCGCTTCCTGCCTCTGTAGCCGCCTTAACAGCTCCGACATCGCCTCTTACCATAACGGATACGAGACCGGATCCGATCTTTTCGGTTCCGATAAGCTCAACATTCGCTGCCTTAACCATAGCGTCAGCCGCCTCGATAGCCGCAACGAGACCTCTGGTCTCAACCATTCCAAGTGCTTCAAGTGCCATAATTATTTATCTCCTTTTTTTATTTTTTTATAGGTTATTTATCAGTCGAGAGAAGGAAGGATCTTCTCAACATCCGCATGAGGACGGGGAATTACGTGAACAGCAACCAGCTCGCCGAGACTGGAAGCCGCAACGCTTCCTGCCTCTGTAGCCGCCTTAACAGCTCCGACATCGCCTCTTACCATAACGGAT
>JAFTQL010000030.1 GCA_017462795.1 Clostridia bacterium
GAGGGCGGACTTACCGAGGGTAAGGAATGCTCCGTCTGCGGTGAGATCCTTGTGGCGCAGGAGGCTATTCCCGCCAAGGGACACACCGAGGTCGCTGTAAACGGAAAAGAAGCGACATGTACCGAGGGCGGACTTACCGAGGGTAAGGAATGCTCCGTCTGCGGTGAGATCCTTGTGGCGCAGGAGGCTATTCCCGCCAAGGGACACACCGAGGTCGCTGTAAATGGAAAAGAAGCGACATGTACCGAGGGCGGACTTACCGAGGGTAAGGAATGCTCCGTCTGCGGTGAGGTCCTTGAGGCGCAGGAGGCTATTCCCGCCAAGGGACACACCGAGGTCAAGGTAAACGGCAGAGAAGCGACCTGTGCTCAGGCGGGACTTACCGAGGGTAAGCAGTGCTCTGTCTGTGGAGCGGTGACGGTGGAACAGCAGACCATACCCGCCAAGGCTCATACCGAGATCACAGTAACGGGCAAGCCCGCGACATGTACCGAGGAGGGACTTACCGACGGTAAGAAGTGCTCAGTGTGCAACGCCGTGATATCGGCACAGAAGATCATTCCCGCAAAGGGACATGTGGAGATCACAGTTGAGGGCAAGGCTGCCACATGCACCGAGCCCGGTCTTACTGACGGTAAAAAATGTTCTGTATGTAATACTGTTACCGTAGAACAGCAGGTGATCTCCGTAGGTCATACAGAGGTCACAGTTGAGGGCAAGCAGGCTACTTGCACCGAGACGGGACTTACCGACGGCAAGCAATGCTCCGTTTGCGGAGAGGTGCTCGAGGCGCAGGAGGCTATTCCCGCCAAGGGACATACAGAAGAGACAGTGGCAGGTAAGGCGGCTACATGTACGGAAACAGGTCTTACGGACGGCAAGAGGTGCTCAGTGTGCGGAGAGATCACCGCAGTGCAGGAGGCTATTCCAGCAAAGGGACATACCGAAGAGACAGTAGCGGGTAAAGCGGCTACGTGTACGGAAACAGGTCTTACGGACGGCAAGAGGTGCTCGGTGTGCGGAGTAGTGACCGTGGCACAGCAGACTATCGCCGCCAAGGGACATACCGAAGAGACCGTAGCGGGTAAAGCGGCTACATGTACGGAATCCGGACTTACGGACGGCAAGAAGTGCTCAGTGTGCGGAGTAGTGACCGTGGCACAGCAGACTATCGCCGCCAAGGGACATACCGAAGAGACCGTAGCGGGTAAAGCGGCTACATGTACGGAAACAGGTCTTACCGACGGTAAGAAGAGCTCCGTATGCGGAGAGATCACCGAGGAACAGCAGACAGTTGACGCCAAGGGTCATGTCTACGATAACGGTTGCGACAGCGACTGTAATGAATGCGGAGACGTGAGAACTCCCGATGCTCATAAGTATGGGGATTGGACGGTCGTCAGACAGGCAACCGAGGAAGAGGCAGGCGAGCAGAAGCGCGAATGCTCCGAGTGCGGTAACACAGAGACATCTGTAATACCCGTTCTTGAGCCCGAGACCAATGTGGCTCGGATAGTCATAATAATTCTGATCGTTATTGCCGTCGCCGCGGCTGTTGTGGCTGTTATAGTGGTGGTTAAAAAGAAGAAAAACAGTTGATTGCGATAATGTGTTGATAAAGTATTGAATCGCGGTATCGGAAGCAAAGCGCATACGTCTTGCTTCCGATACCGTTTTTGCGGTTTTTAATCATATTTTATGACTTGAAAGTTTTTTAAAACTATGATATAATAAATCATAACTATTTAATTCCGATCGGAGGATAAGCGCTATGATCATAAAAACCAGCCCGTTAAGGGATTTTCCCGTATGCGTTCTTAGGGGGGTCAGAGCGGATGTTGATTATCACAGGCATACATATTATGAATTTGTGTATGTATATGATGGGATAGTAGATCATGTTCTGAACGGAGAGCACCATATTCTCAGTGCGGGAAATTATTTTTTGCTGTCTCCCGAAGATATACATACCTATCTTTCAATAAATAACGACCCCTTCAGGATAGTTAACTTTATGTTCAATCCCGCGCTTATAGATCCCGGCTTTGATCTTAATACTTCCTTCAAGGAGATAATAAAGCATTCGTCCATCGGAGTGTCTCATAAAAAGCTGGTGCGCTCACCCTTGGCGGAGCAGTTTGTTGATGAGGATGGAAGTCTGAGACCTCTTTTTATCAACGCCATGAGTGAATATAAGCTCAAGCGCCCGGGATATATGAGTGTTATAAGGTCAACTGCGATCACGGGTATCATAGCCTGTCTGAGAAACGTATACGCGGAGGATCAAAGTACGGCGAAGAACACCTTTGTTACCAATATAATCAAGTATGTAAACGAAAATTTCGCCGAGAATGTGAGCCTTTCATCTCTGTGTGAGCAGATGGGCTATAATGTGCAGTATGTCAGCAGAAGCTTCAAGGAGCAGACGGGAATGAATTTTTCGGCGTATCTGCTTAAGGTAAGAACACAAAAGGCGTGTTCCTTGTTGCTGTCAACAGACATGACCGTACAGCAGATAAGCAATGCGGTGGGGTACTCAAACACGGCGTTTTTCCATAAGATATTCAAAAAAATGATGGGGGAGACTCCAAGCGAGTTCAGAAATAAATAGACATAAACAGATAAGATCATATAAAACGGATAAAGGCAGTAAACAGCGTGTAGTGAACGGTCGGCACGCTGTTTTTTTTATTGATGAAATGCTGTGAAGTGAAAAAGTCAAAATAAGATGTAAATATATCAAGATAGAGTCTTGAAGTATTATGTGAAAAGAGGTATAATATTTTTGAGAAAATCGAGCTTAAAACAGCAATGTGCATAAACAGATGATGGACTTTTTGCCAAAAATAAACTAAAATCTTTGCTCAAAGGGTAAAACAGGACAGTTAAATATTCACTGAATTGGTAAAAATGAGATATAAAACACGATAATAAGGAATTCGGAGGTAGAGCGAATGAAAAGGATCATATCTGTTTTTTTGATATTTGGTTTTTTGCTTACGTTTTTTGCGTGTGGGGAAGGTGATCCCGCGCAGACGGACGGAACGCAGAGCACGGACGGCGGGCAGACGGATGGCACGAATACGGGCGGAGAGCTGAGTATCGTTGCTAACGGCTCGCAGGACTACAGCATTGTGTGGAGATCGGGCGCGCAGGGTATTGAAAAGGATGCTGCTCTCCATCTTTCGTCGGCGGTCACTGAGGCGACGGGCGCGACACTGACTATGGCGATAGATCTTATCATGCCGGGTGAGTCGGATACCGCTCCGGAAAAGTCCATTCTTGTCGGCAGATTGAGTTATTCCGATGTAAAGTCCATGTGGGAGATCCTGGGCGAAAATGATTACTCTGTCAGCGAGAAGGATGGAAACGTATATATCCTCGGCGGAAGCGCGACGGCGGTCTATTACGCCATGATGCACTTCAAAAACAATTTTGTAAGCTCCGAAAATGGAACGGTCAGCATACCCCGTAATTACAGCTATGTTTTTGAGGGGGCTGACAGCAGAGATGATTATATAAATGATCCGGAAAAACTGTTGATGAGCTGGGCAAATGAGCTTGAGACTCCCGAGGGCATGCTTGATTTAGCGGAAAAGAGGGCGTCTCTTGCCGATCCCGATGGGCGCATGATGAGCTTTGCGCACAGAGGCGATTCAAAAAATTTCCCCGAGGACTCAATAGAGAGCGTCATAAGCGCGTGCATGATGGGCGCGGATGTTATAGAGGTGGATGTTAGAGTCACCAAGGATGGAGTCGCGGTGCTTCTTCATGACGAAACACTGACGCGTACTACTAACATAAACGAAGTAAAGGGAACAGTGGTGAACGGAATAAGACTTCCCACATCCGTAAAGGTTTCCGATTGGACGCTGGAGCAGCTGCGGTGTCTTAAGCTTAAGGCGGGCAACGGCGGCTCAGGCGCGCGTGTTACCGACTATATCATCCCGACCTTTGAAGAGGTCGTACAGGTATGCAAGGGCAGGTGTATGGTGCTTACGGATAAGATCACATCGGCAAATGAGATGAGGAGCATTGTGTTTCCCGTTGCTGAAAAGCACGACGCTTACGACAGCATAATGTTCTGCGGCGAAATGAGCATAACGGACGCGTTTATACTTCGCAAGGAGCTGAAAAGTGCGGGCGTGGCTGAGGACAAGCTTCCAATGTATCTCGGAAGACTGTCTTGCAGGTCGTCAAGCGCATGGCAATCGAGCATCAATACCATTGAGCAGGGCGGCATGAGCTCGCTGTTCAGATTCTCGGGACTCAGTGGGGTGTCAGAGGATGGGATGGAGCACCTCGAGCGTATGAAGGATTGGCTGTTGTCGGTCAAGGGAAAGATAAGATGGCAGTTTGATTCTCAGCTTGGCGGCAACGCAATGAACGAGACTGTCGAGCTTTGGGACAAGGCATACGAGCTCGGAGTAAATTCCATGATGGTGGACGATCCGTTGCCATTTTGTAAGTATATTGCCGAGAAGCATTTTTCAAAGTGAAACAAATGTAATAAAATAAAAATTGAAAGGAGTATTACATGAAAAAAATTATCGGAAGATGGAGCTGTATGTTGATCGCTGTTTGCATGTGCTTCTGCGTTCTCGTTGCTTGCGGCGGGGGGGAGGACGGCAAGGAGACGGTCAACGGAGCGCTGGAGACCACAGCGGACGGCGAGGCTACGGCATTTTCCACGGTAAGGAAAAAGGACTACGACGAGTACGCGTTTAATATTATGTACTTTGCGGGTCAGGACGGTCTTGAAAAGGACTTTGTTGCCGAGGGATTGACGGGAGAGGTGCTGAACGATAGAGTATTCAAGAAAAATCAGGTGGTCACCCAGACCTACAACATCGTTCTCAAGCTTGAGACCATGACTACAGACGAGCTTTATCCGTTCATACGGAACAACAGCCTGGTCGGAGACTCGCCCTATGACGTTTACGGTATCAACAGAAACGGTATCTCGTTGTGCTATGAGGGCTATTTCCTTGATCTTACCATGCTTGATGACATTGATATGACTAAGGAATGGTGGGATCAGAAGTGGATCAACTCCATGACCGTAAACGACTCACTGTTCTCACTTGTTGGCGATTTCAGTATCGGTTCTCTGCAATCTCTGTCCTGCCTGTGCTTCAACAAAGACCTGTTTGACGACCGTCAGCTTGAGCATCCTTACGCGGCTGTAAGAGCGGGAGAGTGGACTTATGAGAAGATGCTGGAGTACGTAAAGGACGCGACACAGGATCTGGACGACAATAACAAGTACAATGAGGACGACTTCTACGGACTTGCGGGTTGGGGAACAGAGGCAAGCTATGCGCTGTTCTATGGCTCCGGCTTCTCCTTTGCGAGAACGGGAGAAACGGGAGATCTGGAGATATCCTACAACATGGATACGTTGACTCAGGTATATGACTATATACACAGGATATGGAATGTTGAGAAGAACTATCGGAACGACACGGGAGATAGTTCGCAGCATTCCTATCCATGGGATATATTCAAGGCGGACAGATCGCTCTTCCTTGATACCACCCTGCTGAAGATAGGCTTGTTCCTGTCGGATATGGAGAGTGAGTACGGAGTTATTCCGTCTCCAAAGCTGAATACAGATCAGACGGATTACTCTTCCTATTCAAGCTACACCATCCCCATGACCTGCGTGGCTGTCAACACAAGCGATCCCCAGAGAACGGGCAATATCATAGAAGCATTTTGCACAGCGTCATATGACATGGTAACTCCCGATATCTTTTCCATTGTCACAAAGCTTCAGAACGTAAATGACCCCGACAGCGCTGAGATGGTGGATATAATTATCAGAACAAAAATGTTCGATCCCGCTCACTGGTATGTTTTGTCGGGCTACACCAACTTCTGCCGTGCGATGCTCAAGACGGGTTCGACCAACATCAGCTCTTATCTCAAGGGCTACACAAAGCCCGCTCCCGCGGAGATAGAGAACATAAACAAGCTTTACAAAGAGAGTCAGAGCAAAAACCAAAATAAGTGAACCGTTTGCGGACACGGCTCAGCCTTGGTCATCAGGCGACCGCGCCGCGGTTAAATAAAAAATACAAAGAGGAGAAAAAAACATGAAGACAACAAGAAAAACAAAGATCTTAGCGATAGTCATCGCGCTGATGACGGTAATATCCATGTTACCGATGGGCATGATGACAGTAAGCGCAGCACCCTCAGGAACCGCGATATATTCCGAAGCGGATTTTGCGGGGATGTCGGCCGACGGTGAGTATTATCTCGCCAACAATATTACTCTGAGTGCGACCTACACCTCTGAGTTTACGGGAACATTTGACGGTAACGGAATGACCGTCACCACATCTGTCCCAATGTTCGACAAGGTGACCAACGCTACAATACAGAACTTTACCGTTGAGCTTGCCTCGGGTGTTGAGGCGATATCCGTTACAAGTGGTGGAGCGGTTGCGTGTACGGCTACGAATGCTACTTTCAAGGATATCACAAATAATGCTTCCGTCACGGCAAGCGATTACTTTGCGGGCGGTATTGTCGGAACGCTTGGAGAGACCGATACTGCTACTACAGTCACATTTGAAGGCTGTGTAAACAACGGAGATATTACAGGACCTTCAAAAGGATACGCGGGAGGTATTGTTTCGGGCGCTAATTTTGATAAAAACGGCTCGAAGAATGTTACTGTTATATCACGGGATTGCGCGAATACAGGTGATCTGAACGCAAAGAAGAGCGGTGGCTTTTCGGCTTATTTTCAATACTGTAAAAATGTATCTGTATATGGTTTCAATAACAGCGGCGCTGTTACGGGTGCTGACCTTATAGGCGGTATTTTAGGTCAGGTACATTCCAGTGCCGAAACCTTATATATCTACAATTGCAAAAATATCGGAGATGTTACATGTGCTGGACATGCGGGTGGAATTATCGGTTATTGTCAGATCGCTGAAAATACAATGGCCACAGAGGCTGCCAGCAAAGTGATAATTTCCGGTTGTTATAACGGAGGTAATGTAGACACTTCTGCAACCAGTGGTAAACATGTAGGTGGTATTATCGGAAGATCATATGGCGGTATATTTGAATACTGTGGAAATGACGGTACGATTACCGACGGCGATGCATCTGCGGGTATTGTGGGACACTCTGAAAATATTAATATTATCAGATACAGCTATAATGCCGGAAACATTACAGCAAACAAGTACGCGGCAGGAATTGTAGGCGTTTCAAAGAATACAGGGGATAAGATATACGGTTGTTATAATTCGGGGGCGCTTACGGGAGGTACTAATATGAGCGCTCAGATAGCATACATTGCTATCGATCCTTACGGAACGGTCGAGAACAACTATTACAGTAGCGATGTCTATGACACAGGTGTGTATGCTTATAATATAAGACAGGAAACATTTGTTAACGATAATGCTGTATCTTTCAGCTCCTACCAGCTTGCGTACGGTGATCTGGCTTACACGCTCAATACACTGGCGGGTAGAACGGTATTCTATCAGAATCTTGTTGAGAATACGGACGCTCATCCCGTTCTTGACGCTACACACGGAACGGTTATTCAGGTGTCGGGTGGATATACAAGTATAACGCTGACTACAGATGAAAAGGCGGCTATCCGTATTGCGGATGATACGGCAGGCTCGGGTCTGAGATTTGTTACCTCCGTTAACAAGGCGGAGTATGACGCGCTTATCTCCGCCGGCGTATCCGCGTCCGATATAACCGTCGGTACGGTCATAGCACCCAAGTCCTATGTTGACGCGGTCATAAATGCGGGCGGTAGCTTTAACATGGCTGATCTTGACGCGGCTCTTACTACATCGGTCAAGTATCTTGACGTACCCGTTGAGGTAAAGGGCGTGGACGCGTTCTTTGAGAGCGACTCCGATTCCTACAGCTTCAGAGGCTCGGTCATCGGTATCAACGACTATTCCATGGACTTTGCCGCTGTCGGCTATATCATGATAGGCAGTCAGATAGCGTATTCCGCGGAGTACTCCGTAAGAAATATTGCCGACATCGCGTCCGCGGCTTACTATGACAGAGCATCAAGCCAAATGGGCGATTATGTCAACGAAATTTCCTCCGCAAGTGACAATGCCATAGGCGGTGTTACATACAGTCCTTATACAGATGAGCAGCTGACTTTGATAAAGAGTTTTATGAATTGAGAGGTAGAATATGAAAATATATAATAGTCCATTAGTAGAAATAACCGTTATAACAAGCGTTGATATTATATCCTCTTCGCAGAACGACCCCGCAAAGTCCGATGTACTTTGGGAGGGTGTGCAGATAGACGGCGGTTTTGGTGTTTAATATCAAAAATAATGAAAGGAACAGATCTATGAAAAATAACAGATATTCCAGGATATTGGCAGTTATTATAGCTGTGCTGATGACCGTGTCCATGATTCCTCTCGGCGCGCTGTCCATAGGCGCGGCACCTGCGGGAACTGCCATTACCAACGCAAGCGAGTTTGCGGCGATGTCGGCTGACGGCACGTATTATCTTGCCAACGACATCACGGTAAACGTCACCTATGCAAATGAGTTCAGCGGAATATTTGACGGTAACGGCAAGACAGTCACCACCACCTGCGCGCTCTTTGACAAGGTGGTTGGCGGAACGGTAAAGAATTTCACCGTTACCTCGGCTCTGACAAGCGTAACTCTCGCTGCTGGCGGTGCTATCGTGTGCAATACGGCGTTTGACGCGACCTTTAAGGACATAACCAACAATGTGTCTCTCACATCCACGGATAATGAAAACAACCACGGTCTGGCGGCAATAGTCGGTACTGCTTTGGGTAACACAGCCCAAACCACTACGATCACTGTTGAAAACTGCGTGAACAACGGAGACATTAAGGGTGACTCTGCCAAAGCCCATGCCGGAGGTATCGTAGGCTTTGTACGCTTTGTGGACGGCGAGAAAGTAGACGTTCAGGTAAAGAACTGTCACAATACGGGTGATATCGATTCCGCAAAATCAGCGGGTATCATTTGCTACCTTGAGGGAGTGGAGAACATCACGGTCACAGGCTGTACAAATACGGGCAATATGGTAAACTACAATCTCGGAGGCGGTATTATTGCTCAGGCGTCAAAGACCTGTAAGACTCTTACGGTGGATAATTGCCAAAACGCGGGCAACATCTCGGGCGGCAAATATCAGGGCGGTATTGTCGGTATCTGCCAGATCGTCGGCGATGCCTTTGAGTGTACGGGAACGGTGGTATTCTCCA
This sequence comes from Clostridia bacterium, assembly GCA_017462795.1. Taxonomy (GTDB): domain Bacteria; phylum Bacillota; class Clostridia; order Oscillospirales; family CAG-272; genus HGM12713. Next base: position 9,267 of record JAFTQL010000030.1, read on the forward strand.
ATCTGTACAACAATGGTACGGTAAAGGGTGTTGCGGGCGGTCACGGCGGCGGTATCGTCGGAAGAGATTACGGCGCTCTTATAGAATACTGCGGTAACGCGGGAACTATTGATATAGCGGACGCGGCAGGCGGTATTGTGGGACACACCGAGAACGTAAACATAACCAGATATTGCTATAATCTCGGAAACGTAATAAGCACACGTTATGCGGGAGGCATGATATCCGTATCCAAGAATCCTCTTGACGAGGTCTACGGTTGCTACAACATGGGACAGCTTTCCTTTGCGGATAGTCTTGATACAGCCAAGTCCTATGGTATAGCTCAGATAGTATCTGCCACGTCCACCGCGTACGGTGAGTATCACGACAACTTCTATCTTGAAGGTCTGACGTACACGCTTCCCGGTATAGGTGTTCCCACAGTGATCCCTTGTAACACTCTGCTTCAGACTCCACTTGAGGAAAGCACAACAGCCTTTACCGCCGCAGACGTTACATCCGGTAAATTGGCTATGGATATCAACGCCGCTGTCGGTAAGAATGTATTCTTCCAGAAGCTTACCGGTACGGCGGACGCACATCCCACCACCGACATGACAAGAGGAACAGTTCTCAAGGTGGGGGACAAGTACCTCAGTGTTGCCATTATCACAGATACCACCGCGGCAGTTAAGATAGGCACTACATCCGGTCTGAGATTCAGCACGACTATCAACAAGGCGGATCATGACGCGCTTATCGCGGCTGGAGTGTCGGCAAACACCGTAAGCGTGGGAACGATGATAACACTTGACAGCTATCTTGCGGCTGTAAATGAGGCAGGTAAGGGCTTTACCATGGCTGACTTCGACACTGTTATTACACAGGGTACCGCATATGTGGATGACGCGGGCGCGGCTCTTGCGGCAAGCGGTGATGTGTACGGCTTTACGGGAGCGGTTATTGATGTTCCCGCGGATAATCTTGAAAAGGACTATAGCGCGGTGGGCTACATCAGGATAGGAGATCAGATAATTTACTCCGCTCAGTATGCCACAAGAAATATCGCTGAGGTTGCGGAGGCGGCATACGCCGACAGAGCGGACGCTCAGAGCGCTGAATACGGTAACGCCATAGCCGCGAACAGCGCGCACGCTATCGCCGGCACGGCGACATACAGCCCCTATACCGAGGCGCAGCTGGCTCTCATAAAGGCGCTCAGACCCGCTGAATAAGCAAAGAGCGATCCGGATCGGAAAAGGATAGAAAAGAATAAAAAAGAAGGAAAAAGAAGGAAAAAGAAGAGACAACAGGTGGAATATGAAAGGATCAGATATTATGAACAGGACGGAAATATATGACTTGAGGGTATGCTTCCTTGATGAACCGGTTGGGATAGATACCTCTCCCGTATTCGGATGGAAGATGAGATCCGATGTGCGTGGACAGAAGCAAAGCGCATATATGATATCGCTTATGGAAAAGGGTGTGTCCGTGGGTGAGGTATGGAACAGCGGAAAAGTGATCTCATCCGACTCCGTAGGTGTGGAGTGCTGTGCCTGTCTTAAGCCTGCCACAGCCTATGAGTGGACACTTACGGTGTGGGACAAGGACGACGTTGCGCTGACTCCAAGGACCGCGTCATTTACCACGGGTCTTATGAACTCGGGCTGGAGCGGAGCTGAGTGGATTACCGTTTATGACGGAACAGAGCAGTATGAAGACATAACTGAATATACTGTAGAGATCCCGTGCAGAATGAGCGGAAAAGAAGCGAACTTCGCCATAGCTACGGGAAGCAGGGATGAGTTTTACCGCTATATGGTAAAGCTTGATGATCACGGACTGTATCTCATACCGCAGTTCTATTATAATGCCGAATATCATATGTGCAAGGAAGGCAAGGTGGATTTCTCGAGGATGTTGGATGTGGATCTCGGAGAGGTGGACAAGATAGAGTTTGTTTATCGCTTTGTGATCACTCCCTCGAAAATATCCGCTTATGTAGACGGTGTGCATATTCAGGATGTGTGTATTACTGAGGATATGCCGAATCCACGTATAGGTATGCCGGGAATACACATTCCGGGCAGTGCGGGACATGCTATGCACGTGGGTAAGATGGTGACATGGGAAAATTTCACGGGCAAGTTGATATATGAGTGGGATTTTGAAAAGGAAAATGTTTTCCCCTGCGGAAAGGTTGAAAACGGTATTTTCACAAGCTACCGCGCGGGAAGGCTTTTCCCGAAAGCTCCGTCCTTTGTTGTAAGAAAGGAGATAGACTGTAAAAAGCATCCTGTCGACGCAAAGCTGTTTGTTTCGGGTCTCGGAGTATTCTGCGCTTACTTTAACGGAGAGCGCGCCTATAACACAGTGAACGGAGAGAGACAGTATTATGAGCTTACGCCGGGAAATACCGAAGGACCTAAGCGCCGTCATTATTACACATACGATCTTACCGATCTTATAAAGAAGGGCAAGAATACCATCTCCGCCGCCGTCAGTGCGGGCTGGTGGTCAGATATGGTAAATATCTGTTACGGCAAGCAGAACGGCTTTATTGCAAAGCTTGTGGTGAGATATGAGGATGGCGCTGAGCAGACCTTTGTCACTGACAGTACATGGAAGTACAGTATAGAGGCTTGTCCTATCGGATATTGCTCCATATTTTCGGGTGAGGAATACGATGCCACTATCCCCATGGACTTTACAAAGACGGGATACGACGACAGCTGTTGGCACTCTGTGAAGATCAACAGACAGTTCAAGGGCGAAATAAGCTCGGGTGTCAAAGGCGCGATCTTTAACAGGAGCGACCTTGAGCACGGTCCCGAGAGCGCCGTCATCTTCCTTGGAACACACGGAGAGACAGAGGACGCATACGGAACGGTGAACGTAACAAGAAGATATCGGTTTGACGGAACAGACTCGGAATTCAGTCTCAGCCCCGGAGAGACAGCGGTCATAGATTTCGGATACAACTGCGCCGGAAGGGAAGCCTTTACCGTTGTTGCCGAGGCGGGAACCAATATTACCGTTTGTCACGGTGAAGCTCTCAATGACTGTAACGGACTCAAGTCGAGGAGAAACAGCGGCGCTGAAGGCTCTGTGTTGTGGATGAAGAGTCTTGAAGATATCTCTCCTGCCATAACAAGATATGTCTGCCGAGACGGGGCACAGTATTACACGCCTTTGTTTTCCTTCTACGGATTCCGCTATGCGCAGATAACCGCCGACCGTCCCGTGACCTTCAAAAAGATCACATATCAGGTGATAAGCTCGGTGGCACATGACAGCGGAGACATAACTACAGGTGTGGATGACGTAAATACTCTTATCGGTAACGCACGAAGAGGTCTGCTGTCAAACTATCTGTCAGTTCCTACCGATTGCCCCCAGCGAGCGGAGCGCGTAGGATGGACGGCGGACACGCAGGTGTTTACAAAAACAGCCGCTTATTACACAACGGATACAAAGTATTTTCTGGAAAAATGGCTGGTGGACATGAGGGACTGCCAGAAGGATGACGGACAGTATCTCAACGGTTGTCCGAGAGGCAGATGCGGCGGTTCCTCGGGAACATTCGGTTGGGCTGACGCGGGTGTGTTCGTTCCGTATTATCTGTACAGGATGTACGGTGATAAAAAGACCCTGTCGGATTGCTACGAGTCAATGCAGAGGTATGTTGACATATATCTTGCGTCCACAAATAAGAAGGGCGCAAATGTCAGATACGGTGACTGGCTCAGCGCGCTTGGAAATGACAAGGATATGAGAGCACTGTTGGCGGTGGCTTATTACGCGTGGGTGGCAAGATACATGGCTGAGATCGCGGATGTGCTTGGAAAGCCCGACGACGCGGAAAGGTACAGAGGGGTTTACGAGACTGAGAAGCAGTTCTTCAACGAGGTATATGTCAAGGATGACGGAGATCTTAAATTTATGATACCCGTGACCGTACTCACTGCTTTGCACCTTGATCTTATAGACGATAAGGCGACTGTTGAGAGATATGTGAGATATCTTGAGGAGTCCGCGCGCGAGGGAGACTACAAGGTGCAGACGGGATTCCTCGGTACCGCTATGGTACTGCCCATACTCAGCCGCTTCGGTCTTACCGAGACGGCGTACAGAATGCTGCTTTGCCGTGAGCAACCCTCATGGCTGTATTCCGTGACTCAGGGCGCTACCACCATATGGGAGCGTTGGGATGCGTATACACTGGAGAAGGGCTATGCCTCTGAAATGATATCGCTGAACCATTATTCCTTTGGTGCGGTGGTTGAATGGATATACGCCTATGCGGCGGGAATACGACCGGATGACTTCTTCAGGCGGTTTACCGTCGCTCCCGAGCCCGACAGGCTGCTCGGCGAGCTGAGGGTAAGCTATGACTCGCTGAACGGAATGATACGCTCGGAGTGGCGGTACAGCGGAGACACGCTTACATTTGAGATAGAGATACCCGCCAATACATCAGCTCATATAAAGCTGCCTTGCGCGTGGGGAGATATCATATCCGCAAACGGAGGAGCGCTTTCGGAGTGCGATGGTGTGTCGGAGATTGAGCGGGGAGAGGGCTTTACCTGCTTCTTAGCTGAGAGTGGCAAATATGTGATCTGCGTCAGAGCGGATTGACGGATGAAAGAAAGGAAATTTACATGAAAATAGGAATACAGTCGGGCAGCTCGGTAAGAGAGATTGGAGCGGAGAAGGCATACAGGCTTTTTGCCGAGGCGGGATTTGAGACAATAGATTGGAATATCAACGACGGTCTCCCCGGAAAGCTTATAAACAGCGTGACCTATCAGGGCAATATTTATGAGAAAAGTGTTGATGAGATAATGGAATATTTCTCATATGAGTATGAGCAGATAAGAAAGAACGGTCTTGAGATAACTCAGGCTCATGCGCCCTTTCCCGCATATGCTCAGGGTAAGCCCGAAACACTTGACTATATGATAGAGGTCTATAAAAAGTGCATACTCTTCTGTGACCGTGTGGGCTGCAAAAACCTTATCATCCACGGAATAACGCTTACGAAAAAGGACAGAGAAAATTCTCCGGAGTCGGTAAGAGCGATGAACGACAAGCTTTATGAAAGTCTTATTCCTACACTCCTGCTGACAGATGTTACAGTTTGCCTTGAAAATCTTTTTGCGGGCGCGGGCGGTATCATTTCGGGTGTTTGCTCAGACCCTTATGAGGCGGTGGAGATGATAGACCGATACAATGGTATGGCGGGTAAGGAATGCTTTGGCCTTTGTCTTGACACGGGCCACCTCAATCTGCTGAAGCTGGATATGAGATATTATATCCCGATTCTCGGCAGACGCATAAAAGCGCTTCACATTCATGACAACGACGGAATCACCGACCAGCACAAAGCGCCCTACACGGGTACTATCGTTTGGAAGGATTTTTATACCGAGCTTAACAGGATAGGCTTTGACGGTGATCTCAGCTTTGAGACCTTTCACCAGACCTCGATAGCTGATGTGGATGAGGAGCTTATACTTCCGTGGCTGAAGCTTATATGTACTATCGGAAAACACTTCAAAAACAAGATCGAGGGAAATTGACAGTTCCTTAAACAAATAAAAAAAGGAGAATGAATATGAAAAAGCTTATAGCTGTACTGATGTGTCTTTTGATGCTCACTGTGTGCTTTGTTGCATGTGGCGGAAATGACGATACGGTGAATACAGGACCTGTTGATAGTGATCCTGCGGGAACAGAAGGCGATGACGTAACGCAAGCTCCGGGTCCCGACGATACGGGAAGCGGTCAGCCCGATGACACTGACGGCGATACCACCGACACATCCGTTATTGTTGATGACGGCGGTATAGGTAACGCGGGCGGAAGCAACGCGGGAGACGACTGGACTAATAATTATTGATAAGAATATAACATAATGAAAAACATAGTAATAAAGATATTAGCTGTATTGCTGTGTTTGTCTATGGCTATCGGAGCGTGTGCTTGCGCACGCTCCGATAATTCAGATGAGGACAGCTCATGACTGACGGCGCGGATAGGCGGAATACGGAGACGCAATAACTGTTGTGGAGAGCGTAACGTGGAGAGTTACGCTGACAGACGACCTGCATCCCGATCCTGCAGGCGCGAAAAAGGCGGGTGAAAAGCTTGCGGAGGCTATAAAAGCAAAGCTTGGAGAGGATTTCTTCAAGTCGGGTCAATAATTTATCAAGGAGATAGCTATGTATAAGAACACACAGTGCAAAATGCAAGCGCATCGAGGCGTGAGCACCGAAGCACCTGAAAACACCATACCCGCATATGCTCTCGCGGTAGAGCAGGGGTACGACATAATTGAAGCAGATCCAAAGTTCACCGCGGACAATGTCTGCGTCATGCTTCATGACTACACGTTGACAAAGACCGCAAGACTTGGCGGAGAGCGGATAGAAGGCGACGTGAGAGTGGAGAACGTGACTTACGAAGAGCTTTGCCGCATGGATTTCGGAGTATGGAAAGCGCCCGAATACGAGGGAACACGTATTCCCACTCTGAAAGAAACGCTGATATTTGCGGGAGACGCGGGTATAGAGCTGAAGATAGATAATGTTATAGAACGCTTTACGGAAGAGCAGCAGTCCATTGTTTTCGAGCTTATCCGAAGCTATGGAGACAAGGTAGGTGTCACGGGCGCGCATGTTGACTTTATCGAAAAGGTCGCGGCTGCTGTCCCGGATGCTATACTTCATTACGACGGAGCGGTTGATGAGAGCGTTCTCGGAGAGCTTGACAGAATATCCCGTGGCAGGGAGCTGTACATATGGGCGCGCATGGCAAACAAAAGGACAGAATGGTGCAAGACCCCCGCTGTGGACGCGGAATACGCCGCGATGATAAAAAAGCATGGCAAGCTCGGTATATGGATACTCTCCGAGGAGTCCGAGATGCAAGCCGCCCTTGATCTTGGCGCTGATGCCGTGGAGACCAACGGACAGATAAAGCCATGAGAAGATATGTTCTGCCCAGGGACGGCAATTTTTACAAGGCCAATCTGCATTGCCACAGTACCTGCTCAGACGGCAGGCTGACGCCAAAGGAGCTTAAAGGTATTTATAAGGCACGGGGCTATTCGATCCTGGCGATAAGCGACCATAATGTCCTTATAGATCATTCAGACCTTGACGACAGCGAATTTGTTACCCTTACCTCATGTGAGATCAATGTCAACAAGGATTCGCCCAAGGGACATCCCACCATACCGTGTTATCATATCAATTTTTATGCGGAGGATCAGCACAACGATGTAATTCCGTGTTTTGATCCTGTGTATCTCAAGGATTATCAGAAGGGGCTCGGTGAATGTCAGAAATACGTTGGCGAGTCGGGCTATACGCGGGATTATGGCAGGATAAACGAAATGATAGCCGAATTCACGCGGCACGGCTTTATAGCCACGGTCAATCACCCCACATGGTCACAGCAGACGCTTGATGATTACAGAACGCTTGAAGGTGTTTTTGCCATGGAGATATATAATAACGGGTGTTATCTTGAGGGATATGATGAGTTCAACGCGCATATCCTTGACGGCATGCTCCGTATGGGCAAAAGAATATTCTGCGTGGCGACTGATGACGATCACAATAAATACCCGCTTGACAGCCCGTCTTGCGATTCCTTTGGAGGATTTGTTATGATAAAGGCTCATGAGCTTACTCATGCCTCGGTCATATCCGCGTTGAGATCGGGAGATTTTTACGCGTCTACAGGTCCTGAGATAAAGGAGCTTTATATTGAGGGGGATGTTCTTCATATAAAGACCTCGGACGCGGTGCGTATCTCCGTTACCTCAGACCACAGGCGCGCTTGCACGGCATACCCGCCTGCGGAACAGGGCGAATTTGACCAAGCGGATATAGATATTTCCAAGCTCCGCGCATCGGAATACATCCGCGTAACGGTAACGGACAAATTCGGAAAATATGCCTGGTCGCAGCCAATATGGAAGGATAACTGAAAAAGATTGGTAAAAACTCGAAAAATACACCTGCGTTCCCTGGACTTCAAAACAGACACTGTGGACGATCGATCGTGATGATCGGGGAATGCCAATAAGCATTTCTTTGGTAGATGATGATATTACAAAGTAATTCCAAAGTAATTGCGGAATCAGTCGGTGAAAAACAGATCATAGTATATGAGGCGAGCCTTTTAATGCTCGCCTCAGTCTGTGTAGAAGTCTGTCAAGCTTTAACTCAACCCATTCGGGTCATTGGTTGGGGGAAGGCACATGTGATCCCGGCAAACATAATAGGTGGTCTTGCCGTTTTTGAGCGGATATTCTTTTGTGGGGTGTGGCAAAAGGATGATGGTCGCGTCGGGCGGGAAAGCAAGGGGAAGGCTGCTTTTGTCTGTATTCTCGTCAACGGCAACCGTTATCTTCATCCCGGGCTTGTCATGCATCAAAAGCGCCCTTAAAAGCATGGAGTGATTCGTGGGGTACTGTGCGGCATCCCTCGAGAGATGCTCAAGCTGCCGTTCCGCTTGGATCTTGTATCTTTCGTTATCGGTGAGGAGAGACAGACTGACAAGGTTATATGCCATCAGCGAATTTCCGCTTGGGAGCGCGCCGTCATAGGTTTCTTTTGGGCGGAGTATCAGTTCTTCGTGGTCTTTGCCATATAAATAAAACCCACCGGCGGTGTCTGCGAAATCCGAGAGTACCTTATCGCACAATCGCTCGGCGCGATTCATATATTCATGCTCCAGTGTCGCGCGATACAGTGCGAGCTGTGCGGAAATATAGGAGGCATAATCGTCCAGAAATCCGCTCACGCCGTGCTTTCCCATATGGAAGCTGACATAGAGTGCGTCGCTGTCGCGCAGATATTCTTGTATAAAGCGGTCGGCATGCCCGGCGGCGGAAAGATATATCTTCTTTTTGCTTATAAGATACAGCTGGCACATAGCGGCTATCATCAGACTGTTCCATGACGTCAGGATCTTCTCGTCACGGTGAAGAGAACAGCGCTGTTTACGGTAATTTTCAATTACGGGCAGAAAGGCTTCAAATTTTTTATCATAAGGGTCACTTCCCAGCAGATTGGGAATATTCTTGCCTTCAAAATTGCCCGCGTCTGTGATGCCGTAATGGCGATTGAAGCCCTCACCGTTTTCTTGTCCAAGCACCTCAGTGATCTCACTCGCGGTAAACAGATAATATTTTCCTTCCTCACCTTCGCTGTCGGCGTCCTGCGAGCTGTAAAATCCACCTTCGGGTGAGCTCATCTCGCGAAGGATATAGCTTGCGGTTTTTTCCGCTACCTGGAGATACAGCTCCTTTTTTGTTACCGTATACGCCTTGCAATAGGCTTGGATCAGAAGAGCGTTGTCATACAGCATTTTTTCAAAATGAGGGATCAGAAAGCTTTTATCGGTTGAATAACGGCAGAAACCAAAGCCGATATGGTCGAACATCCCGCCGCGATACATCTGCAGAAGTGTATGCTCCGCCATGTCAAGGCAGGAGGTTGTTTTGTAACGCTCGTAGTAATCGAGCAAAAACAGCAGATTGTGCGGTGTAGGGAATTTTGGCGCTCGTCCGAAGCCGCCGTACTTTTTGTCATATACGCGCTCGTATTGTCGGACAGCCAAATGAGTAGGATCAATGTCCGCCGTGTCCTCCGTGGTCTGCGTCCTGTTCATATATTTTATGATATCATCGGACTGCCGCAACAGCATATCGCGGTCAGATACCCATTTTTCGTGTATGATGAGCAAAAGCTCTCGCAGACCGACCATACCGCCCCGTGATGTCTTGGGAAAATAAGTTCCCGCGAAAAACGGCTTTTGATCCGCAGTCATAAAAATACTTATCGGCCATCCGCCGCTTCCCGTAAAAGCCTGACAGACCGCCATATAAACGCTGTCGATGTCGGGTCTTTCTTCCTTATCCACCTTGATGGATATAAAATATTTGTTCAGTATCGCGGCTGTTTCTTTATTCTCAAAGCTCTCATGGGCGAGCACATGACACCAATGGCACGCGCTGTATCCAATACTTAAAAATATCGGTTTGTCCTCTCTTGCCGCGCGCTCAAACGCTTCCTTGCTCCAGGGATACCAGTCAACGGGATTCTCCTTGTGCTGAAGCAAATACGGACTTGTTTCGTTTGCCAATCGATTGCTCAAATCAAGCACCTCCTTTATCTGTCTTTATTTTTTGCGGGACTGAGGATATTTAATCAGGAGATTTTTTATTGTTGAAATATTCATAAAATTGTGGTATAATGATTTAGATCCTTGCCACAGGTCTGTGCCGATCAAGGAATTCTGGGCGTACTTGTGGAGATGCCGTTTGATCTCGCTGTGCTTGATGTGAACGCGGCGTACGGGATACAGAAGGAATATCCGCAGATCAAGGATTGGATCACAAAAGGAGATTACGAGCTATGTTCAGAGAGCTTGCGAGAAAAAACAAACAAATATCTCATGAAGAATGTATTGAATTGCTGACAGGGGAGACCCGCGGAGTTCTTTCGGTCAACGGAGATAACGGATATCCGTATGCTATGCCGATGAATCATTTTTATAATGCGGATGACGGGTGTATCTACTTTCATTGCGGCAAGAGCGGACACCGTTTGGATTCCTTGAAGCATTCGGACAAAGTATGCTTTTGCGTCTGCGAGCAGGGATATCGCAACGAGGGTGAATGGGCATATAATGTCAGAAGCGTGATAGTATTCGGGCATATAGAGATCATTGATGATATAAACAAGATCGTCAGCATTACCACAAAGCTGTGTCACAAGTTTGACTGCGATGAGGATTATATCAGAAATGAAATTGAAAATTACGGCAAAGCGACTTTGTTGCTGAAGCTAACACCGGAGCATATTTGCGGTAAGCTTGTAAAGGAAGCATAAGGATATGATCGGATTTGCGGTGTGGGGGAAGAAAATATTCTATGCGCAAAATTTTGCAAACCTATTGCAAATTCCTTTTATATGGTGTATAATATACTCACAACGAAATAAACGGGAGCTTGTATACAGGCTGAGAGGAAGGTGTGACCTTCGACCGAGAACCTGATTTGGATAATGCCAACGTAGGGATGCCTGATATAAGGATATTGGGAGGAACAAAAGAATTTTTGGAGTTACCGAATCGGTAGCTCCTTTTTTGTTGCGATTTTGGAGGAAAATAAAATGGTAAAAGTAAACGGAACAGAACTTGATGTTTCCGGCAAGACGCTTGCGGAGTATCTGGCAACAACAAGCTACGATATGAAGCGTATTGCCGTTGAGCGAAACGGAAATATCGTCCCAAAGGCACAGTATAGCGAAACCGTACTCCAAGACGGTGATAGCCTTGAAGTTGTCAGCTTTGTGGGAGGCGGCTGATATGATACCCACAAAAGAAGAATGGATAAAGGCTCTCACAGAACGGCACGGGAAAGAACTGCAAAAAGCGTTCTCGGCGACGACGGTTGCTATTTGCGGTCTTGGAGGGCTTGGCTCGAATATTGCAATTCTTCTTGCCCGTGCAGGAGTCGGAAAGCTGATACTCATTGACTTTGACCGTGTGGATATCACCAATCTCCACCGACAGCAGTATAAGGCAGATCAGATCGGCATGTATAAAACGGATGCTCTTGCGGATAACCTTCGTGAGATCGCTCCGTATATCGAGCTTGAAGCGCACACCGAGCGAATCACAGAGAATAATGCTGTGAAGCTCTTACAAAGCGCGGACATCATCTGCGAGGCATTTGACAAAGCGGAAGCGAAAGCAATGCTGACAGATATAGTCCTCTCTGAACTGCCGGACAAATATCTTGTTGCCGCATCGGGCATGGCGGGACTTGGGAGCGCAAACGGGATTAAGACCCGCAGGGTAACAAAGCGGTTTTATCTCTGCGGTGATGAGGTCAGCGACGTGAACGATGGCATGGGACTTGTTGCTCCCCGTGTCGCGCTTTGCGCCGCTCATCAGGCACATACGGTGCTTCGTATAATAGCCAAACAATTTGAAGTATAAGAAAGAAGGAAAATCAAATGAACAACGACAAACTTATTATCGGCGGTCACGAATTTAGCTCCCGTTTCATTCTCGGCTCGGGTAAATACTCTATGAAGCTCATCGAAGCGGCGGTTAAGGATGCAGGCGCGGAGATCATCACACTCGCGGTTCGCCGTGCGAACACCAAGGAACAGGAAAACATCCTTGACTACATCCCCGAAGGAATTACGCTCCTTCCTAACACCTCGGGTGCAAGAAATGCCGAAGAAGCAGTTCGCATTGCCAGACTTGCAAGAGAGCTGGGATGTGGTAATTTTGTTAAGATCGAAATTATGCGCGATTCCAAATATCTGCTTCCCGACAACGTGGAAACCATCAAGGCGACTGAGATCCTCGCAAACGAGGTCTTTGTGGTCATGCCGTATATGTATCCCGATCTGAACACCGCCCGTGACCTTGTGAACGCAGGCGCGGCAAGTGTTATGCCCTTGGCTTCTCCCATCGGCTCGAACAAAGGACTTGCGACCAAAGAATTCATTCAGATTCTCATTGACGAGATCGACTTGCCTATTATAGTGGATGCGGGTATCGGCAGACCTTCGCAGGCGTGTGAAGCGATGGAGATGGGCGCGGCGGCGATCATGGCTAATACAGCGCTCGCGACCGCAGGCGACCTTCCTATGATGGCGGCGGCATTCAGGCAGGCAATCGAAGCAGGCCGTAAGGCGTACCTTTCGGGGCTTGGCAGAGTGCTGACCCGTGGCGCATCCGCATCCGACCCCTTGACCGGCTTCCTCAGAAATTGAGGTGAACATAATGGAAAATCAATTCTTTGTAGATTCGGAGCATTTGTCTCCCGAGGCACTTACAAAAAAGCACCGCATTGAATCCGATCCGACGAGCAGAAAGAGCCACATGGAATATCTGCCCGGCATGGAGATCATTGAGTCGGATGTCTGCTCGCAGGTTATGGCGCAGATGAACTCCTACGATTATTCAAAATACACGGCAAGAGATGTTCGTGCAGCCTTGGAGCATCCCACATGTTCTATTGAGGATTTCAAGGCACTTTTGTCGCCTGCCGCAGAGCCGTTTCTTGAACAGATGGCAGAGAGAGCAAGGCTTGAAACAAGTAAGCATTTCGGCAATACCGTCTATCTGTTCACCCCGCTTTATATAGCAAACTACTGCGAGAATTACTGTGTGTACTGCGGCTTTAACTGCTATAACCACATCAATCGTATGAAGCTATCTATGGAGCAGATCGAAAAGGAAATGAAGGTCATCGCCGACAGCGGTATGGAAGAAATCCTTATCCTTACGGGTGAGAGCCGCGCAAAAAGTGATGTAAATTATATCGGCGAAGCCTGCAAGCTGGCAAGAAAATATTTCCGTATGGTCGGGCTTGAGATCTATCCCGTCAATACCGATGAGTACAAGTATCTCCACGAATGCGGTGCGGACTATGTGACCGTATTCCAGGAAACCTACGATACCGACAAATACGA
>JAFTQL010000031.1 GCA_017462795.1 Clostridia bacterium
CATCAAGGAATTTCACCTTTTGCCCATTCGGAAGCGTGTATTCCATATTGATATATCCGCCCACAAGGTAGTTCAGCGTCCTGACCTCCGGCATTCCTTCGATATGCCGGTCGTTGAATTCACGGATAAGCTGTTTTTTGAATTCGGCAAATTTTTCATCTCCGCCAATATCTGCATACTTTTGCCAATAGTTAAGCTTCGGAAGCTGCTCTTCAAAATAAGCTCGCGCTTGCTCTGCAGGCCAATTCTCGTTTGACATATAGTCCACTAAAAAATCCGTCAGCTCATCAAGGCTCGTATAGCAGAAATTGCCGTCTGCATAGCACCATTTGCAGTATTCCTCATTGAATAATCCGTCAGTTTCACGGCTGATGTCAGAATCTTCAAGCGGCATACCGCAACATTGACAGATCAGCTTGCGCGGTGAACCGAGAAGCGTATTGATCGAAACATCAAACAACTGTGACAGCAGTTTGAGCGTTTCCGTGTTCGGTATCGTTTCGCCTGTTTCCCAACGGGAAACCGCCTGCCTTGTTACAAATATCTTTTCGGCAAGCTCCTCCTGTGAGAGTCCTTTTTTCGTTCTTAATTCGTAGATTATTTCTTTTGTTTCCATAAAATCACCGCCTCCATTGGTTGTGATTATATTATACTATAGATTGTCATAGCTGGCAAGCAACTCGCTGTTGCTGTCTGATCAACAAATTGGAATTTGTTTATTTCTTTTTCTTCGGTTCGGGCAGTTCTTCGTGCATTAACGAGAACAGTTTGTTCAAAAAATCTCTATCCTCAATATCTTCCACAAGGAGCATTTCTTTTGCACCTTCGTATGGGAATTCTCTCACTGCTTCGGGCATCAATGCAACCGCAGACGGTGTAGGCTTGACGAGCAGGCGGTTATCGTAGATACCGCCAACAACCTTGCCACCGTAATAAAGCACATATTCTCCCATCATAGCACGAGCAGTCAAACCACTACATTGATCCAATACAAACTCTGAATATTCTTTGCTGCTTGCCATAATTACCTCGTCAAGTCCTTATTTATTGATAAGTTTATTATATCATAAAGTCGCCACTTATTCAAGGCATTTGTGTGAACGCGAGCGGTTTCTCGTTGAGCCTTTTTCTCTGTTTATCGCATTGAAACATTTAAGGTACGAAAATATATTGTAAAGACTTGACAAACTTGTTTTCTGAGTTACATTACGACACCGTCGTAAGAAGAAAAGCCCTTGAGATGGGATTTCGCTTCCCTACTCTCAAAGGCTTTCGACTTTTAATTGATAGATATCTCTGTTTTTATTTTCGAGAATTCTCAGAAACAATAGAACTCCTGTTATTTACTCATAAACAGAATGAAAGCTTATTTACTGTAGATCCAAAGCATGACGTAATCCACGCCGCTTTCTACCTTTAACCAGCTTTCTATAATTGCCTTTTGCTCTGCTGTGAGCGTTTGCTTTGCATTACCGGCAAGAATAAAATACTCCACGCCATCGTCGGATATCACACCGCAATCGCACCCTTCCAGATAATCTCCAAACACCGCTTCCGCTTTGTCCGACATAGCTTCAAAATCCGTGGTGGCGGCAAGCTTACCTTCCAATTCCTCAAGTTTGGCATTTTGAGACTCAATGTAATCTCTGAGCTGCTTAATGGTGTTTTCCTGTACCGCTACCGTGATCATATCTGAATTTTCACCGTCACCGAAAAGCGAATTTTGCGCGATATTCAAAGTATAGTCCTCAAGACCATAATTTCTGAGCTGACCATTTAATACCTCAATCGTTTCATCAGATATAGTCGAACCGACAAGCGCCACCTTGATAACCTTGTTCTCTTTATCAACATCGCTTTGAACAAGCTGCGTATTTTCAAAAGCAAATTCGGTCTCAAGATAGTTATCGATCTGATTATCGATATGAGAAGAATATATAGTATAACCACCCGTCAAAATGCTTGGAACAACAACAAGTATCACGATCAGCGCCACTACACGATTGATCTTCTTCTGCCGTTTTTTATCCATCTCAACACGATTGGGAATACCCAGAATATTTGTGATGATACATGCCGACAAACCTATCAGCATCGTATTTATGAGAAACAGATAAAACGCACCGATAATAAATGTCGGTTGCCAAGTGGCAATACCGTATCCTACTGTACAAAGCGGAGGCATAAGCGCCGTCGCAATAGCCACGCCGGGAATCACGTTTCCTTTTTTCTGTCTGGTGTTACCGATAGTGCCGGCAATGCCGCCGAACAGCGCGATAAGCACGTCCCAGAATGTCGGATTTGTACGAGCGATCATCTCGGCAGTCGGCTCATCGAGTCGAGCAAGTGAAAAGAACAATGTTGAAGCGACAATACTGATAACGACCTGCGTCGCAAATCGCTTGAAAGCCTGCTTCAGCATTCCGAGATCGCGCACCGCAAGAGAGTATCCCATGGTAAGGATGCCGCTCATAAGCGGTGAGATCAACATTGCGCCAATGATCGTAACAAAGGAATCTGTATAAAGACCAATGGAGGCAATAAGGATCGCCAAAATAAGTATCCACATATTTGAGCCGTGGATCACGGTATTTTCCTCCATCATCTTATCGATATCCTCGTGACTCATCATATCGCCGCGTACATCGAACAAATTGTGAAGATAGCTTTTCAAACCGTGCTTCAGCTCCGGTGATGCTTCAAGTTTTGGGGGTGTCTGTGTTTCTTGCGCCTGATCTTTGATGATTTCTTTTTCTTCAATCTGCATAAAAGCCTCCAAAATAATATAGTTTCGATATCGGAACGTCCGTTATTGCCTCTGTAGTATAAATCCACCCGTCAAAGAACAAAAAACAAGCGTAAATGAGATCGCGAACATATGGCTGTCGAAGCGGTCAAGTATGCCTCCGTGTCCCGGTAACAG
Organism: Clostridia bacterium; assembly: GCA_017462795.1. Taxonomy (GTDB): domain Bacteria; phylum Bacillota; class Clostridia; order Oscillospirales; family CAG-272; genus HGM12713. The sequence continues at coordinate 2,924 of JAFTQL010000031.1, forward strand.
ATTTCCGAAATCCTTAACTCCCGCGATACGCTTGACTACAGACATGCAAAGGTCACCAAACTGTCCTGCGACAGACACAAATATCGACCACGCAACAAGCGTTCCCATATCAAAGTACAAAATCCCGTATTTTTCAAGCAATACCGCAGCAATTACAGCAATCAACACCGTACATGCCACACCGCCGATAGCTCCTTCAACTGTCTTCCTGGGGCTGATCTTTGGACACAGCTTGTGCGAGCCAAAAGCCTTTCCGAATAAAAGCGCAGCAATATCCGTTACAAAACAAGCCGTTACCGCAAAGGTCAAATAATATGATCCGTTTTCCCTCTCTCTTATGATCGGTATCGACTTAAAAAGAAGGACTACCGTAGATCCCAGCGCCATTGCCCGCCATTCCCCGATATCGTGAATCCGCTCCTTCAAAACCATCATTATACCAAAAAGGATCATTGCCAATGGCAAAATAAGCATCATCAGATATTCGTAATTCGGGATCGGCAAGCCGAGAAGCAATGCCGATACGATCAACAAAATATATATAAAATAACGCTTGTCTGTTGAGCAAATCCGGTAAATCTCAAGCATCGCCGACATACACAGAACTGCGGTTCCTATGTACAGCACCGCCGGAATATAGGAAAAAAATATCCAAGTATAGATGACCGAAACGATCACCGCGCCGGTAAGTGTTCGTTTAATCATTATTTTTCATTTCTGTGTTTTTCATATTACGTAAAAAACGAATGTAAAATCTTGCGTAAAGCACCAGCGACAGCAAGATTATCACACCGCAACCCGTGATCATAATATTTGCTACCACATCGGGAATGCTTGGGAACAGGATCAGCGCCATCATCACACCGTATAGCACAACAGTATTGAGCTTACCGTACCACTGCGCGCTGTTGACCTCATCACTCTTTTTTATGGACACAAGTCCCATAATGATCATTGCGATCTCACGAATGGCAAACACAATGATAAGCCCCCACATAAGCGAGTGCCTTGACAGCAAGCATATCAGCAGCGCCGCCTGTGTCAGCTTGTCCGCGATAGGATCAAGTATCTTTCCAAAATCCGACACCATATTGAAATGCCTTGCGATCCATCCGTCAACAATATCGGTTGCTCCCGATAAAAGGATCACACCGATCGCGGCATAATAGCTCTTTTCATAGCTGTATAGCCACACGATCACAGGAATCAAGGCAAGCCGAACAAGGCTGAGCAGATTCGGTATCGTCAATATTTGCTTTTTCTTAAATATCCTGTGCATATGTAGCTATCCTTTCTTTCTCACAAACGAGTCCCATTCGGGCGAGGGTCTGCTCAATGATATAGGATGGGTTGATCGCTCCTATAAGATAGCTGATCAAAACGCAAAATAAATAATTCATCCTTCCCCCTTATAACGCTCAATCAGAATTTATTGCTGTTTAGGCAATGTTACAGTAAATGCGGTCATGCCGTTTCCGCTGTTTACCGACACTTCGCCTTTATGCAGCTCCACAATTCGCTTGACAATAGCAAGTCCGATACCGTTCCCTTGCGTGGCATGGGACTCATCCGCTTGATAAAACTTGTTAAATATCTTTTCTTGCTTTTCGGGAGGAATTTCACTTCCGGTATTGCTGATCTTCACACACAGATGATCACCAATATCCGTCACCTCAAGCTCAACCGTTCCGCATCGGGGAACAAATTTTACCGCGTTGTCGATCAGGTTGATCCATACCTCCTTCAGCAGCTCCTCGTTTGCCTCAATTTCAAATTCGTCAAAATCCAGCTGAAGATCAATATTCTTCTTTGCCCATTTCCCTTCCAGTAGCAATACGGCGGAGCGTACCTGCTCGGAAACATTAAATCTCGAAACATCGGTAAGAATGGTTTGATTTTCCACCTTTGTCAGGTTAAGCACATTGGTTGCCATGGTTGACAAACGGATGGATTCTTCCCGAATGGAACGCAAATATTGCTGTTTTTGCTCCTCGGTCAAATTTCCCTTTTCAAGCAGATTGGCAAAGCCCGTGATCGAAACGATGGGCGTTTTGAATTCATGGGAGAAGTTATTGATAAAATCGTTTCGGAGAAGCTCGGTATTCTCAAGCTCTTCTGCCATGGTATTAAAGCTCGCGGAGATTTCCTTTATGGCGGGATGAGATGAAATAATACCTCCGAAATCCAAACGGGTATTATAATCCCCCGCTGCCAAGCGGTTCATTTTATTGATCAGATTATTGATAGGTTTGAGGGGTATTCTGCTACTGAAAAACACAAGCGCTCCGCCAATCACAAGACTGATCAATGACATAAAACCAAGTACGGAGCCAAGTCTCAGATCCCCCTCCACATCAACGAGAATCCCTACCTTGGTCAGCAAATAAAGGGCTAATGCGGTCATTGCGATCGCGGATAAGAGAATCAGAAATACAAAAATCGCAAGAACAAGAGTCAGCGACGTTCGTGTGGTCCTTTCCTTTGCTTTTTCTTTGATTTTTTTTATATCCGGCTTGATCTGCGTTGTCCTTTTCATACCCTTTTGACCGCCTTATATCCGAGTCCGCGCACAGACTCTATCTCAAATTCATTCCAACCTTCAAATCTTTTGCGAAGACGTCCGATATGTACCGTAACTGTCTCCCATCCTGTCTCACTTTCGGTTCCCCATATCTCATCCATGAGCTGAATACGTGTAAATATCTTCCCGGGATAAGACAAAAGCTTATAGAGAAGCAAAAATTCCTTTTGTGGAAGCTCGTGAACCTCACCGCCTCTTGCTACAGTCAAGGAATCGTAGTCCAACACCACATCACCGATTACGATCCTGCGCTCATTTGCGATCTTGGCTCTGCGCAAAAGCGCTTTGATACGGAACAGCATTTCTTCTTCGTCGATGGGTTTGGTAATATAATCATCCGTACCAACCGCAAAACCCTTATGCTTATCTACGGGAAGCTGCTTGGCGGATACCATTAAGATCGGAAGATTATTCTCCGTTTCGCGCAATGTCCGGGTAAACTCATATCCGTCCATCCTCGGCATCATTACGTCAAGCACAACAAGATCGACATGCTCTCTGTCCATTGCATCCAAGGCATCCTCACCGTCTTTCGCGACGGTAACGGTATATCCCGCTCCCTCCAGAACAGCCTGTAGATACAATCTCGTATTTTTATCATCATCTACCACAAGAATATGGAACACTTATCATCACCTCGTTTGATTGATTACACATATTTTATTACGACTCTCTAAACTGAAACTAAACATCTCACAGTTATTTTTATCCATATCTCATAAATTTCATAAAAAACAATTTCTCTTACACTTATTCAAACCGCCAAGAAAGGATAGACATCCCTCCTTGGCGGCGTATGCGTCATTAACCGTTAAGCATCAGTTGCAGCTTCAATGCTTTCTAATGGCAATTATTAGCCAAGAAAAATTATATTTGCATTAAGCAGATCATCATTATAGCTTTGTTGGATATCGATGGCTCTCCATTCCGCCTCTGTTCCTTCATAATACACGGTTTGGAGTTCTCCGGAAAAAGCAGCGTATTGTATTCTGTTTACACTTTTTGGTATGGTGACGCTTTCTATATATCCCATAAAGCTCTCCTTACCGATTTTTGTAATTCCTTCCTTTATGACGATATGCCGGATCACGTCTTCATCATAATCCGCCCACATCAGATCGTACCACGGGGGTACTTCCCCGCCGTCGATATAATAATCCGGCAGGTCTCCCGTACCTGATATCGTCAGTGTTTTTGTAGCTTGGTCGTAATTCCATGACTGTGCTCCGTCATCTCTGAGAAATACAATATCGGCATCCGATAATATTTCATTTCCTGCCGCGATCTCTATCTCTGCCCATTCGCTCGCGGTTCCGTCATAATAAACCGTCTGAAGAGAGGCGCAGCCGCGGACAGCTCCGTATTCTACATATGCAATACTGTTTGGAATTGAAATACTTTTCAGGCTCGTACAGCCGTCAAAGGTGAGGCTGTCCAGCCCAATTATACCCGTCATAAGCTCTATAGCGGTCAGTCTCGTACAACCCGAAAAAGCACCTTCCTCCATATATATGAGACTATAGGGCAGTTGGATCTCCCGCAAGCCCGTACAGCCTGAAAAAGCATAAGAGGCTATCCACTTTACACCCTCGGAAACAGTTACCTTTTCAAGCTGAGTGCAGTTCTCAAACGCTTTTTCCTCTATATATCTGACTGAAAGCCCGTTGTAGGTTGACGGTATTACAAGCTCGGTGCCTGAGTATGTACCGATACCGACTACCGCGTAATAGTCGGGAAGATAAGTTCCGTCGGGGTTTTGTATACCGTCAGAGCGTATCTCAAGCACCAATTCCTGCGAACCGCTTACGGGAGTATCCGAGGATTGGTATTCCAATCGCAACAGCTCAAATCTGAGCAAGGGAGCGGGGTCGGCGCTCAGCGCATCCTCCCAGCTATGGTACTTAAACCTGAAATTCAGGTCAAGCATCTCAATGTAAACGGCAAGCTCCGCGTCCACCGTCAATCCGCTATTGCCCTGCTCGATTTTTTCGGAGTCAAAAGCAAGCGTTCCGTCAGCCTCCACTCCCGTGGTTACAAGCCCAAGCTCAAGAACATTCATATTTCCGATATAAAGCATTACAGAAGCTCCAAGCGTTTGAAAATCGGCCTCGGCGGCTACCTCTGCCGCCAATCCGTAATCAAAATCATCCTTAACGCTTGTATCCGAAATATCTTTGTTCTTTGACGCCACAAATTTTCCATTCTTGAAAACGTCAAAATCATAATCCAGCGAACGGGTGTAAGTACAGAACATTTCGGCGCTCGCGCTGATATTGCCTTGAAGGTCGGTATATATCATAAGACCGACCGTAAAGGGCGCGCTCAGATCGGCGCTGTTCTTTCCTGTACGTATACCAAAGCTACCGCCGTTATAAGTAATAAAAGCGAGCGGCAAAAGCTTTTCGTTCAATCCCTCAAGGTATATCTTGGGATTGTCTTTATCTCCCCACAAAACAAGCTGTGTGCTCTCGCCCTCAATATCCATACTGAAGTTGCCGCTGAGCGTTGTCTGCGCGATCAGATCTCCGCTGATCTCAACCGAAAGATCGTCAAAGCCTTGATTCAGCTTCCATGTCTTGCCTCCCTTGCCCTCAATTTTAAATCCGAGATCCTTAAGCGTAACAGTACCCGTCAGCTTGAGCTCGGATGACGTTGAGATATTGCTATTAAAATTATTTTCACCCGTGGAAGCATCGCCCTCCGTGTCCTCCTGCGGCGCATCATAAACAGCTATGGGCGGCTTGCAGATCTTACACGGACGCAGTCCTTTTACAAATATTGCGGTATTAAGCATTGTAGGATATTTACTTTTAGCAAGACACTGACAGGTCTCACGGTGATAGCAGAGTCCCGTGTCGGTATAATATACCGTAATAAGCTCGGCTTCTTCCTCCGTTTCTATCTGTTCGTGCTCCTTCTTCTCATCCGCCTCCGATGAAACAGCGCCGCTATCCCTTAAAAGCTTCAGAATATCGACCTCGATAGTAAGAGCTACGCTGTTATTTGTAAAGGATGAGGTTATTCCCAATGGCACAATGTAATTTTCATTAACATTACCCATCGCACCACCCGAATACCCGAGTCGGGCGGCTTCCGCGCCGTATTCGCTGATGCTGACTCCATCCACCGCATAAAAATCCGTGATATTATCATATCCCAATACCGCCTCGGAGCTGATTGAGGGATCGGAGAGCACCTCATCGATACACGGTGTCTGTAACTCATACACGTAAGCTCCGTCCTTTGAATCCACATTTGCGATCTTTCCGAAGTAAACATCACCAAAGACAGATCCCGCCTCAGCCGTCATTACAAATACGTCACCTTCCCGCATCGGACTCAGCAAGGAGTCCTCCGTAACAGTTAATCTGATACCGTCAGAGGTTTCCTCATATAAGAGGATCGATGATTGCAGTTCAGCGTACGCATCCTCCGCAAGAACGGTCACGTTATCATTCAGTGATGCTTGGTTCTCATATCGGGTGCTTTCATTGTCATTATTGTCGTTGTTGTCACTATTGCCATTTTTATCCGGCAATAAAATAACCACAGAAGTGATCAATATTGCCAATACGACCACGCATATTACAGCGCTGATAATTATTTTTTTAGAGAATTTTTTCATAATGTCATCCTTATAATATTTTCATTTTATGTCAATATTATATCACACGGCAAAGCTTATGTCAATAAAGCTTTTAAGCAATTGAATAATTATTGGCTCTATACAGCATCGGGGTTATTTCTCACCGCGGTATGTCAAAAAGCACCTGCGGAAGATCCACAAGTGCCTTTGAGTTATTTTGTCATTTTATCATCAGATAACGATCTGCTTTATGAAAGCCGACCGCCGGAGCTTACAGATTTCCTTTCATAAGCCCCGCAAGCGTTACACTGTCCAGATATTCACATATCATATCGTGAAGCTTTGTCCACATGGGCAATGTTCTGCACTCATCGCGCTTCTCGCACGGTGCCGCGCCGCGTTCAAGACAGGAAACAGGAGCAAGATCACCTTCTGTCAAGCGAAGTATCTCACCAACCCGATACTCCTCAGGTTTTCTGGTGAGTCTGTATCCGCCGCCCTTTCCCTGCAAGCCCTCTATGATCTTGTTTTGTGTCAACACAGGCAGGATCTGCTCAAGATACTTCAAGGAGATACCTTGTCTTTCTGCAATCTTCTTCATAGCAATATATTCGCCGTTTCCGTTCTCGGCAAGGTCTATCATGACGCGCAGGGCATATCTTCCTCTTGTAGATATGATCATACGATCCTCCTTTTGATGTTCTTTACATCGAGCCTTTATTTGTTTCAATTATACCACAATTCAGTAGGTAATTCAAGAGCTTTTTAATCTGATTTATCATTTGAGCTTCTTGCCGTCCGAAAAAGCCCTGCCGACCTTTTCACCGATATTCCAATATGCGTGCGTCACGCCGTCATAACAAATCGGATCAAGCTTCTTGGCGTCTATCTTGCCGTCATCACCAATAATGCTGTCGTCAGCGGACACATTGACGATCTCGCCCACACAGATACCGTCCTCGTTGAATCTGATCAGCCTACACTCCACGGTCATAGGCAGCTCGTCGATCACAGGCGCATTGACGTACTCGCTCCTTGTGGCGTGAAAGCCCGCTCTCGCGAACTTATCGGGAACATCATTTGCGGAGACGATACCGACATAATCACAAGGAACAACGGTCTTCGCGGTGGCGAAGCTTACCGTAAACGCACCTGTTTTCCTGATATTATCGGTAGTCTTGTGGTCATCCGCAAGGCAGACCATCACCTGATTGGTGTCATAAACACCTCCCCATGCCGCATTCATGGCATTGGGCATACCGTTTTCATCATACGTGCCAACGATGAGCACGGGCATTGGGTAAAGCCATGTTTTAGCTCCGAAATTTTTACGCATATCTTATTCCTCCGAATATGTCTGTAATATCTTAATACAAAAATTATACCACATCCGGACCCTGCTTGTCAAGCGCTGTACGGGCAGATGTTAGCTTTCTGTCAATTATTTCAATTCCGTCAATTGACCGAAAACAGCGACAGCTTTTTGTCATTATCACAGATACCGAGAAATATCTCCCTCGCGCTGTCATATCCCTGCTCCTTAAGCTGCTTTTCAAGCCACCTTACATCAAGTCCCATACGTCGAAGATTATCCTCGAGAATGCGTCCGTCCATAATGACCTCTGTATTTATATGAGCCGCCTTTGGCTTCAGCGCCATATCCTCGGGTGTGGCGGGGCGTCTGGCGCTGACAGGCAATACGGACAACTGTCCGTTATGCTCGAAAATTGCGGTTTGAATATCGTTGATGTCAAAATATCCCTGCTCGCGGCACAACACCATAAATTCGCTGAGATCAAGCTTTGCCTTCTTCATGTTTTTGCGGTAAAGCTTGCCGTCATTCATCAGAATGGTAGGTGAACCGTTTATAAATTTGCGTGCTCGCGGGAGCTTGTGTGTGAGCAGGCTCAGAACCACGGAGACAACGCCGTAGATCACAAGAGCTATCAGCGGCTTTGTCGGTTCTTCCAGCTCTGTGGCAAGCTCCGCGGCGATAGAGCCGATGGTTATGCCGCTGATATAATCAAAAAAGTCAAGCTGAGCCAGCTGCTTGTGCCCCATGACCTTAGCGATAACAAACAGAGCCGCTACAGACAGCAACGATGTGAGAACCACTTTAATTACTTCCATTTCAGACCTCCAATATATCTTCCCGATAAGTATTCCCAAAAAGAAAGAAATATATGAAGGATCTGACAGGTCGGGCGTTATTCGGTTCTCACCGCCCCATCCATACAACCAAGCCGACACATAACGCTCATTTCAATGATGCTTATTATACAGCGCGACACCCGCGACTATCTGTGCGACAGAGAGCAGGATAGCTATCGCCAAAGGAATTATTCCGAAAGTGTTATCATACTCAAAAAGCAAAACAAATCCCCACACAGCAATTCCCAATACTGCCAATACAACGCAGACCGCGAGTATTTTCGCTATCCTGCGGTGTTTTTTTGAAATATTCTTTTCGGGAATTACCAACAGCATAAGCTCCATGTAAAGCTCTATAAGAAATTCAGCCAAAAGCTCCATTACGATCCCGTTTATTTTACCATTCCGTAGCCGCCCGCGTACTTGCTGACCTCGGAGGCGACCACAAATACCTTGTTGTCACAAGCCTTGCGAATGTCCTTGAGCACCTTGGGCGTTTCCTTTCTTGGAAGGACGATGAATATCATGTTCATCTTGTCGGTCGAGCCGTGTCCCTCAAAGACGGTGTACCCTCTGTTATGCTCCTTTAAATACTCTGTGATTATCGCCGTACTCTCGTCACTTGCGATAAGCTCAAGGTTGGACGTGCCGAGAGCTATCTTTCCCTCAATGGTAGAGCCGAGGAACAGACCGGTGGCATATCCCACACAGTAAAACAACAGCAGGAAGATATTGTCTCCAAGCGTTCCTATGATGGTGGATATGACAAGTCCCCATATGGTGCATTCCAAAAAGCCCAGCCCCGCTGCCTTAAGCCTTTGTCCCTTGACCATCATACAGGTCTTGAGAGATTGGATAGTGATCTCCACTATTTTTGCGGCGCACACGATAAAGCACACCGCCACGGGATGTAATGATGCTAAAAATTCAGACATGTTGATCTCTCCTTATAATACGATTATAAAAAATACTGATATTTTATACCGCATATGATTATAACATAGATCCCGTCTTAAATCAATCATAATTTTGTGAACTCCGAATTTTCAGTTGAAATATTCACGAATATATGATATAATTACAGTATATTTGAAATAATTTCCGTAATATTTTCTGAAAGGAGACAGTGCATGAAAAAGAAGCTTACCATCGGCATACTTGCCCATGTGGACGCGGGAAAAACAACGCTCTCGGAAGCATTGCTCTACCTTTCTGGAAGGATACGCGCTCCCGGGCGTGTGGATCACAAAAACACCTATCTTGACACCAACGCGATAGAGCGCGAGCGCGGTATCACAATTTTCTCAAAGCAAGCGCGGTTTTCAAGCGAGAATTGCGATTTCATTCTGCTTGACACCCCCGGGCACGTGGATCTCAGCGCCGAAACAGAGCGAACACTGTCTCTGTTGGATTACGCCATATTGGTAATAAGCGCCTCCGACGGCGTGCAGAACCACACGCGCACGCTGTGGCAGCTGCTGGACTTTTATCAGGTCCCTACCTTTATTTTTGTAAACAAGACTGACATAATGCTCAGATTCAAAAAGGATGTTGAGGATGAGATACGCAGAGCGCTCTCTCAGAATTGCGTCGCCTTTTACGAGAATGAGGACAAAACAGAGCTTGACGAGAGACTTGCGCTGATAGATGAGGATATGCTTGAAGGCTTTCTTTCGGGAACGCCAATTGAGGACAGATATATTGCAGAACTTATAAGTCAGCGCAAGCTATTCCCTTGCCTTTTCGGCTCGGCGCTCCGCATGGTGGGCGTAGACTTTCTTCTGAATACCCTTGACAGGCTGACTCTCTCCCCCGTTTACGGAGACGGCAAGCTCGGTGCAAGGGTATATAAGATAGCAAGAGCAGGCTCGACCCGTCTGACCTATATGAAGATAACAAGCGGCACACTCTCGGCGAGGGATGAGCTGTGTTATCTCTCCGCCGACGGCAAAAGGATATGCGAAAAGGTAAGTCAGATAAGACTGTATTCGGGAGAAAAGTTTGAGCAGGCGGAGTCTGTGGGCACGGGTGAGATATGCGCTGTCAGCGGTCTTTCGGCGACCTACGTGGGACAAGGACTTGGAATTGAGGGCGACACATGCAAGCCAATACTTGAGCCTGTTCTGTCCTACAGGATAGCTCTCCCGCCCGAATGCGATCCTGTTCTTTACTTCCCCAAGCTCAAGGAGCTTGAAGAGGAAGAGCCGTCGCTTCATCTGTGCTGGAACGAGGATCTGCGTCAGATCGAGGCGAGGCTTATGGGTGATATACAGATAGATCTGCTGAAAAGAATGATATTGGAGCGTTTCTCCGTCAGGTGCGAGCTTGACTCGGGCAGGATACTGTACAAGGAAAAGATAGCGGCTAAATCAATAGGTGTCGGACACTTTGAGCCTTTGCGCCACTACGCCGAGGTACATCTGCTGTTAGAGCCGCAGCCCAAAGGGACAGGACTTGTTTTTGACACGCGCATTCCCGAAAACAGCCTTGATACTAACTGGCAAAGGCTTATTCTTTCCCACCTGTACGAAAAGACACACCGCGGCACGCTTATCGGCGCGGCTCTGACCGACACCAAGATCACGCTCGTGGCGGGCAAGGCTCATCTCAAGCACACAGAGGGCGGAGATTTCCGAGAGGCGACTCTGCGCGCCGTCCGCCACGGACTCATGAAGGCGGGCTGTATTTTGTTGGAACCGTATTATAAATTCAGGCTTGAAGTCCCTGCCGCCTCGGTGGGACGGGCTATGTCCGATCTGCAAGCAAGGTCAGCCCAATTTGAAATAGAGACCTCAGACACTGAGTTGACGGTGATATGCGGCAGAGCGCCCGTCTCGGAGCTGAACGACTATACACGTGAGGTCATTTCCTACACACGCGGTCAGGGCAGACTTTCCTGTGTATCCGACGGCTACGACCCCTGTCACAACAGCGAGCAGGTGGTGGCATCTGTCGGCTACGACCCCGAATCCGATCTTGAAAATACGCCCAACTCGGTATTCTGCGCTCACGGAGCGGGATTTGTCGTCCCTTGGAGAGAGGTGGACAGCTACAAGCATCTTGAGGCGGGTGTCTCCCTTTCATCCTCTGCTGAGTCCATGCTCCCTCGGGCATCGGTTCTGGCAAAAAAATATAGACTCAGCGACGAGGAGCTTGAGGCGATCATGCTCCGCGAATTCGGTCCTATCAGGAGAAAGCGCTACAGCGAGCCCAAGACCGTGTCTGCCGCCAAGGGCGAAAAGCACAGAAAAGCCAGGAGTGCCGAGCCGACAGGGCGAATGCTGATCATCGACGGATACAACGTAATTCACTCATGGGAGGCGTTGAAGGAGATAGCCGATTTCAGTCTTGAAAAGGCGCGTGAGACCCTGATGGATATTCTCAGCAATTACGCGGCATTCACAAAAACAGAATTGGTTTTGGTATTTGACGCTTATCTTGTAAAGGACGGCATGGGATCGGACTTCATCCGTGACGGCTACAGAGTGGTCTTCACAAAGGAAGATCAGACCGCCGACACCTTTATCGAGATGATGATGCACGAGCTTGGACCTAACTATAACATCAGGGTGGTCACAGGCGACCGACTTGTGCAATACTCCGCCGTCCACTCGGGGATCTTAAGGATGACCGCCAAGGAATTTGAGGACGAGGTAACGTCCGTAGCCAACGAGATCACGGATTTCGTGCGCAAGCTTGCGGAAAGTCAGAAATGATATCGGAAAACTCAAAAGTGCAAGCCCGTTATGCCTCATGGCGTAACGGGCTTGCACTTTTTTAATAAACGGTAACCGTAAAGTCGATATGATCTCCCGCACCTATTCTGTAAGCCTCGGGCAACTGATTGCCGCCGCAGGAGGTTGAACCAACTCCGCTCATTTTGGCATCCAGATGCAGAAATACAGCGTCCTCCCTTTTCAGCATATGGTCATAGGGAGTATCCGCAAGCTGATCGTCGCTGTAGCGCGAGACCCCAAAGGTGAAGTCATCTCCCACAGCTCCGAAGCTCACATCTGTGCCGCTCAGCTCAAGACTGCGCACGCGGGTGTGTACGCCGCAGGTCTGAGGCCTGATGTATCTCTCCGCCAAGCCGTCCACCGTACCTTCATACATTCCCACCTTCGCGTAGTGAAATTTGTCTATATAATTTTCCCGCTCACCCATTCCGTAATAGCGTACTCCTGACAGCTCAGGGGTGAGAGGAAGCAAAAATCCGAGTCTCGGCAGCCAAAAGGGAATATCGGGATTTACATCGCCGCAAATGCTCATGCCAAGAGCGCCCCGCGCCGACACGGTGTACTTAAGCTCACCCGAAAAAACAGGTATCCTTCCCTGTCCACCCAGCAGTATCTTGCCGCTGACCGTCACGCCGTCGGCAGTCTGTACGATATTGAGATCGGTAAAGTCCGTCTCGGGATATCTTATATAGCCGTATCTGGAGTTTCTCTCCCACTCCTTGGCGTGATCGTATCCAAAGCAGGGCTTGTCGTTATCCATGGGCGCGCGCCAACAGCAAAGGCTTGCGGGGTGCGCGAGCATGGGCGCGCCTTGCTTTGTCATGCGCAAAAGAGCGCCCGACGAGCGACTGAAGCAATAAGAGAACTTCTCAGCCGCCACACGTATCTCGTCGCCCCTCTCCGTCACGCAAAGCTCGCTCTTCTCAAATGGACACGGCATCTGCGTCTGCGCGCGGCTCAGCTCAAACTGACGCATGCATACGTACATTCCCGCCTCCGATATGTCGGTGTCCTCGCAGGTCTGTGCGGTAAATGTAATATGGCAATTGCCGCTTGCCTTTCCCGATGCGTCGGGAATACCGATGACAGCCGTGCTCCGCGGAGGAACATTCAATTCTATTGGACCTTCGTCAATTACCTCTCCGTCCCTCTCAACGGAGTATGACAGCTTTATGTCGGAGAGATCCTTGAAATATCTGCGGTTGCGGACGGTGAGAATTCCGTTCTCGTAAGCCTCAAATCTCAAGGGAGCAAACACCTCTCTCAATTCAAGCAGTGAGGTGTGCGGCTCGCGGCGGGGTGATGTAAGTCCGTCAACGCAGAAGCTTCCGCCGTGCCAGTGGTCGCCCTTGGGAGACGGAAAATATCCGCCGTATGCCATGTATTCCAGTCCGTCGCCGTCGATGAGCGGCAGTGCGTGATCGCACCACTCCCAAACGAATCCGCCAAGACACCTGTCGTCAGACTCAAATATCTCCTCATATTGCATAAGATCTCCGCAGCTGTTACCCATGGCATGGGAATACTCGCACAGCACTATGGGGCGCAGTGTCTCGCCATTTTCGTTGCGTACTATCTCCAGAAGCTTTTCGGAGGCTGTATACATACCGCTCCTGAAATCTATGAGAGTCGGCTCAAAGGCGTCCTTTCCCTCGCGGGGCATCTCCTCGCCCTTATACGTAAATATACCCTCGTAATGCACTGGGCGCTCGGACTCAACGCTTTTGAGCCATACAGTAGCGTCCCTCAGATTCTTCCCCCAGCTTGACTCATTGGCGAGTGACCATATCACAATGGACGTAAAGTTTTTGCAGGATCGGTACATTCTCTGTATCCTGTCAACGATAGCGTCGTGATATTCCTCGGAGCGCATGAGCGCAGGCCAATCTCCCACGTGGGAGCAGCCGTGTGTCTCAAGATCCGCCTCACACATAACGTAAAGTCCGTATTTGTCGCAAAGCTGATAAAACAGCGGCGAATTAGGGTAATGAGCGGAGCGCACGGCGTTGATATTGTACTGCTTCATCATTCTGATATCCCGTTCCATATCCTCATATGTCACGGCATATCCGCGGTCGGGACTGCTGTCGTGTCTGTTTACGCCACGAAGCTTTATGGGCTCGCCGTTGAGATAAAATACGCCGTCACGTATACATATCTCCCTGAATCCCACATTTTGCGCCACATACTCTCCCGCGCAGCAGATAACAAGCTTATAGCAATAAGGGTCCTCCGCGCTCCACAGCCTGACCTCGGGGGCATACAGCTCCTGCTCATTTCCCACGCCCACGCAGACCGACACTCCCTCAGCGTCAAACAGCTCCGCGCTGACGACGGAATCCGTATCCACCCAAAGACTGAGCGTTCCGTCCGCCTTGGTTGATACGCGGTAATCACGGATGCCATTAGCCGCCCGCCTCAGAAGATAAACGTCACGGAAAATACCGTTGAGCCGTATCATATCCTGATCGTCAAGATAAGACCCGGAGCACCACTTCATCACCAGCATAACGATAAAGTTATCGCCGTTCACAAGATACGGAGTTACATCAAAGGCGCTGTCATTGTGCGGCGACTCTCCGTATCCCACCTTGTGTCCGTTGACCCACAGATAAACGCATGATGCCTTGCCCTCAATATGAAGCTCATAGCGCGCATTCTCCCTCTCGGGGGTGAGTGTCACCGTCTTGCGATAAAGAGCGCAGGGATCTTTTTGGGGAACGCGCGGAGGCTGATAAATAAATGGATAGGGTGAATGCTGATACTGAGCGTAGTCTATCCCTCTCATCTGCCAGCACTCGGGAAGGTCGATGGACTGCTCTCCGTCTATGACCGTTCCCGCCTCAAAAAAGCGCTCGGGCAATTCCGCCTCACAGGCATAATAGGAAAAGCTCCAGTCGGAACAAAGATCGGTAAAAAACGGAGAACACCTGCGGTCGCCCGTACAGTTTATGGGCGTCGGAAAGGGTATAAAATACGCGTGATCCGACAATTCTCCGAGGCGGAATATCCGCGGATCTCTATGTTCGTTAAATTGATACATACTTAAACAGACCTTTCTGCAATGTAAAAAAATCAGTCAACAGTGTCCCATGACGGCGAATCCGCAAGACACGCGTCAAGTCGGGCGGCGTATCTGCTCTGTGTGTCCGCCACATACCTGCCGTCCACGAAAAGCTGTGATACCTCGTCACGGAACAGTCGCCACGAGCCGTCCTCATCTCCGGGACATATGGGGTAAAATGCCGCTCCAGCCGCGTCTGCCGCGGTGAAGTCGCCCATAGCGTCGCCGATCATAAGCACATTTCCCTCGCCGTAAAGCTTACCCAGACGCGCGATAACATCCTTCTTTGAGCCGTATTCCTGTCCGCAGATAAACGCGGTGTGCTCCTTGATGCCATGCTCTGTCCATTCGCTCTCAAGCGCGGCGGTGGGCGTTGCGGACACCACAACAACATCTGCCCTTCCCTTCAGCGCCGCAAGGCTCTCACGTACATTTGTAAAGGGCGGCACAGCCTTGACAATACGCTTTACTCTCCTGTTGACCTCCGCCGACCATTCAAGCGTTTTTGCTATTATCTCGTCGTCATGTGTTTCCGCGTACTCACGCAATGTGGCGTCACTGAGCACATCATAGGTATTGCACCAATCCTTGAGGGCGGTCACATCGGGGACTTTAAAGCCTCTTTGGACCACCTCACGCCTCTTTGCGAGAAGCTCCATGGACATTATCAGCGTTTTCATTCTGTAAAATCCGCGGGTCTTGGAATAGAGATTGGTGTAGTCCCACGCCTCGCGGGCATATTTGGCGATGGGCTGTAATCCGAAGCACTCAATAAAGGCGGTGCAGAAGCATTCCTTATGCTTTATCTCCATGGTGTCAAGAGCGCACCCGTCGGAATCTATACACACAAGCTTATCACAGCGCCTCTCAAACTCACCGATATCGGGCAGAGCGGTAGCGGCGGTATTTTCAAGAACGTATTTCTCTATCGCCTTTCCGACGCCGTCCCGGGTATTTATGTCCGTCACATACCTCGCCACATCCTTGTCCTGCTGTATGGCATTTCCCATGGCAACAGACACGCCTACCTTACAGAGGATGTCGTAGTCACTGCCGCTGTCTCCTATGGCAAAGGCATCCTTCGCGTCAATGCCCAGTGCGTCGAGAAGTGTGTCCACAGCCTTGTTCTTATCAAGCGTATGATGATAAAACTCAAGGTCGGGCGCGGCTCCGGGGCGGGTGTGTCTGACAAAGCCCGTGGCGGTAATGCTTTCGTAGATATCCTCATACAGGCTGTCGGGCATGGAATAGATGTTCACCTTTTCAATGCCTATTCTGTTTTCAAGAAAATAGTCGGCAATATTATCAACCGCGGTGTAGCGTCTGTCGTACATATACCATATATGATGCGTGGGGACAGGATAGTCCTCAAGATGCTCGTCAAGGTGCTTTTCCACATATATAGTTCCCTCGGCGGCGATCTCCGCGTATATTCCCTTTTTCTCGATCAGCCTGAGTATCTCATAGGACTGCTCGGGGGTGAAAATATCCTCATACAGTGTCTTGCCAAGCTTTCTGTCGTACACCCGCGCGCCGTGGCAGGACACAACATATCTCACAAAATCACTGCTGAGAAGCTGAGGCGGAAGCATACCGCAGCTTCTTCCCGTACACGGAACTATATGCACTCCCGCCTCGGCAGCCTTTTTCAGCGCGGACATATTCCTGTCCGATACCGCCACCTGAGACGCGGAAAGCAATGTGCCGTCAAGATCGGTGAATATTATCTTTACGCTCATGTCTGTATCCTCTTTTCTTATGTATATTATGGGCGGTTATTCCCCATAGGTGGGAGCTTAAGAAACAATATTGTCAGTTACTATCAGTTCTCGGCGATCATATAACAAAATCAGCTTGTGTTAAGCGCAAAGCGGCGCACGCCTGACATAATGTAACTTTTTATTAAGCTTCCACATATACGGAACAACAAGGTTTATTTTAGGCGGACGGGGTTTCCCCCGTCCGCCGATCATCGCTTACACTCAAAGATCGAGCTGATCTCCTATGCCCTCACGTTCATAGGAATAGAGAGTAGATGAAGCAGTTATTACGTCGCAGGGATCCAAAGCAACCATGGTGATCCCCGGGGTCTGATAATTTTTCTTTTTCATATCATACATTTCCTTTCTGTAACAGTCAGAGCATTCAAGAAGCGAGAGTAAGCGCTCCGCCGCTTACGGTGTATCTTGCCACCGTACCCGTTGCCGTGTTCACACCCTTGTCAAGCACAACAGCCTGAACCTCAATGGTACAGCCTTCTATAGTTATGGTATTAAAGTTGAAGGTCAGCGCGTAGATATAAGCACCGCCGCACTCACGCGCTTCGACCTGAACAAGACCCTCAGCACCCGTGTCGGCAATAACCGAGCTGTAAACATAGTCGCAGTAATATGTACCTGTTTTCGCGCTGCCACCGCTTGTGACGGTGTACTTAAAGCCTATTCCTTTATAACCGAGAGAATCGGTAACGCCAAGCACACGAACCTTGTCCGCACTTGTGCCAAGCTGAGCGGCAACCACACTGACAGCGGGAAGAGTGATGCTGTCTGTTCCCTTCTCGAACGCGAAATATCTGTATGCGGTCATACCCTTGAGGGTGGTGTACGCTGTATCGACAGTCGCAACGGTAGCGCCTGTAGCATGTGTTGAGGCAGTAATATATAAGTTGCCGGTCGATTTTGAATTAAGATCTGTATAAGCATAATTTGTTGTACCGCTACCGAAAGCATGTGTGTTGGTAACTGTTGCGGCTACATTTCCTACTACCTGACAGCTATGAGCCGACTTGCCCGAAATAACGCCGATATTAACACTGTTTTTAACTGTAGAGGTAGCGTCTCCCTTATATATAAGTCCGACTGCCCATGTTCCAGATGTGATAGTTCCCGCATTAAGAGAACCGCTTATCTCCGCGACCACGCCACCGCCGCAGACCAAGCCCGCAGCCTGATTGGAGGTGCTGTCTCCGATATTACCAAGGTTTATACAATTCGTGACAGTAACATTAGTACCGTTATTAGAAACACCCACTAATCCGCCTATTTTAAATCCGGTTATGTTGCCGCTGTTTTGAGAAGTTTCGATACTGGTCGTTGCTTTGTTGCAGCCGACAAATCCACCACCCTGACCATCTGTCACATTGGGAGCAAGTATGTCTGCGTTGTTATAACATCCCTCAATCGTAACAGATGCGCCGGATTCATTTGTTCCGACCATACCACCGACAGCATTGTTACTTGAAGCCGTAGTGATGGAAAGCTTAGCATTATTCACACAATTCTCAATAGTTACATTGCCCTGATTTTTTCCGACAAAAGCGCCGCATATGTTAACCGCGCCAAACTCACCGTCAGCCACACAATTACTAAAAGTCAAGATGTTGCCGCTTTGGCTTCTTGCCACAAATGCCGCAGCGGTATTTCCCACTACTGTACTTGCTCTATCGGTAGATACCTCATAAGCATAGCAATCGGTAAATGAATGAGTTGTGTTGTTAGCCAAGCTACCATTCAAGAAAGCAGCCGAGTTACCGTCTACTTTTAACAATGATGTATATACGGCAACATTATACCAAGATGTATTTGCCTTTACGTCATTGTCAATAACGCCGTATCCTGCCTCTACCAAATCGTTTTCACTACCAATGGTCAAATTTCTTACGATTACAGCGTCATCAGCCGTTTCAGATGCGGTAAGATTAAAAAAACCATTAAAAACATTCACATTAGAAGTAAAAGTGATATTCGTAAGTGCAAAGCCGTTACCCTCAAAAACAGTGCCCTCTGTTAATGTCAGAACATTCTTCCACGTATTAGCATCAGTGCTTCCATACGCTCCGATATCGATATCGTTAGCGAGAATAAAGTTTTTGCCCGCATTGTTTGCCGAAAGAGCGGCTTTAAGCGTTGACGCGCTTTCAATAACGATGTATTCCACATCGCCAATCTTCACCTTGCCATTTGCATCAGACGTAAAGGTATAAACACCGCCCGTGCTGGTAACATTAGCATTATCTGCGGCAACCGCGCTGAATGTTGCCATTGAAAGCAGCATTGCAAGAGCGAGTGCCATTGCTAAAATTTTCTTCATAATATTATCCTTTCCTTATTTTGATCTGCTTTTTAATCTTGTCAATGGGATAATTACTTGTGGCTATATCACGGTAAATGATTTAGAAATTGATATAGCATTACTTATTATACAAGCCCATATGCCGCCCCCGAGGGGGCGGCTGTAGGGTTTTGATTCAATTCACTTCGGCAAGCACGCCGCCGATAAAGGTCAGTGTGACCGTCTCTCCGCGGTACTCGTTTGTGCCCGAAACTGTTATGGGAGTTACCGTAACGGTAGCCTCAACGTCTGTGCGGATACCCTCGATAACGCAGGTGTAGAGATATGCGCTGCCAAGCTCCTCCGCAGAGGTGCTGAGGCTCACGTTGTTCTCCTTGCCATTGATAGCGCCCACTGCCTTGGTGGTGGATACCGTTTTAGTGTCCACGTTGCCTTGCGCATCGGTATAGCTTATCTTATACTCAAAGCCTGCCTTATTGAAGTTGAGCGAATCAACCGTACCTACAAGACGGATCCTTGCAGTCTTCGCCGCGGTATCCACAGCGCCCTGCTGTACTGCCTTGAGTGTGGAATTCGCGATAACGGGAGTACCGTTGTCGCCCACAATAAAGCCAAGCCCGCTGTATCTCGAAGCAAGCAGCTCAGCCGCTCCCTCCGCGGTCACTCTGCCCGCCGCCTCAGCTCCGCTCATGTTCTCATTGTTGTCGGAGTTAAGTATAAACTTGTTGTCCTGTGTTGTTCCCGTCTCATCGGAGATAACTCCGTACAGCACGCCCTTTGTCGCGTTTGCTCCCACAAGCGTTCCAAAGCCGTAACAGCCTGTAGCGCTCCATGTGGTAGCCATGCCCGCAAGGTTTCCGCAGCCGTACTGCTTGGTCTCGGACACGCCAACGGTAGATGTGAGAGTACCGATGTTTGTACAATCCTTAAAGCTTACAACACCTACACGGCCTGCAAGTCCGCCAACGTCCGCGCCGTAAGAGCCGATCTTCTCAAGATCGATGACCGAGCTTACCTTGCCTCTGTTAAGACATCCCGTAAAGCTCAGTGTTCCCGTGCTGTTACCCACAAAGCCACCGGCACTGATATAGCCGTTGATGCTTCCTGTATTGGTACAGTTCTCGAATGTGGTAGCCGCGCCCATATCATAAGCGATAAATCCGCCAACGCCGCCGTCCTTGGCAGTAGCGCCCACACATGTCATCACTCCGTTGTTTACGCAGTCCTTGAAGGAAACAGTCGCCGTAGCACTTCTCTGATATCCGATAAATCCACCTACACCGTTGCCCGCGGTTGTGGTGAGGCTTGCGTTATTTGTGCATCCCGTAAAGGTGATGGTCGCCGCCTTGTTCTGATCAACATAGCCGACATATCCGCCGATGTTGTTGATTGAGGTCATGTTTCCGTATACGTTACAGTACTCAAAGGTAAGAGTGGAGGCATCCGCAACAGTACCCACAAAGCCGCCGAGGTTTGACGCGGCTTGGGTTGCGATAGCGCTGGAGTAAACATAAACGTCACAATATCTGAAGGTGTGCGTACCCTTTGCCGTGGAGATGAACGCTCCGGGGTTACCGCCGTCACGGGTCTGATTCATATAGACCTCAACATTTTCCCAGACGGTCGTAGTGGAAGTGGCGTCATCGCTGCGGAGCGCAAGGTTGTTGTCAATATCCACAGGATCGTTCGGCGCGCCGAAATTGATGTTTCTTATGGTATATGTACCGCCCGACGCAAGAGTGAACAGACCCGATTTACCCTTATCATCAGCGGATGTGCTCAGCACAAAGTTGAGAATACTGTAGCCGTTACCGTCAAGAATGGCTTTATCGCCAAGGATTATGGTCTTCTTTGCCAGCGTGGAGCCGCCGCAGTCGATGTCATTGGCGAGAATGTATTTACCGCCTGCCACCGCTACCGTGGGGAAATCGCTGAGCTTGCGTATTACCGTGTATGTAACGCCGTCCACAACGCAAGTATTGGCATCAGAGGCTATCTCACGGTGGCTGTCATCATCGTTTTTCGCGAATACCTGTACGTATGCCACGGAAAGCAGCATAGTCAGTACAAGCATGAAAGATATTAATTTTTTCATGATATATTCCTTTCTGTTTTTCCGTATTCAGTATCAGTATATAACAGAGGGATAACCGAATTCATCACCCTGATCGTCACGTCCGATTATAAGGGAGTCGGAGGTCTCCTCCTTTACCTCTGTGCCGTTGTAGTTGACCTTATATACTACCGTAATGGGACAGCGGTCGGATGCCTCGGCGCCCCAGATCACGCTTGTGTCTCTCAGATAGGATACAACATCAATATAGTAATCATGAGCGAGGATGTAATCAACAACGTCTCCGCCGCCGTTATCCACAACGTCTGCCGCAAGGAAGGATGCGTTTGCCATATCGTCGCTGATAAGCAGCTTGAACTCACTCGCGCCCGTAGCGCAGGCAAGATCTCCGCTGATCATAACGGCAACGCTCTTGTTAGCCGCGATGAGATCGAGAAGCATACCCGACTGCTCCTGACGCTTGGTTGCCGAGGTCTCGTCAAACTTAACGCTTACCTGCATTACCTTGAGAGAATCGGACTTGCGCTCGATGATCGCCCATGCGCATGCCGCGTCGGATGCAGATGCGGAGGACTTTACAAACTTATCCTTTGCGAAGATGACCGCGGTCTCTCCAACGCTTACAAACTCATAGTATCCGCCGAGAGCGGTCTTGAGAGCTGTAAGAGCTGCCTCGCTGACCTCCTGGAGTCCCGCGCTGTCGGGAAGAGCGTTTACTATAATGTTTACGATAGCCTCCATACGGGCATCATCCGCGTCACCGCCGATGTTAAAGCTCATAGAGGTAAGGTCGCCCGCGCCTGCCGCCACGGTGGCATTTGCAAGCGTGAGGTCGAGAGAATCGGACTTTTCCTTACTTTCATAGGAATCTATAAAGCTGTTTACCGCCGTTGCGTTACCCCAGGAAGTGTTACCCGCCAGAACTATAAACTTTCCGCTTGACGCAACATATCCCGCGCCGTCAGCCGCTCCCGTAAGGGCGGAGACATCAGCGGAACGGTTGGTCTTACCGATAAGTATCTCATATCCGTTGCCGTAAGCCTCACTGTCGGCAACTATAGCGGGAAATACACCGCATGCCTCTGCCAGAGAGTACGCAAGCTTTGTCGCCAATGCCTTTTCAAATCCTCCGTCAGCGGGATATACGATGCTGTACTCCGCAAGATCGACACCGCCAACCTTGATAGAGCCGTGGAGATAGTCACCCTTGGTGACGGTGTTGTCAGACGCGCTGAAGAAAACAGCCGCGTCGCTTGCCGCCGAGGTTACGTAAGCGGCGATGAACGCCTCAACCGCCTTGACGGTGTCCGCGTCATTGTTACCCATGATCGCCAGCTTTTTGCCAATGAGGGCATAGCCGTGATCCTTGAACAGAAGCTTGTCAACAAGACTTGCGGATTCCTCGCGGTTGGTCTCACCAACAAGTATCTCATACTCGCCGATGGTGTACCTTGAGTTCTCCATGTCCACATAGTAGTCATTCTTGACAGTGATCTTGGTAGAATACTTTTCATTGATTGCATTGGCAAGGTCCTTTGCCGCCTTCTCCACCTCACTTGAGGCATTCTCGGGATAGATCACCGAGTAATTGGCAAGATCGGCAACGGATATCTCGTCCGTTACGCTTGCGGTACTGTCAGCACCGCTGTCGGATTGGTCTCCTTCCCCGTCCTTCTTACATCCCGCAAGGCACGCAAGAAGCATTACAAGGCAAAGAAGCAGGCACAATAATTTTTTCATAGCTGACTCCTTTCGTCTTTTATTCTTCTATTTTTATTGTGTTTTCAAGAATACTGTTGAGCGTGTTGCGCAGATTGAGTGACGCGGAATCACGCAGGCTCGCCATGGTGGAGCTGAGTGTATCGTATGTAGCCTGGATACCTCCGCTGGACGCTCCGCCTCTTACAACGCTTATTCCAACATTGATAAGATGGGAGAAGTTGAGCGCGGAGTCAATATCAAAGGTCTTGGACTTATAGATAAGCTCAAGCATCTGATAGTCCTCGGGTGTGCGGCAGAGCTTTGCGACAGTCATTCTCTCATAGAAAGCGTCATACAGAGTACCCGCATCCGAAGGCATATAGCGTGAGAAATAGCACATAGCCTCTGTTATTGCAATGGTCTTGTCAAGGTGTCCGTTTGATACCACGGTACGCGGGATAGCCAAGGGAGCGTGAGCCGCGCTGGCTGTCCAGCAGTAGTATTCCTCCTGCTCCTCGGTGTACTTCGGTACGGGAAGAATACCAAACCGCGACTGCATGTTGGTCAGCCATGTCGCGTCGATCAGTGTGCTGCTGCGGAACAGAGCCTGATCGTTCTCGAACATGTCGGATATCTCCTTGAAATACTGTGTAGCCGAGGTAGAAAGCACTCCGTTGCTGGCATCGGCAAACAGCACCTCGGTGTTGTTGACGTACAGAGTGTTGAGAATATGGTCAAGTATCTCGTAAACAGTCTGGTAATGCGCGTTGTCGTCAAACATGAGCTGAATACTTCCGTTTACAGTACGGGACGCGCTGTTACCCGAGCCGAGCAGAAATACGTGAGGCGCCATAGACTCGCTGAGCATTCCCCAGCGGTCGTCCTTGCCAAGCTCACCCACGCCGTCGGATACCGATGTTCCCTTGAACATCTTAAGCATGGTATCATAAGTCCACTTGCCCTCGGATACCATCTCGTAGGGAGAGCCGTACTCATCGTCATAGCGGAGAGATTCGTAGATATCAGCGTTGTAAACAACACCGTGTGTGCGAAGCTCATCAAGAACAGTGAAGTCACCCTCAAGACAGAACAGCATTCCGTCTATGCAATATTGCTCCTGTATGCGCTGATCCCAATAGGACGCGGCGAGATTCAGTCCCTCGGTCTGGAAGAGATCGATAAAGTCACCGTTGACAACATTTTTGCCCATGGTGTCGCCCGCCACCTGGAAGCATACATCCCAAAGATCGTCATCCGCGAGCATTGCGGTGTTTATAAGCTGAGGGGTGGGTGTGCTCTCTCCCTCTGAGGTCACGGTGATCTTGATGTTGAAGTAATCCTTCAGAAATGTCTCTCTTTCAAAAAGAGCGATACTAATAGCGTCACCAGTAAGTCCCTCCTTGGACAGATAATACTGCAAATGATCCTCGTTTGAATACTGAACCATCATGCGGTACTCATATCCGCCCAGATTCTGCTGCTCGGGAAGGTACTTTTTGGCTTCCTCGGACATTCCGCTGATATCCGCATCGATGGTGGATACCGTACCCTCGGGATTGTCGTCATCATCATCCCCGCAGGACACAAAAAGCGCCGAAAGCATGGCAATGGCGCATATCAGCGTCAGAATACGAAGCAATTTTGTTTTTCTCATACAATTATCCTCCTTTTTATTTGTGAATGGTATACAGATAAGCACTTCTGCCATCGTATTTATTTTATCACTTTTCCATTAGTATGTAAACAAACAGATGTCTTTGTTTTTGCACAATATTGTCTCTACGGCGTATCGCCCTCAAAGAGGTCAAATGTGTCCCAACCGCTATACAGACCGCCGCTCACAGCCCGTCTGTACACCACCTTCACCTCTCCGTCCACGCACTCCGCGCCATATGTGCCATCCCCCGCGAAGCAAAGAGAATCCTTGCCGTTTGTCACATTGCGGACTATATTTTTATACACGGTACTGCCATGTCCGTTGTTTATCCTCAGCGCCCCCGTGGAGGACTGGGGATAAAAGGCGATATCGGCATTTGCGTATGAATAAAGCACACCGAGGTCATTAAGCCCGTGATGGGCTATTTGCACAATATCGGACTTCAGCGCCTCGGGAGTCTGATTCAGCATAAGCACTCCCGCCGCGTAATAATAAATGTCTCCCAGTATCAGAGCGGTCTTTCCGTCAAAGCGAAGTCTGAGGCAGGTGGATGTGTCATTGAAATCGTCGGAGACATATCCGCCCGTCCTCGCGTCTATCTCATCCTCAAGTGTATACAGCACCTCTATGTCAACATCCGCAAGCCTTATCCTCTCTCCCGTGTGAGGCTTGTAATACCTTATATCGGGATAATACACCTTAAGGTGCTCATTGATAAGCCTTTTTATATTGGGAGGAAGATGTGTGGCACAAAAATGGAACATCATCCGCTCTATGAGGTATTGCTCATGGTAGTTCAGAAGGAAACGGGTAAAGCCATTGAAATGGTCTCCGTGATCGTGGGTTATGAACCAGTTGCGCACGGTCACCCTTCCGCCCATGGGAGTGTGGGTTATCTCATGGAGAAATCTGTTCAGCTCCTCGCCCGCCGCCTTGTCCATCTGCGGATGTCCGCCGCCGTCTATTATCATAACGCTGTCGTCGGCAAGCTTTAATATAAGAAACATTCCGCAGTTGCTGGCGGTATTGTTATTATCCTTCAGATTCAGTCCGTCGGGGTCCATATGCAGACCGTAAAGGTACAGCGCCGTGCTGTCGCCCGCTCCCTTGGCGTAGGTATATGAAAAGTCCTCGGGCAATGTGTTTTGCTCCGACTCGATTATAAATCTTGCCTCACCTCTCGCCGCCGCAAAGTACATATAAGCCCGCATAGCCCCCTTGCTTATTCTGTATGCCGTCATAGTTCCGTCGTCACGCACCGTTCTCAGCTCATAGCCGTGTTTTCTCAGCGTGGCAGCGTATTTACCAAAGGCATCAGCGTCGGTTTCGGAGACAAGCGCCATTCGGGAATCGCCCGCCGAGAGCCGCCAATAGCCCACGCTTGCCTCAAATATCTCCCCGCACACCCTT
Source organism: Clostridia bacterium (assembly GCA_017462795.1). GTDB lineage: Bacteria > Bacillota > Clostridia > Oscillospirales > CAG-272 > HGM12713. Next base: position 28,956 of record JAFTQL010000031.1, read on the forward strand.
CCGTGGGTGTACGGCGGTAATTCCTCCAGTAGCCATTCTCCGCCACATTCCTCGTCGGGTCTTTCAAGAGACAGTGGCGGATAACCGGGATCGCATTCCGAAGGAATATCGTCAAGTCCGCTCCACACGCACATGGATTCAATGTAAGAATTTGCGCCCGCCGTTACCTTGAAGCGAATCGAATCGCCTCCAAGCCCCAGATGTCTGTAGGGGTCTCCCACGGAATCACGTACAGTCCGTGAAACAAGTGTCCATTCATCTCTTCCACCGAACCCGCGCGGCACGAGCATATATACCGTTTCTCTGCCGCAAGGCTCGTGATATACGCGCACCGCCACCTTTTTGTCCCTGAGATAAGGCGCGTTGGCGTTCCACGGATCGTAATTTTCCTCACCCAACAGCTTTTGCACAAGCGCGGGCTGCCCCTCGGCACGTCCGTGCATATTGGGCGCGTATATACCCGCCTTTGTAAGCGACATGTTGCAATTTCCCACGCACACCGCGTGATTCGCCCTGCCCCGCATCTTTACAGGAAGCTCTACGTAGCATCCGCAGTCATCGGAGCAGTCGGTGATAAAGACGGTATTCGCCTGATAATTGTCCTTTTGCGGCATAACACAGGTAACGTCATACTGTAATGTATAACCGTTCCTTCCCACTTGGCACATTTTTTGCGCGCTGAGGGCAGGTATCTCAAAAAAGGTATCGGCACTCTCACGGTCGGCAAAATGATTCACTATGTGAAGTCTGCCGTTTTCTACAGAAAACACGGGATCGCCCTCCGATGGAGCTCCTTCGGAAACACCCATTTTTCTGAAACCGATATCAGAAACCGTTTTATCCGAATCCATACAGTCCGACATTGCGCGGGCATCCGCGAAAAAAAGAATTTTATTATCTGACATAACATTAGCCTCCGATCAGACATAAACTTTCACCAACAATATGCTGACAGATATATTTTAACATGCCGGGCGTAGTGTGTAAACAAACAGATGTCTCTCATGTTGCACAAAAATGTCTCTTTGAACATTTCTTACATAATTTGGATATCTCTTGAAGTCAAGAATATATTCGACCCAAAAATATATAAATTGACTATAATCTGTTGACTTTTTCTTTAAGGCGTGCTATAATTATCATACATTGGTACTGTGGCCTCGCAATTTAAAGACTTTTTAAAAATGCAAACAAAAGTCACAAAACAGGAGAAAAATCAATGTCATCATACACATATTACTATGAACACAATTACCACAATGAGGAAGAGGTAAAAAAGGGAGCGAGCAAGCGTATGACCGCTGTGTATTCCCACCCGATACTGCTCCCAAGGGACAGAAAATACTACATGAACTGTCTGGTCATGAACATTCAGGACCCTGAGATCAGCATTTTCAAATTGGGCGTTGACGTTACTCCCCCTTATTATTCTATAAAAAACCGTTGCAACAACGCTCTTTTTCTCAGCTTTGTCCTCGACGGCGCGGGCAAGGTGGACGAAACGCGGTTTGAATGCGGAGACCTTTACTTTACCGTCCCCATGCAAAAGCATACCCTGTCCTCGGACAACCAGACCCCATGGACGACCGTATGGATAATGATAGCGGGCTCATATACCGAACAGCTCCAGTCGGAGCTTATTTCCCACACCACTCAGCAATGGCTGAAATTCCGACAGCCCGACGATATACTGAAGATAGCGGAGTTTTTTATTTACAACGGTCAGCCCCCCGAAAACGCCATACCGTATATAAAGGGCATAGTTCAGACCCTGCTGTCCTATGCCGTGTACGGAGACAGGCTTCCCGACTCCGATCAGAAGATAACCTTCTCCATGCAGCGCATGATCTCAAAGGCAAAGGAAGAGATAAATCAGCATCTTTCCACCTGTACGGTAGCAAGCGTTGCCAACAGGATACATCTGGAGAGAAAATATTTCTGCAGACTGTTTACCGCCGTTACGGGAGTTACGCCTCAGGACTACATTCTTGAATGCAAGATGAACTGGGTAAAGACCGCGTTGATAGAAACAAATCTTTCTGTCAATGAGATAGTGACGCAGATCGGCTATAACCACAGAAACGGTCTGTTGGCGGCATTCAAGAAAAAATTCGGATGCTCTCCGTCAGAATACAGAAAAATGAACAGGTAAAAGCGGGCACGCACGGTAACAAGGCTTCAAAGCAGGTTATCGGGGCGTGCCCATAATAATTATCTTGTTTGTTTGATAAATGAATGCGGCTGCTTCATAACGCTTCATAAACGACCTCACAGCGGCAGACAAAAGAACGCCTGCCCCAAGACTCCTTTCTGTCTTGGGGCGACCGTATGTGCAACGCCGTGTTATCGGTTCTTTGCTAATATACCTGTAAGTTCCCCTTCAATTAATTCAATTAAAAAGTATGGCAATCCTTTTTATATCCCTCCGAGAGACAATATTGTGCAAACCAAAGACATCTGTTTGTTGACACGGCAATGAAAAAATGATAAAATCAGCTTGTATAAAGTTATAGGAGGGTAAGCCTTGAAAAGCATAGTCAATATCGTCAACTTTGTAAGAGCCGTAGAGCCACGTCCCGGAAGAAATATAGATCTCAAAAAGCCCGTTGCCGAGCAGATACGGCTTATGAAGGAATTGGGGCTGAGAGGAACATTTTTGCTCCAATATGATGCCCTTATATCCCCCGAGTTCGTACAGCTTATGAGCGAATGCCGTGATTTCGCGGAGGTAGGTCTGTGGCTGGAGATAGTTCAGCCGCAGGTGGAAGCCGCGGGCGGTGTATGGAAAGGACGCTATCCTTGGGACTGGTACAATGACGTCGGATTTCTCATAGGATATGAGCCCGGGTTCAGAAAGGCGCTTATCGATGTGGCAATGGACAAATACAGGGAGCTTTACGGCAAATACCCCGACTCCGTAGGCTCATGGCATATAGACGCCGTCTCCATGAGATATCTCGCGGAGAAATACGGTGTCAGCGCGTGTTGCATCTGCCGCGATCAGGTAGGAACGGACGGATATACAATGCAGGGCGGCTACTACAATCAGGCATACTATCCAAGCGTCAACAACATGTTCTGCCCCGCCTCGGGCAAGGATACACAGATAAATATGCCTGTTTTCCGTATGCTTGGCTCAGATCCCATCCTTGCCTACGATTATCAGATATTCCGCTACGACAGCGAGCGCTGTCCCACCCTTGAGCCCGCCCAGCGAGGCTCGAACAGCCGCTGGTGCGATTGGTTCTTTGACGAGGTGATGGCAGAGGGCGGACTCTGCTTCAGATACGCTCAGACAGGACAGGAAAACAGCTTTGGCTGGGACAGGATGAAAAACGGCACGGAATATCAGTTCCCGCTTATCAAAAAGCTTGCCGACCAAGGCAAAATAGATATACTCACTCTCGGAGAGAGCGGAAAATGGTTCAAGGACAGCTTTGAGCTGACTCCCCCCGCCACCATGCTTGCGCAAAAGGCGTGGGACGGCAACGATCTCAGATCGGTGTGGTACAGCAGCAGATATTACAGAGCCAACATCCTTTGGGATCACGGTGTGGTACGCCTGCGCGACCTTTACCTTTTTGATGACCGCTACAAGGAGCATTATGTTGACACCCGCTGTGACACGCACGCCTGCGAGTTCAGAAATCTGCCTGTTATGGACGGAGCCATCTATTCGACATCCGACCTGCCTGCAGGTATCTATCTCACCGACGGCGTCTCCCCCATCCGCTGGGACAGCATGTCCTATGAGGAGTCGGACTCACATGCCGCAATAACTCTCACCTCGGCGGGACACAGCGCCACCGTTACCTTTGGCGAGGCGGGGGTATCCGTAAGCTCCGATATTCCTTCCCTTTCCCTTACAGCCCGTTTTGACAGAGACCGCGCCTTTGGCAGCTTTGACACAGCGGACGAGCAGTTTGCCAATCACAACAATTCCAAGGCAAATATAACCTACATATCCCGCGCGCATACGGACAAAAATGAGATATTCCTCACCTTTGACGGCTTTGAATATTCGCTGAAGGCAACAAAGGGAGAGGTCAGGGACTTCTTTGATATTGCATCCGAAAACGGCGATGTGGAGTTGTGCTTTCCCCACGCAGAGAAAAACAGATGAAAGGAGAGAACAATGACTCCTCAATTCATTTGCCATCCCGATTTTGCACAGCTTGTTCCTCTTGATATGTTCCACAAGGAGAACGACCCAAGGGAGATACAAAAAAATCCGCCTGAGCTGCAGAACAGGCATATACTTTTCAGAAAAAAGCTGACTGTTGATAAAGTACAGACCGCTATACTGCGCATAAGCGCCGATGACCGCTACCGCCTGTACATAAACGGCAGATTCGTAACGGAAGGTCCGTCTCCCTCGTATCCCTGCCATTATTACTACAATGAGCTGAACATTACAAATTATCTGCGGGTGGGCGAAAACACCTTTGCCATTCACACATATTATCAGGGTACTGTCAACCGCGTATGGGTTTCGGGAGACCAGAGACAAATGCTGTGGCTCTCCCTTGATGTGGGAAATGAGACGGTAATGGTAAGCGATGAGAGCTTTTTGTGCCGCGATCACTCGGGATATACCGAGTGCGGTACAATAGCGAAGAACACCGCTTTCGCCCAGCGCTACGACAGCAGAGCCGCCGAGGACAGATTTTATCTGCCCGACTTTGACGACAGCGGCTGGGAGCATGCGTCCGTATTCAGCAACGCTGACTACACACTTGAGCGGCAACCCACAAGACAGCTCGTCTATGAGTCTGTGGAGCCGATACACATTGAGAAAACACAGAGAGGCATACGCGCGGACTTCGGGCGCGAGACGGCGGGATATCTGTATCTCACGGCTCACGGAAGGTCGGGAGACACGGTCATTCTGCGATACGGCGAGGAGCTGAACGCCGACGGCTCGGTGCGGTACGACATGCGCTCGGGCTGTCGATATGAGGAGCAATGGGTGCTTTCGGGCGGAGATGATACTCTCGGTCAGTTTGATTACAGAGGCTTCAGATACGCGGAGCTGATATATCCCGACACAGTCACGTCAGGGCATATATCCATGATAGCCCGCCATTATCCCTACTCGGAAAGAGCGGTATACAGTACAGACAGCGAGGAGCTGAGAAAAATTATCCGCCTCTGCGCCGACACGGTAAAATACGGCACGCAAGAGGTGTTTATAGACTGTCCCACCCGCGAGAAGGGACAGTATCTCGGGGACGTTGCCATTGCCGCGAGAGCGCAGGCGATACTGACAGCTAACACGGATATGATAAAAAAGTCCATACTCGATTTCTGCCACACCTCGTTTATCTGCAAGGGTATAATGGCGGTATCCACCGCATCCAAGATGCAGGAGATCGCCGACTATTCCCTGCAGCTTCCCGCACTTGCCGTCTGGGTATACTCCATGGACGGCGACCTTGATTTTCTCAGCAAGGTACAGCCGTACATGACCGGACTTTACAGGTACATGCTGAAATATGAGACAGCGGAGGGGCTTATAGACGGAGTTCTTGACAAGTGGAATCTTGTGGATTGGCCCGAAAATCTCAGAGACGGTTATAATTTTGACCTTACTCGCCCCATAAAAAAAGGCGTTCACAATGTACTGAACGCGTTCTGGTGCGGATTTCTGCAGGCTATGGATGAGCTTTACGTCATTCTCGGCATGCCACCCACAGGACGCACGGAAAAAGCAAAAAAAGCATTTATCAAGACCTTTTACTCGGAACGCTCGGGTTTGTTCTGCGATACCCCCGAGCTTACCCACTCGGCTGTACATTCCAACATACTTCCCTTGCTTTTTGACATCGGTACGGAGGACAGGGAGCTTTGCGACCGCCTGGCAGATTTTATAAAGCAAAAGAGGCTCGGCTCAATGGGCGTATACATGGCGTATTTCGCCTTGGCGGCTCTTGTAAAGCAGGGCTATAAAAAAATCGCCACAGAGCTTGCCACCGATGTTGATTGCTGGCTCCGTATGCTCTCCGAGGGCGCTACCACCACCTTTGAGGCATGGGGCAAGGAGCAAAAGAAAAATTGCAGTCTCTTCCATCCGTGGGCAACAGCGCCGCTTATCGTTTTTGCCGACGGAATACGGATATATTAAAAATCAAAGGAGAAAGATCATGAAAAACAGACACAAGCTTTTAGCCCTTTTACTCTCCGCTCTGTTTATCCTGACCCCGGTTCTGGTCGCGTGCAACGGAACAGCAGACGGGACGGACACGTCGGATACCGACAAGCAGACGGAAAGCAACGACGGTACGGCGGGAACGACAGAAATAACGGAGACCGTCACCGACACACTGCCCACAGACCCCTTTAACTATCTCTTTGAGAATAAGAACATGCTATACACCGTGGTATATCCCTTTGCCGCCTCCGACGACGCAAAGGACGCGGCTATCACATGCAATCTCAACTTCTATCACAAGGTATCCAATGCGGCTGAGAATCCCACGGACGACTTTGAGGATAAAAACAAGACCGAGTATGAGATACTTATCGGCGACACAAACCGCGAGGAATCCGCCGCGGTAAAGAAAGAGCTTGCGGGCAACTCCTACTGTATAAAGTTCGTGGGAACAAAGCTGGTAGTCTGCGCCGCCAAGGAATGGATGCTTGGCAACGCCGTGACCGCGCTTCTGCAGAACATAACCTATGTCAGGGAGAACAACAAGATCGTGTCCGCGACTCTGCCTCAGGATCTTAATATCGTTTATACCTACAACGGCTACACCCGCGACCGCTGGACGCTCTCCGACTTCCCCGTTTATGACGGCGGAATACTTGGTGACACAACCTTCAGCGATGGCGTAGGATACAAAACGCTTGATACCGATATCAGCAAATACAATATGATCTGCGCTTCCAAAACAAGCGTTGCCGAATTCCGTGAATATATAGACAAGCTGAAGAGCGAGGGCTATACCGTTACTACATCCTCCGACACGGACAACGTCATTGGCGTATGGGTACAGAAAAACGGAGCCAAGATGTATGCCTACTACACCGACGGAAACAGAGAAGCCCGCTTTATTCTCGACAACGAATCCACCACGCAGAATGAGTTTTCATACAGCTACTCCAAGAAGGAGGGTGATACCTCCACGCTGTATCTGTACGGTATCGTAATGGATCCCGACGGTGAGAATAACACATCCGAGGCAACGCCAAATCCCGACAAAAACAACTTCTTTGCCAGCAATTGCGGTCAGTCTATGGTAATAAAGCTTGCGGATAACTCCGTTGTCCTCATAGACGGCGGCGGAATATATCAGATGTCGGAAAAGGCTGGAGTGGAGTTCAACAGATTCCTCCATGACATAACCGACACCCCCGAAAACGAGAAGGTCACCATCCGCTGTTGGTATCTCACACATTACCATGGCGACCACTACAACGGATTTATTCGCTTTATGGTAAATTACCACCAGCTTTACACCCTTGAAAGGGTGATGTACAACCTGCGTAAAACTCACCTTCCCGCAGACCTCAAGACCTTCCTTGGAGAATATCTGCCCGAGTATTACCCCAACATTGTCTACCACAAGCCCCACACGGGAGAGACGATCACTCTGGGGGATGTAAAATTTGACGTGATGTTCACCACCGAGGATCTTATAAACACCAAGACCGCCGCGTTCGGCTCTACAGACGACAACGACACCTCCACGGTAATGAAGGTATGGATAGACGGCAAGAGCTTCCTTATCACGGGTGATATGTACACGGCAACGGAGACGGTGCTTGTGAGAAACTATGACAACGGCGAGCTGAAATGCGATGTAATGCAGGTACCGCACCATGGTCTCAATAATGTGACCAAGCTGTTCAACGCCGTAAGCCCCACCATATCGCTGTTCACCCAGTCCTCCGGCGGCGCGAAGAAAGCCAACAACGGCTATGCCGCCACCATATATAACAGCGTGAAGAAGGTCACAAAGGGTGGAGAGGCAAACATGTACTTTGCCGGAGACAACACCGTAGGCATTACTGTCACAAACGGAAATCTCGACGTTGAGCTCACCGATGTTGTGGGCGATCCCTACCCGGAAACAGGCGGCTGGGGAGCGTTTGATAAATTCTAATATTACCAAAAAAGCACGAGAACTTAAAATCTCGTGCTTTTTTTGCATATTCAGACAATATAGCGATACACACCGCCGCTCACGGTCTTCTTAATTTCGCCGATACGTATATCCGCGGTCACACCACGAGGTACGGTTATCTCATAGCTTACGCTGTCTCCGATGTATTTCCAGAACACACCCAGCCTTCCGTATCGGGTCATCAGCCCGCAGTCCGCAAAGCCCAGACGTCTGTTTGGAACGGGTGATACCGTAACATGGGTGTACCCCGCGCCGTCCGAGCAAACGTCTATTCCGCCCACATTGGCAAATATCCAGTCGAATACCGAGCCGTAGGCATAATGATTGAAGGAGTTCATCTCGGGCGACCAGAAGCTGCCGTCCTCACGGATGCCGTCCCAATGCTCCCAAACAGTAGTAGCTCCCTGTCTGACGGAAAAAAGCCATGACGGACAATGCTCCGCCAACAGCAGCGAATACGCCACATCGGCATATCCGTTGTCAGAGAGCGCGTGGAGCAGATACGGTGTGCCGATAAATCCCGTGTTCATCCTTCCGCCGTTCTCGGAGATAAGCCGCGCCAAATGCCTCGCAAGCCCCTCTCTCTCACTCTCATCGCACAGTCCGAAGTGAAGTATGAGCGCAAGAGAGGTCTGTGTGACCGCCTTTACGGGACGGTTGGTGGAAAGAGCGTCTGCCTTTGGATATATCACAGGCATTCCGTCCTTCATAAACGCGCCTCTGAACGCCTCTCTGACCTTGGCATACAATTGCCGATAATAGGCGGGATCCTCTCCTATAGCCTCGCTGATCCTTATCATAAGCGAGACGGAATAAGCATAAAAGGCGCTTGCGATAAGATCGGTCTGCGTCGCTCCGAAGCGCTGTCCCTCTCCCGCGTCCATGGCAAGCCAATCACCGTAGTGATCCCCACCTATCCACAGATATTCCTCATCTCCGAAATTGCGTATGTACTCTATCCATCTCCGCATCATCGGGTAATATTTTGTAAGTATCTCTTTGTTTCCGTAGGCGCGGTACAGCTCCCATGGGCATATGACCGCCGCGTCCGACCAGCCCGCCGATATCCTTCCGCCCCTCTCCTTGCCCGCAAAGGGAGCGAAACGGTATATTCGTCCGTCCTCTCCCTGCTCCGCCGCAAGGTCGCCAAGCCATTTGTCAAAAAAGCTTTCAGCATTGTAATTTATACACGCGGTACGGCAAAACACCTGGGCGTCCGCCGTCCATCCGAGACGCTCGTCTCTTTGGGGACAATCTGTAGGTATATCCACAAAATTGCCTCTCTGTCCCCACAGAATATTATCATAGAGCTTATTCAGCTTTTCGTATCCGCACTTGAAATATCCTGTGCGCTTCATGTCGGTGTATATCGCCACCGCGGTAAATTCACGTATGTCAAGCTCCTTGTCGGGATACTCGTCAAGCCTTACATATCTGAAGCCCTGAAAGCTGAATGACGGCTTGAGTATGTCTTTCTCTCCGCTCAGCACATATGTGTTGACATTTCTCGCCTTTCGCAGGTTCTCGGTATAAAAATTACCGTCACTGTCCAGCACCTCCGCATGGGAAAGAACCATGCGGCTGCCCCTGCTCGCCTTTATTTTTATCTCCGCGTACCCCGCGATATTCTGACCGAAATCAAGCACGGTCTCCCCCCTCGGAGTATATATCACCTCTTTGACGGCAAATCGCTCATGCTCAGTCACCGCACCGCATATCTGCGGAATAAGCGGTGGCTTTGGCTCGCTGTCGATACGAGCCGCACCGACAAGGCGCACGTCGGCTGTGAGATCCACCGTCTCGCCGTGATATATCTCAGACTCAAGTATATGGGAGGTATAGCACTCCCAGCTTTGATCGGAAAGAATATTCTCAACTTCTCCGTCCGCGTATTCAACGCATATCCGCGCGACAGCGCTTATGCGGTCGGTATATACACAGGGGGTGAGAAATCTGCCTATCTCACCCATCGCCCAGCCCTTTCCGCACAGAATGCCTATATTATTGTCCCCCACAGACATAAGCTCTGTTATATCGTATTGCTGATATTGGAGTCTGTTTTTATAACTCGTCCACCCCGGAGAAAGAAGAGCGTTTCCGACCTTCTTACCATTTACAAAAAGCTCATATACCCCCATCGCGCTGACATACGCGGTGACACGCTTTACATCTCTTTTTATATCCGCCGTTTTACAAAAAAGCGGAGAGACCGTCCCAATGTCCGCCTCCGCGCATATCCATTTCGCATCACTCAACATAAGCAACCTCCCATATACAGTGAGTATAATAAAGTATATCACCGTGTCACGGCTCTTGTCAATCGGCACGCCTCAACATAAGACAATTTTGTGCCAAACAACAAGCATTAGTTTGCCTTTTATCTCAGCTTCAATTGCTTATTGAAGCTGTCAACAAAAGCGATATCCCTCGCGCTAAGCTCCGCCCATGCGGGTCGGAATCCGCATTTGACGGCGTTTCTCACCGACCTGAGATTGCACCATGCCGCGCAGTAAAATGGCACCTTTCCAAGCTCAAGTATACAAAGCGCAAGTCGGCTTGTGAGCGCGCAGGCTATTCCCTGCCGTCTGTACTCGGGAAGCACATCGATACCTATCTGATACATGGTCTCGCAGTCCGCAGAGCATCCCGCAAGACCTATCAGCTTTCCGTCATGATACGCTCCCACACCGAGAACATCCAGATGCTTTCGTTCTTTACACAGCGCGTTGCTCCATTCATCCGTATACAGCTCTGTGAGATCCTCGGGGTGAAGGACGCGCGTCTCGTATGTGCACGGCAGCTCCGCAAGCGCGTTCACGTCGGGCAGAAAATACTCTGCCATAAAGCACACCTTAAGTCCGTAATCCCGAAGCATATCGTCAAGGACATGGATATTCGGCGTTTCAAAGCAGTGGGCGTATGAATACCTGCTTATGTAATCCGTCACCACCCCCACCAGTCCCTCGCTTGTCTGAGCGACGATGTTGTTACCGTAGGACACCATGTCGCACTCAAAAGGGAGCGGCAGATACTTTCTGGCGAGCTCGTGCTTTTTTGACAGTGTGACAACATGCTTATCCGAGAGAAAATCCTCGGGGCGGCAATTGCAGTCATACGCCGACTGCCTCAGCGCAATTTCCCATATTTGCTCGTTTGTCATTCCCATCTCCGTAAAAATTTACAGCCACGCGAGTATCTCGGCGGCGTTTGTATCGGGCTTTACCTTTGGCATGATCTTTTCTATCCTGCCCTCTCCGTCTATTATAAACGTGGTGCGCACAACGCCCATGCTGACCTTGCCGTACAGCTTTTTCTCCTGCCACACGCCGTAAGCCCTGATAGCCTCAAGCTCGGGATCTGACAGCAGAACAAAGGGCAGACCGTGCTTCTCGGCAAACCTTACATGAGACGCGACGCTGTCCTTACTGATACCTATTACCTCCACGCCTCTCCTTTGAAATTCTCCATACGCTCCCGCAAAGGCGCACGCCTGACGTGTGCATCCCGGGGTATTATCCTTGGGATAAAAATATAAGACCACCCTTTTACCAAGGAAGTCCGACAGTGACACCGTCCTTCCGTCCTTATCGGTCAAAGTAAAATCGGGGGCTTTCATTCCAATTTCCGGCATAATATTTCTCCTTTTATATCCTTTTATATCGTTTTATATCGTTGTATATATTATCTCATAACCTCGGCGCAATGTCAATATTCACGGGGGATTTTTGAATGTTAAGTGTTGAATTATTTTTTGTCGAGGTTTTGGATATATTCGCATTCTCTTCATTTATAGTGACACAATTAAGATCCCAACACAAATCATAATTTTCCTCTCAAAGCTCTCCTTTTATAAACAAGCAGAGGCTGTCCCACAGTGTGATGTGAGTCAGCCTCGTTTCGATTATTTCGATTATTTCGATTATTTCGATTATTTCAATTATTCCTTCCATCGGAAGCTTCCCGAAAGCAGGGTGACAGCCTCCGAGGACACGGTCAGCAAGCCGCCGTCGGTATGACCGATCCTCTCTGTGTCGTCCGCAAGCTCTATCTTGCAATCACACGGTACTACTGTTGTAACAAATGGAATATGCCCCGCAAGCACGGCAAGATCGCCCGACACTCCTCGGAGCGTGAGCATTACCGCCTCTCCGTCCCACACGTTACCGTCAGGTGAAGAGACAACAAGACGAAATGTATTCATCCCGTCACCTGCTTTGCCGCCTTTGCCACCGCTTCCTCAATAGTTCCCACAAACAGGAACGCGGACTCCGGCAGATCGTCATGCTTACCGTCAATTATCTCTCTGAATCCCCGTATAGTCTCGGAAAGAGGCACATACGTTCCCTCAATACCCGTAAACTTCTCGGAAACGTGGAATGGCTGGGACAGGAAGCGCTGTATCTTTCTGGCGCGTCCCACAAGAAGCTTATCCTCATCGGAAAGCTCATCCATACCCATAATGGCAATAATATCCATCAGCTCCTGATAACGCTGGAGTATACGCTGTACCTCCCTTGCCACCTCGTAATGCTCCTCGCCGAGTATTTCGGGAGAGAGGATACGGCTGGTGGATTCCAATGGGTCTACCGCGGGATAGATACCCTGCGACGCGATACCTCTGGAAAGCACGGTAGTCGCGTCAAGGTGAGCGAAGGTCGTCGCGGGTGCGGGGTCGGTAAGGTCGTCCGCGGGTACATAGACCGCCTGAATAGAGGTGATAGACCCCTTCTTGGTGGATGTGATACGCTCCTGGAGAGCGCCCATTTCATTTGCAAGCGTGGGCTGATATCCAACGGCGGAGGGCATACGTCCGAGAAGCGCTGATACCTCCGAGCCTGCCTGCGTGAAACGGAAGATATTGTCTATGAACAGGAGCACGTCCTGTCCCTCCTCATCGCGGAAGTACTCCGCCATGGTCAGTCCCGACAGCGCGACTCTCATTCTCGCCCCCGGCGGCTCGTTCATCTGTCCGTAGACAAGAGTGGTATTTGCCAGAACTCCCGACTCCTTCATTTCATTATAAAGGTCGTTACCCTCTCTGGTCCTCTCTCCAACACCCGTGAACACTGACAGGCCGCCGTGCTCCTTGGCGATGTTGTTGATAAGCTCCATGATAAGCACGGTCTTTCCCACTCCAGCGCCGCCGAACAGACCTATCTTACCGCCCTTCGCGTAGGGGCAGATAAGGTCTATTACCTTGATACCCGTCTCAAGTATCTCGGTGGAGGTGGACAGCTCGCTGTACTCGGGAGCGGCTCTGTGGATATTCCATCTCTCAGCCTCTGCGGGGGCGGGCTTATTGTCCACCGTATCTCCGAGAACATTGAATATCCTTCCGAGAGTGTCACGTCCCACTGGAACGCTGATAGCCTTACCCGTATCGGTGACAGGTGTGCCTCTTCTCAGTCCGTCGGTAGAGGACATGGCGATACAACGGACGATATTGTCTCCTATGTGCTGGGAGACCTCAACGGTAAGCGTTCTGTCTCCGTTCTTCATAGTCAACGCGTTATTTATGGAAGGCAGATAGCCTTCTTCAAAGCGAACGTCAACGACGGGTCCCATGACCTGCGCGACGCTGCCCTTGGCTGTATTTGACATTTTTCTCCTCCTTTACATACCGCTTCCCGCGACGATCTCGGTGATCTCCTGTGTGATAGCTCCTTGTCTCGCGCGATTGTATTCAAGCTGCAGACCGTCTATCATCTGCTGAGCGTTCTTACCCGCGGAGTCCATGGCGCACCTGCGCGCCGCCACCTCTGAGGCAAAGCTCTCCCTGACCGCACTGACAAGCATTCCCGCCACGTATTCGGGAACAGCCGCATTGAGAATGGTGATCTCATCGGGCTCGAAGATAACTCCCGTGCTTTTCTTTTTCTCGGGTCGGGCAAGCGGCAACACAAAGCGCACCTGCGCCTCCTGAGACATCATGGACACGTAACGTGTGCACAGTATGCCGATACGGTCATATTTTCCCTCGGCAAAATCACGGCACAGCCCTCGCGCAAGCTCCATCGCCTGAGAATAATCAAAGCTCTCGGCGTATCTCAGCTCGCCCTTGAAGCGATCACATGCCCGCTTGCCTATGGGAATTATATCCACATCCGTGTATTCCCTGAGGGCGCGGAAGACATTGGCGTTATATCCGCCCGCAAGACCTCTGTCGCCCGCGATGACGACAAGACAAGTCCTTCCGTTACCCGTCTCTCTCATATAAGGGCTTTTAGCGCACTCGGGACAAAGCAGAAGCGGCTCTATGGCAAGCCTTACGGCGTTTTCATACTCCCTGCCGCTGTACATACCCTCAAGGGCTCGGCGTATCTTGGAGGATGCCACAAGCCCCATGGCTTTTGTAAGATGCAGAGTGGAGTCAACGCTCTTTATTCGATTTCTGAGTTTCTTTATATCCGCTCCCATAGCTTACCTCTGAAGATCGCCGAGAGCTTTTTTAAGTGTTTCCACGTCGGAGTCATCAAAATATCCCGACTCAAAGCGAACCAGAAGATCGTTATATTTATTCTCCATGTGAGCATACAGCTTCTCCTCGTACTCAGCCACCTTCTTTACGGGAATATCGTGGAGATATCCGTTGATGACCGCGTACACGATAGCCACCTGACAGCCCACGCGGACGGGTGAATTGCGCTTTTGCTTGAGCACCTCGACTATCCGCTCTCCAAGCGCCAGTCTTGCCTTGGTATCCGCGTCAAGATCGCTGCCGAACTGCGCGAACGCCTGGAGCTCTCTGTACTGAGAATAAAGCAGCTTAAGCTCTCCCGACACCTTCTTCATGGCCTTGAGCTGGGCAGAACCGCCCACACGGCTGACCGAGATACCCGGGTTGATGGCGGGCATTACTCCCGCATGAAACAGCTCGGTCTCAAGAAATATCTGACCGTCGGTGATAGATATGACATTTGTGGGGATATACGCCGAAACGTCACCCGCCTGTGTCTCTATGATAGGCAGGGCTGTGATCGATCCTCCGCCGTATTCATCCGCCACGCACGCGGCGCGCTCAAGAAGCCGTGAATGGAGATAGAATACGTCACCCGGATACGCCTCACGTCCCGGAGGACGGCGGATAAGCAGGGACAGCGCGCGGTACGCCACGGCATGCTTGGAAAGATCGTCATAAATGATGAGAACGTCCTTTCCCTGCTCTCTGAAATACTCCGCCATAGCGCATCCCGAATAGGGCGCTACATACTGCAGGGGCGCGGATTCAGACGCTGACGCCGACACAACGATGGTATAGGACATAGCCCCCATGCGGGTAAGCTCATTTACAAGGCTTACCACGGAAGAGCTCTTCTGTCCGATAGCGACATAGATACAGATAACTCCCGTATCTCTCTGGTTAATAATGGTATCAATGGCGATCTCGGTCTTACCCGTCTGTCTGTCGCCGATGATAAGCTCACGCTGACCTCTGCCTATGGGGATCATGCTGTCTATAGCCTTGATACCCGTCTGCAGGGGGACGCAAACGCTCTTTCTCTCAATTATACCGGGGGCTTCCGACTCAACGGGGCGGATGTCCTTTGTATCCACAGGACCCTTGCCGTCAATAGGCTCTCCCAGCGCGTTTACAACTCTGCCGAGAAGCGCCTCTCCAACGGGAACAGACAACACCCTGCCCGTCCGCTTTACGGAAGAGCCCTCTCTGATATTGTTATTATTGGAAAGCAGAGCTACCGAAACTGTCTCGTCCTCAAGGTTCTGAGCCAATCCCATGCTTCCGTCCTCAAATTCGAGAAGCTCGCTCGCCATACATTCGCGCAAGCCGTACACTCTGGCGATACCGTCTCCCACCAGTATGACCGTTCCCGTCTCCTTCATCTCAAGTCGGGATCTGTAATTTTTTATTTGTTCCTTGATGATACTGCTGATCTCTTCCGGTCTTCCGCTCATTGGTTCATCACTTCCTTTATCTCACGCAGGCGATGGCGCAAAGAGCCATCTGTCACCGTACCGTTCATCTCGACGATAAGACCGCCAAGGATATCCCCGTCTGTCACACACTCAAGATTTACGGTGTTCCCGCTTATTTTTTCAAGTTTTTGTTTAAGCGCGGCAAGCTCACTATCCGTAAGCTCCACGGCGCTCGTTATTTTTGCCGTGACCACTGCCTCCCTTGCGTCAAGCAGTGCTCTGTATTCCTTTACGCACTCGTAAAACAGACCGATACGCCTTCTTTCGCAAAGAAGCTGTATAAATGAAACAACGTGCTCGGGAAAAGAGCCGTCAAAAGCATGTTCGACCAAACTCACGCGCTCTCCCAAGGGTATGCCGGGAGAGGACAGAAGCTCCATGAAACCGTCAGCTTCCCTGAAAACAGCCTCCGCTCTTTCCAGCGCGTCCATAACAACTCTCTCCTCGCCGCACTCGCAGGCAAGTGAGAACAGCGCCACAGCGTATTCCTTACTTATCTCCGCCATTGTCGTCACCTATCCTGTCAATAAAGGAATCGATCATAGCTCTGTGATCATCCTCATTGACCTCACGCTCCAACATTTTCTCCGCAATAGCCGCGGACACATCAACGATCTCCCGTCTGATACTCTCGTCAGCCTTTTTGCGGACAAGCTCCGCCTCCGACTCAGCTCTGCGGATGATCCCCTCGGCTTTGATATCCGCCTCATCGATTATCTGGGTGGCACGGTACTTTGCGTTATCCGTAGCCTCCTTGATAATAGCGTCCGCCCGTACCTCAGCGCTCTCCAGCCTCTTCTCCCATTCCTCTTTATCGGCAAGCGCCGCTCTCTCGGCCTCCTCTGCCGCCGCGTAAGCGCTGTCAAGCGTTGCCTGACGCTCGGCAAAAAGCCGCTTGACGGGCTTGAAAAGAAACCTTTTGAGAATAAAGAAAAGTATGGCAAGGTTAGCAAGAGAGATCAGAATATGCCATAGATTGACGGAAATGACATCTAATGCTTGCATAAATCTACACTCCGAATAAATTCAGGTATTTTATCACCTTCCAAGGGTGGTCATAAGAAGATCAACGAGACGCGAGGGCGCTACGAAGATCAGAAGAATTGCGATAACAAGCGCGTAAAGACCCGTTGTCTCCGCGATAGCGCATCCCATGAGCATGGTCGTGGTAACGCTTCCCTTGCACTCGGGCTGACGTCCGATAGCTTCACATGCCTTCGCGACCGCGTTTCCCTCACCGATACCGGGACCTATACCCGCGATCATAGCCATGCCCGCGCCAAGCGCGCAACAACCCAAAATAATACCTATAGCCAGTTCCAACATTGTTTTTTCCTCCGATATTTTATTATTTATTGTTTTTAATGTTGAGCCTTTATTTTTTTCCGCATTCTTTTCAGCTTGCGTTTTTCATATTCGTCCTGTGGGAATCCGCTTGACACATACAGCATGGTGAGCATAGCGAAGATATACGCCTGCAGACATCCGCTGAACACATCAAAGTAAATGGACAGCACCGCCGGGATACCCACACGGAAGAAGGGTATCTCTCCGAGAACGCCCGGCAGAGCCCCGAACACCATGGAGGACAGTCCCTGAAGTCCCGATGCGAGAAGCACCGAGATCACCGCTCCCGACAGCACGTTTCCGTAATGACGGAACGCCATGGAGATGGGAGTAGCCACCTCGCTGATGATATTGAGGGGCGCTAACAGCTTGACAGGCTCGCCAAAGCTCTTGACATACTGCCAAGGTCCTGCCTTGCATTTATAGTAGGTGATGAGAATGAACACAAGTATCGCCCATCCCGCCACGACGTTTATATCCGACGTTGGCGCGTAAAGCCCGAATAGCGCAAGCAGACTTGAGA
This sequence comes from Clostridia bacterium, assembly GCA_017462795.1. GTDB lineage: Bacteria > Bacillota > Clostridia > Oscillospirales > CAG-272 > HGM12713. Next base: position 46,890 of record JAFTQL010000031.1, read on the forward strand.
GCGCGGACAGCGCAAGTATTGCCGCCACAAACGGACCGAATCCCGAAAAATATTCTCCCATATTCTCGCCGACCATACCGTCTACCTTTTCCACTATCCACTCCGCGAGCAGCTGTCTTTTGGTATTGACGTGCGCTCTTATACCGTGTGTCAGATACAGACAAAGTCCCGTGATGGATATCATTACGAGAAGGGAGTTGACCTGTGACTCTGTTATAGGCAGATCCTGAAACGGCATGGGTATGGTGAAATATATCTGCGCGCCCGCTATGGCAATGCCCTCCGAGGCGGGTGTGGTGAGAATTTTAATGACAATTCCCGCCACAACGGGAAGTATCATGGTAAGGATCAGCAGAATATCGACAAAAACAAAGCTACGTGATCTATCCTTCACTTTCGTCAGCCTCCTTTTTGTTTGCCTTTTTGTTTGCCTTTTTATCCCAGAGCGGTCTGATGGCAACGGCAATGCGGGGGAAGAAAAGCGGAATGATGACCGTCCATATGCTGAAGCAGTCAAGCAAAACGCCTATCACCACCGTAATGAACAGAAGAAAGGTACGCACCATTCCCGATGCCTTCATAGCCTGCTTTGCCTCTTTTTCTTCCTTATCCACGGCTTTCTGGACAGTCATGCCCATGCCGAGAAAATTCAGTATGACCGCAGCTCCGCTGAGGAGATTTCCAAGCAGAACGGTATAGTCCCATTTACCTATAACAAGAAACACCGCCTGCATAATGGCGCTGAAAATTATCACCCACGCGGCGATATATTTTGTCTCCCTCAAAACCACCTTATCAATTTTTGACATAGTTACCTCAAAATTGTATTTATTTATCTATTATATCACATGTTTGTGAATTTTTCCACAGTTTTATAAAAAATTTCTATGCTTAATATTCAAAAAACACCTCGCCTGCTGTATGTAACGCGAAACGAGGTGTCATTATTATTTATGTCTTGTCTCAGATGATATATGTACCCTTACACGGAATAGTCTATCCCCGCCCTGCGCGCCTGCTCGTGCTGCTTTGGCTTGGGGATAAGATACAGCCTTCCGTCCTTAATAAATCTCGCGCCGGTCTGGCGGAAGGTAAAGGACACGCCCGCGGCAACACACTGCTCTCTTATGCCAAGCACCCATTCATACCTACACGGACGCGCCTCAAGTCCCGACTCACCGCCCACGGATACCTCGGATATGGCGGGAGAGAGGTATTCCGAAAGGTCTATTGCCTCAAGGAACGGTTCGCATATTATGACCTTGGTCCTTATTGGCAGTGACAGATATATCGGCAGGCGATAGTCCGCCATTTTCTGATCTTCGCAGGTAACGGCGACGGTCACGTTGGCGTAGCCGTCTCCCCAATCGTCGGGGACGCATACCGAAAAGCGGTCTATGCGCTTTGTGATAATAAAAAAGAAGCAGTCGCTCCGCTCGCGCATTATCTTCCACATCTCATCTCGCCAGACATCCGCATCCTCAAGAAAGAAGTCGGAGGAAAAGCAGGTATAGAATACGGTTCCCGCAGGGTATTTGTATTCTCCACGGCGGTTTCTGGCAAGGGGCAGACGGAAGGAGGTCAGATTTTGCCTGACCTCGCTCGCATCCTTTTCGTGCCGTGCGTCAATGCTGTAAACAAAGCAGTTTCTGCATCCCTCGCTCAGCTTATGACAGCCGTGCCAGGGATTCCATTTAGCGTCCATTTTTGCTTATCCTTTTATCCCGAGGCGTTACAGGCACATCTCAAATATCTTCTCGATATCCGCCTGTGCCAAGGGCTTGAAGCCTTTTATAACTCCGCCGTGACACGCCTTTTTCGCCATTACCTCAAAGTCTTCTTTTCTGATGCCCACCTTTGTAAAGGTATCGTCAAGCTCCAGCGTGTCAAAAAGGAACTCCGACAGCAGGCTTATGCTCTTTCTCGCGATATCCATGGGCGCAAGGGTGGGATCGATTCCGAACACATTTACGCCAAACTGAACGTACTTGGATACGGTAGTCTCGTCAAGGCAGTATTCAAGCCAGCGGGGCGTGAGGATGGCAAGACCCAGACCGTGGGTGATGTCGTAGATAGCCGACAGCTCGTGCTCCATGGGGTGGCAGCTCCACGCATGCTGCTTTCCACCGTCGATAAAGCCGTTTATCGCCCATGAGGACGTCCACATAAGGTTTGCCCTTGCCTCGTAATTTTCGGGGTCGTTCATAGCGATGGGAGTATATTTGATTATGGTCTTTATCATTCCCTCCATAAAGCAGTCAAGCATATACATATCCTTCTCCATGGTGAAGTACACCTCAAGAATGTGGCTGAGCATATCCGCAGAGCCGCAGGCGGTCTGATATCTGCTGACCGTATAGGTCACAGTGGGATCAAGGAAGGACACCTTGGGAAGAAGCGGAGGCTCCATCCTGCCTATTTTATCCTTTGTTTCAAGGTTTGAGATAACACCGCCGCAATCCATCTCCGAGCCTGTGGCGGAGAGAGTCAGCACGGTAATCAGAGGCAACGCCCTCTCTACAGGTGCCCACCTTGAGAAGAAATCCCACGGATCGTGGTCAACACACGCGCCCGCCGCTATCCATTTTGACGCATCCAGAGTCGAGCCGCCGCCCACGGCGAGTATAACGTCTATATTCTTCTCCTTGCATATCCTTGCGCCCTCACGGACGGAATCGATACGGGGATTGGGCGCGATACCCGAAAGCTCGTACACCTCAAGTCCTGCCTTGCGTATCTGCTCCGTCACCGCGTCGTAAAGCCCTGTCTTTTTGATAGAACCGCCGCCATAGGTCAGCAGGACACGCTTGCCGTATCTCGCAAGCTCCCCGCCAAGGTGGCAGAGCTGGTTCTCGCCAAAGTAAACTCTTGTGGGAATGTCATAAATAAAGCTGCTCATTTTTATTTCCTCCAAAATAAAGTTATGTATTTTTATCTTGATCTTATCTCAGTCCGCGTCCTCATCCATCGTCTCCAGAAGAAAGCTGACAGGGCGGAATCCATCGTTGCAGGAGATCATGGCGGAGCGTGGATCCTTCATCCATCCGTCATAAAAGTCCCCTCCCCCATGAGCAAGCGCCATAACAAAGGGAGACATACTGTCCCAGGCGCTTCCGCAAAGCCCCTCGGGTCTCTGCCATCCGTTGGCAACAAACACCTGCCCTACTCTCATGTCACACGCGTGCAGGATGGGATTTTCGTATTTCTCCATCAGATCGGCATACACCGTCTGTCTCATGACCGTTATCCGTACCTTTTTCATATCCTTGCTCCTTACCGTGAAATCACTCATGCTGTTTATATTATACCACATATCCGCAACTTTTTCCATAGTTTTTACCGAAGATATGTAAATGTCTGAAAAGCGCTCAACGTCCGCAAGACGGGACTTGACATTTACTCTCCGTCGGTATATAATAATTATACAAATGATCGAAAGGAGATATATAATGTTTGGCGCGATATACGGCGACGTGATTGGCTCTTATTATGAGCTTCACTGCACCAAGGATTACAATTTTCCGTTTGAGAAGGACAGTTATTTCACTGACGACAGCGTTTTGATAGCCGCCGTTTGCAAGGCGATACTGAACGATCCGTCCCCCATCACACGCGGCGGACTGCGAAGGAGGGCAAAGGAATACGGCACTCAATACAAGCAATTCTATTCTCACTTTCCCCATGCGGGCTTTGGCAATATGTTTGCGGAGTGGGCTAAAAGCCCTTATTCAGGAAACGGTCACAGCTATGGCAACGGAGCGTCCATGCGTGTCATCCCAATAGGCTATGCTTACGATACGCTTGAACAGACTCTGCTCCAAGCCAAGGCAAGCTGCTTATCCACCCATAGCCACCGTGAGGCGATCATTGGCGCGCAGGCTGTTGCCGCTGCCATATTTCTCGCTCGGCACGGAGAGAGCAAGGAGGATATCCGTCAGTATCTGCAAAAAAAATTCAAGTACGATCTCTCACGCACCCTGGACAGCATTCGCAAAGACCACGTGTTTGACAGCCGAACCTCATACAGCGTACCGCCCGCTATTATCGCGTTTCTGGAATCCGATAATTACGAAAGCGCGGTGAGAGGCGCGGTGTCTCTCGGCGGGGACGCTGACACTCAAGCCTGCATTGCGGGCGGCATAGCGGAAGCGTTTTACGGAGAGATACCCGAGCACATAAAGCGGTTTTGCGACACAAAGATCGATATTACCATAAAAAATACGGTAAAAGAATTTTGTGCATACTTGCAATCCGTCACATAATCTGTTATAATTAATATTAAAGGAAAGAAAAGGAGCGATGACCGATATGCAAAGGATTTTGGAAAAAGCAGGATTTATCTGCGACATGGACGGCGTTATTTATCACGGGAACAAGATACTTGACGGTGTCAGCGAGTTTGTCAACTGGATGATCGAGAACAACAAAAAGTTTGTTTTCCTCACCAACAGCCCCGAAAAGACCCCGCACGAGCTCAGCATGAAGCTGGAGCGCATGGGGCTTTCGGTATCTCCCGACCACTTTTACACCAGCGCCATGGCAACGGCGGAGTTTTTGCACACACAAGCGCCCGGATGTACGGCTTACGTCATAGGAGAAGCCGCTCTCTCCAAGGCACTGTATGACCACAAAATATACATGAACGACGTCAATCCCGAGTACGTGGTCATAGGAGAGACGAGGACATATTGCTTTGAAAAGATAGAAAAAGCCATTGCACTTATCAACAAGGGAGCAAAGCTTATCGGAGCTAACCCCGACACCGTGGGCGTTACCGAGCAAGGCATAATGCCCGCTACAGGCTCGCTTGTAGCTCCCATTGAGATCGCTACGGGTAAAAAGGCGTATTTCGTGGGTAAGCCCAATCCGCTCATGCTCCGCCACGGTCTTCGCAAGCTGGGCTGTCACAGCGAGGACATCGCCTTTATCGGAGACCGCATGGACACCGACATCATCGCCGGTATAGAATCAAATGTTGACACGGTGCTTGTGCTCAGCGGCGTCACCGCCAAAGAGGATATCGATAAATTCCCTTACCGCCCCAAATACGTGCTGAACGGAGTGGGCGATATAGTGAAGGGTGCCTGTAAGTAAAAACAACATGATAGCGCATCCCATTCCACCCGTATATGACGAAAAATCAAAAATACTGATACTCGGCAGCTTTCCGTCTGTCAGCTCGCGGGAGCAAATGTTTTTCTACGGACATCCCCAAAACCGATTCTGGAGAGTACTCGCCTCGGTGTTGGGACGCGAGATTCCAGTGAGCGTTGAGCAAAAGAAAGCGTTTCTGCTCTCTTCCCACATAGCGTTATGGGATGTTATCGCTTCCTGCGAGGTGGAGGGCAGCGCAGACAGCTCCATAAAGAATGCTGTGGCAAACGACATTTCCCTCATTCTCGACAATGCCGACATACGCATGATATTCGTCAACGGCAAGACCTCGGAAAAATATTACAACCGATATATACGGGACACCGTCGGCAGGACTGCCGTCTGTCTCCCATCCACCTCACCCGCCAACGCCGCATGGTCTCCCGAGAGGCTGACGGAAAAATGGCGGATCATAGGTGAATATATCTGATGAGACGATCAGAAGAAAGGCTATTTTACTCAAACTCGTCCATCCGTTGCTTGAAGAAGTCGTAGTATATTTTTACATTTCCAAGCTCCGTCCACCGTTTTGTACCGACGGGGACGGTGTCAAGGTCGTATATCTTTGCGTTTTTCATCGCCAGCAGGAAGGGCGAATGGGTGGAGATTATAAATTGGCAGTTGTAAAACCGCACCGACTCCTCAATAAACGAAACAAGCTTTATCTGCAATTCGGCTGAAAGACTGTTCTCCGGCTCATCCAGCAGATACAGCGCGTTCTCTCTTATTTTGTCGGTAAAGTACAGAAACGCGCTCTCGCCGTTGGAGCGTCCGTCAAGCTCACGCGGAAGCCTTCTTGCCACATAAGCCGATTTTGTCCTCGCCCTTGCCTCGTTTCTCTGTCTGAGCCCCTCAAGGTCGTCAAGAGAACGTAAGGGCTGCATAGGCGTATCTCTCAGACGGGTATATTCCTCAAACAGCTCCTCTCTCCTGCGGTCAACTCCCTCGTTTATCATTCTGACATCAAGAAGATAGTCAAACACGTCGTCGCTGGTTATCTTCCTGCTTCCCCGAGGTATTCCGCGTACACCGCGAGCCAACTCATAGCCGCACAGCTTCAGATAATCCGCCATAAATGGCGTATCGTTGAAGGGAGCGGAGCGCTCCAGCCCCAGCTTCTCTGTTATCACATTGAGGACGGTTGACTTACCCGAGCCGTTTCCGCCGTAAAACACGGTCACAGGCTCAAAGGTAAGATGGGAAAGCTGCTTTTGCGGAAATATTTTAAAGGGATACACGTTATTGTGAGAGTAGCACTGCATTTCAAGCTGATAAGGATATGACAGCACAAAGCTGTCCTCCGCGTCTGCCCCCGCAAGCCTGAATGACTCAAGATATACCATACTGTTTGTCCCCCTTGTCACACGTGATCTGTAATATATTCAGTATACCATATTTTGCATATGCCGTCAACGCAATTCCTTGATTTGACAAAATAAATTTTGCGCAAGCTATTGACACAGAGTTTATGGTGTAGTATAATTTAATTGTACCAAATCTTTTTTAAGGAGTATTACTATGCGTTACCAATACAAAACACAAAATACCTGCGCGCAGACAATAAGCTTTGACATTGATGGAAATATTATCAGCAATATCGAATTTATGGGTGGATGCAACGGAAATCTCAAGGCTATATCCAAGCTGCTTGACGGCTGTACGGTAGAAGAGATCGAGAAAAAGCTGCTTGGAAACACTTGCGGCAGGCGTCCCACATCCTGCGCGGACCAGCTCGCAATAGCCGTAAGAGAGGCATATGATTCCGAAAATCGGGAATAAACCACAAAAAATATCAAAAACACTTGCAAGTTTTCAAAATATATGTTACAATATGGTGACCAATACTTTCGGAGGTTACTATGAACAACACAAACAACGATGCTCTCAAACTTGAAAATCAGCTCTGCTTTCCTCTCTATGCGGCATCCAAGGAAGTAATAAAACAGTACAAGCCTTATCTTGACGCCATAGACCTGACCTACACGCAGTACATCACAATGATGATACTCTGGGAAAGAAAGTCTCTCACCGTCAAGGAGCTTGGAAAAAGGCTGTATCTCGATTCGGGAACGCTCACTCCCCTGCTCAAAAAGCTGGAGGCAAAGGGGCTTATCACACGCGCCCGCTCTTCCAGGGACGAACGCAATCTTGACGTAACACTCACAGAAAAGGGCGAGGCTCTTAAACAGATGGCATCGGACATCCCCGAACAAATGGCAAAATGCGTCAAGCTCTCCGCTGAGGATGCTTTGCAGCTTTATACACTGCTCTACAAAATTCTCGAGAAAATGTCGGAAGAATGATCAATTGATATAAACCCTTTAATTGCAATAAAAAGCACTTATGACATACGCTTTCAGGTGTATCATAAGTGCTTTTATTTTTTCATTTTATCTTATTGCCTTTTTATCTTTGCACGGGTGTGATAATGATCTTTGCCATGGAGAAGCCCATTTTCGGCTCTACGGTATAGGCGATCTCGGTCGTTCCCGCAGGGACAAGTATCTTCTCCGAGCTCAGTCCGTTTGCGAACATTACTCCAAATTCAAATGCCTGTGCCGTGACCATCACCGTCTGACTCTTTCCGTTTTTCAGGCGGCAGATCTCCTTGCCGTTCTCAAAGCATCGGAACTCTATGGCGCATCCCGTGTACTTTTTCTTGCGCTTTATCGTCAGCGCGCGCATCATCTGTGCCGTATCCGCGGTCTCGCTGTCAAGGGATTCGCCGCCCGCGGGAGTGTATGCCATTCCCTCTCCCGTCTCGGGAGCGACCTTTGGCTCTTTCTCCGCCTTGAGTCCCGCAACGACACCCAGTATCAGCGTGACAAGGGCGATAACGCGCACAGCCATGTCAAGTATCATTGAAACGTCCTCAAACACCCAAAGAATAAAATCGGGCAGGAATATAAGCGAGTCGATACCGAATATTACAAGCGCGGCTATCATCCAGCCGACCTTCTTCTTTGAGAAGATATAGCACAGAAGATAGGGCACGATGAGCAACAGGCTCATAATAACGGCTATTATGTAAAAGAGCATCTCTCCCGTATCCGCGTAAAGAATAGCGCCCACACTTGTTACCAGCTGAGGAATATACGCGGAGAAAAGGAAATACACATCCGCAAAGGCAATAGAAAGCACATTTATGGCGGAGAATATGATTATACAAAGCAACGATATTCTTCCGTTCTTGTACTTTGCCTCATTCTGAGATACGAATTGATTTTTGTTCATAGCATTAAGTCTCCTTTAACTGTAATGATAACAGTATACCATAAACCTCACGGATTGTCAACCGAAATCATTTGTTCAAGAAGATGAGATCATGACTTTTTTGCGTCCAGCGCTTCGGTCAGGGCGACGAGAGCGTAAGACGCAAATCCGTGGTCTCGGCTTCCGTGGCGCTGGCGGTATTCCCACAGCGTGCCCGTCATGCTTTCCATATTGCCGAAGAAGTCCTTTACGTCACGGAGGACAAGGTCGTACTCCTTCATTTTCAGCAGTGCCTCAAGGCGCAGATAAGCTCCTATAAAGGCGTTTATCTCAGCTATATCCTCGTGCTTCTCCGTCCGCTCCGCTCCGAACACCTCTGTCACAAGGCGGTGAAGCTCGCCGTACTTTTCTTCATTTATATCGATACCGCCGAAGAGGATGGCGTAATACTGACAAGCCTCTGAGCTGTGGTTCTTTCTCACAAGCCTGCCCTCGGCATCTCTCACGGCGTGGTCAAGGAAGATAGTGCCGTTAAAGGACTGCTCCGCGGCTGTCTTGCGCACCTTGTCGCTCTTTATCCTGTATTTCTCATCTCCGAATATACGGTATGCGCATTCAAGCACCTGCGCGTAAAGGAAGTTTGTGGGATAGCTGACATCATTTGTCCAGTTATTCGCCACGCTCCACTCGACAAAATTCCATGAAGGAAGCCTTTCAAGAAGTCCGTCCTCGTTCTCGTGCCTTTCGTAAAAGCCCAAAAGCCCCTCTATGCTCTCCCTGAACAGCTCTCTGTCAGCCGCCTTGCCTCTGTTGTTAAGGTAGTCCTCTACCTCAAGTATATACCACATCGTCCACTGGGGGATAAAGCAGCCGTCATCCTTAACATCTGATGGGAAGCACATGGGCAGCACGCCCTCGGGGTACTCGCCCTCGTTGCGGTAGATGCGGAAGTTTTCAAGGAAGGCATCCTCAACATCGGTACTGCCATAAAGCTTGTATTCCGTCTTTGCGGTGAAGTAGCTGTCACACAGCCAGCCCGCCCGCTCTCTTGAGGGGCAGTCCATATAGATATCAAGGGCATTGTGGGCAAAGGTGCGCACCGCTCCCCTGTAAACATTGCGGAGTGTCTCGTCCTCTATCTCGGGTATTTCTATTTCCGAGATATCCCTTGCGTAATTCTTGATGCCGAAGCTGTCAAGCCTTATAGCTCCCTTACTCACAGCCACTATGGCGTATCTCATTACATAAGGCTCAAAGCTGATAAAGTCCTCTGTCTGTCCCGCGCCGAGTCTCACTACCACCACGTTGTGGGCGTGCATGTCGGTAAACTCAAATTTTTCGGGAGACGCGTCCTCTGAAAAGGCAACTATTATCTCCGCGTCACTGTCCGCCGCCGCTCTCAGCTCTATAAGACCCGTTTCTATACGGGAGAAGTCAAACACGGCGTACTCCATCGCTCCCAGCTTTATGGGGAGCGCCTTTTGCGTTCCCGTCACGCTCTGGCGGTGACACTGTACCCACTCGTAAGCATGGCTGACCGCCTCTTCATATAAAAATCTTCCGTAGCGCTCGGAGGGCTGATATGACCAGAACTGCTTTCGGGGTGTAACCGTCTCATCGTACTCAAGCGTTCCCACCGCCGATGCCTCGGGGCGCATGATATCCTCATAAAAGGGATAGGGCGCGCGGCGGGGGAGGACCGTGGGTGCATCTCCGAGAACAGCTATGTCGGCATTTTTGCACTGACCGCTCCCCGAAAAATCCCACACCTCGGTGAAATGACGCTGGACTGAAAATCTCTCTGTTTTCTGCTCAAAGCAGGCGGGCAGGAAGCAGTCAAAATCCTCTCCAGTGGCGCATACTACCTGCTCTCCCCTTACGATCTCAGCCCAAAGATAGCCCTGCTGACGCACCGTGGACAGCGAACAGCAATTGTGGGAAAGAACGGATATTACCACGGTGTTTTTAGCTTCATTATTATATTTATCAAGAGAGATAACGTCCTGTCTCGCGTATCCCTTTGCTGTTCGCGCGGGACCTGCGGCGACAAATTTTCCGTTTACGTATACCTGATAAAAATCGGCGGCGCAGATATGCAGCTTCGCGCCCTCAAGACTATCGACAGACGCGCTGAAGCAGGAAAGCAGGTGCATCTCCTTTTCCGTACCCGCCGCGTAAATTGGCTTTGCTTTTATAAACATCATTGATTCCTTTCCGAATAGATATTTTTCGTTATTTGTGTTGGATTTGGTGTTGTTTGCTTAATTATATCATTATCCAAATTAAATGTCAATAGTAAAACAGCGCTTATTTTGTGCATTTTCGATTTTAAAAGCAAGCCAAAACAAACACAAAACCAACTAAAACAAGAAAATCCAAAATATTTTTTTTAAAAAACCGTTGACAAACACGAATAAATATGGTATACTGTACACATGAAAGTATGCAAAAAACAAAAACGCTGTGTTTTTATGTGATATATCCACAATAATCATTCGTGTTTTTTGTGTTTTGTGCAATAAAAGAAAAGGAAGATTACTATGAAGTTCTACACGGAACCCATTGCGAGATCTTCGAGAATACCCAAGCTTGTGGATGCTCTGTTTGAAAAGATGCCCGAGATAGAGGCGGACAGAGCGGTGCTTCTCACCGAGTCCTATAAGACGACGGAGGGAGAGCCCATAATCACAAGGCGCGCTAAGGCGTTCAGGCATATTCTCGAGCACATTCCCATAACCATACGGGAAAACGAGCTCATAGTCGGCTCGGCAACAAAGGCTCCCAGAGGCTGTCAGGTTTTCCCCGAATATTCCTTTGAATGGCTTGAGGCAGAGTTTGATACGGTGGAGACAAGAGTGGCTGACCCATTCTATATCTCCGACAGCACAAAAGAGACTCTTGCCGAGGTCTATAAATATTGGAAAGGAAAAACCACAAGCGATCTGGCTACATCCTATATGTCCGACGAGGCAAAGACCGCCATCGACCACGGAATGTTTACCCCGGGTAACTATTTCTACAACGGTATCGGACATGTTACGGTTGACTACCCCAAGGTGCTTGCCATCGGATATAAGGGACTTATAGCCGAGGCGAAGGCAGAGCTTGACGGGCTGAGCCGTGGAGACGCGGATTATGTACGCCGCAGTCATTTTCTCAACGCCGTGATAATGAGCTGTGAGGCGGCTGTAAAGTACGCAAAGCGTTATTCCGCTCTCGCCGAGGCAATGGCAAAGACCACCGCGGACATCAAGCGCAAAAAGGAGCTTGAGGAGATAGCGGCGGTCTGCGACAGAGTTCCCGAAAACGGAGCGTCAAGCTTCCGCGAGGCATGTCAGTCCTTCTGGTTCGTGCAGATGCTCTTGCAGATAGAATCCAGCGGACACTCCATCTCCCCCGGACGCTTTGACCAATATATGTATCCTTATTATAAAAAGGATCTGGACGGCGGAAGTATCACCCGTGAGCAAGCTCAGGAGCTGATGGACTGTATTTGGGTAAAGCTCAACGACCTCAATAAGGTGCGCGACGCCGCGTCCGCCGAGGGCTTTGCGGGCTACAGCCTGTTCCAGAATCTTATCGCGGGCGGTCAGGATAAATACGGCAGAGACGCCACAAACGACCTCTCCTTTATGTCCATAACCGCTACCGAGCATGTATTTCTCCCCCAGCCCTCCTTCTCCGTGAGAGTATGGAACGGCTCGCCTCATGAGTTTCTCATAAGAGCGGCGGAGCTCACAAGAACAGGTATCGGATTCCCCGCCTACTACAACGACGAGGTCATCATCCCCTCGCTCCAGAGCAGAGGACTTTCCCTTGAGGACGCGAGAGACTACAATATAATCGGTTGCGTTGAGCCCCAGAAGGCGGCAAAGACCGATGGCTGGCATGACGCCGCGTTCTTCAACATGTGCCGTCCCCTTGAGATGGTATTCTCGGACGGTGTTGACAAGGGAGCGCAGATAGGTCCGAAAACGGGTAAGGTCAGCGACATGAAGACCTACGAGGAGTTTGAGGCGGCATACAGAAAGCAGATGAACTACTTTATCGAGCTTATGGTAAACGCCGACAACGCCATTGACGTAGCCCACGCCGAGCGGTGTCCCCTCCCCTTCCAGTCATCAATGGTAAATGACTGCATAAAGAGAGGAAAGAGCCTGCAGGAGGGCGGAGCGATATACAACTTCACAGGTCCTCAGGGCTTTGGTATCGCAAATGTGGCGGACGCAATGTTCGCGGTAAAGAAGCTTGTGTTCGAGGACAGGAAGTACACGCTTGAATTCTTCAAGGAAGCGCTTGAGAACAACTACGGCATGGATATGGACGGCGCTATGGCGGCAAAGCTGACACAGCAGATAGCCGCGTCCATCGTAGCCTCGGGCAAGACACTTACCGAGGAGGATATAAAAACGGTATATCTGACAGTCAAGAAAAACAACGCGCCCGAGGAGCAAAAGAAAAAATACGCCGCGCTTCTCGAGGACATCGGGGCTATGACAAAGTTCGGAAACGACAGCGACGAGGTGGATACCTTCGCAAGAGAGATGGCATATACATACACAAAGCCTCTTGAGAGCTACAAAAATCCCAGAGGCGGAATATTCCAAGCGGGACTTTACCCCGTTTCCGCGAACGTGCCGCTGGGCGCTCAGACGGGAGCGACCCCCGACGGACGTCTCGCCTACACCCCCATCGCGGACGGCGTTTCCCCCGCGGCGGGCAGAGACCTCAAGGGTCCCACGGCGGCGGCAAACTCAGTATCAAGGCTTGACCACTATATAGCCTCCAACGGTACGCTGTTCAACATGAAGTTCCATCCCTCCGCCCTTGAGGGCAGAAGCGGACTTGAGAGCTTTGTGGCGCTGGTGCGCGGCTACTTTGATCAGAAGGGCAGCCACATGCAGTTCAACGTGGTAAGCAGAGAAACACTGAGAGACGCGCAGAAGCACCCCGAAAAGTATAAATCCCTTGTAGTAAGAGTAGCGGGCTATTCCGCGCTCTTCACCACTCTCTCGAGAGGTCTGCAGGAGGATATAATCAACAGAACCGAGCAACAGGGCTTCTGACGGTAGGAGGATGGCAAAATGGACAGAGATCTGCTTGATGTAAAGGGCAGAATATTCAACATCCAGCGCTTTTCCATCCACGACGGTCCGGGAATCAGGACAATAGTCTTTCTCAAGGGCTGTCCCCTGCGTTGCAGATGGTGCTGTAATCCCGAATCTCAGGAATGGCAGATACAGACCATAGTCACGGCGGGCGTGTCAAAGACGGTCGGCAATGACGTGACCGTGGGCGAGGTGCTCTCCGAGATAGAGAGAGACAGAGTTTACTACTCCCGTTCGGGAGGCGGAGGCGTTACCCTCTCGGGAGGCGAGTGCCTGTGGCAGCCTGATTTCTCCGCGGCGCTTCTCAGAGCCGCCAAGGAAAAGGGCATTTCAACAGCCATTGAGACAACGGGATATGCCGAGATGGACACAATACGCCGTCTGCTCCCTTATGTTGACACGGTGCTGATGGATATCAAGCACACTGACAGCGCAAAGCACAAGGAGTTCACCACAAGGGATAACGGTCTTATCCTTGAGAACGCAAGACATATCGCAAAAGAGGCGAAGCAGCTTATCATAAGAACTCCCGTCATTCCAACATTCAATGACACGGAGGAGGAGATAAGAGCCATCGCCGGGTTTGCGAGGACTCTTGAGGATGTAACAGAGATGCACCTGCTCCCCTATCACAGAATAGGCTCGGACAAATACGCGGGACTTGGAAGAACATACACCATGGCCCACATAAATGTCCCCGAAAAGGCGCATATGCAAAGACTGCTTGAGGTGGTGAACAGCACAGGTCTCAAGGGTCAGATAGGAGGGTAGACAAATGCAGGACTATACCGAAAAGCAAAGAATAATACAGGAGCTGGTGCCGGGTAAGCAGATAACGCTTGCGCACATCATAGCGAACCCCGACGAGATACTGTATAAGAAGCTGGGACTTGATCCCGCTGTTGAATATTCAAAATCGGCGATCGGAATACTGACGCTCAGCCCCGCGGAAACGGCGATAATCGCAGGAGACATCGCCATCAAATCCTCGGGCGCGCAGCTCGGGTTTGTGGATCGTTTCAGCGGAACGGTCATACTTACGGGTACTTACTCCGAGGTTGAGGCATCGCTGAAGGCGGTAACCGAATACGCCGCGGAAACACTTGGGTTTACGGTATGCAAGATAACCAAGACCTGATGAAAAAAACACTTCTCGTGGGCAGGCACGGTGTGGGAAAGACCACGCTGAAGCAAGCCCTCAGAGGCGAGGACATACATTATGTCAAAACACAGTATATGGATTACGGAGATTGGCTCATAGATTCACCCGGAGAATACGCCGAGGTCCACGGACTGGGAGCGGCTCTGGCGATATATTCCTATGAGGCGGACATAGTGGCTCTGCTGATATCGGCGGACGACGACTATTCCCTCTTTCCTCCCAACGTCACATGTATGGTAAACCGTGAGGTCATCGGTATCGTGACCAAGATCGGCAAGCGCGCTCCCGACAGAGCCGAGGCATGGCTGAGGCTTTCGGGGTGTGAAAAGGTATTCCACATCGACTCCCACACGGGCGAGGGTGTGGCACAATTGAAGGCTTATCTGCGAAAGCAGGGCTGATATAAAATAAGTTTAAAAATTTTAATTATCATAAGGAGAACAAAAAATGGTAAACGAGTACGAAATCAAAAAACAGATCTGTGAGATCGGTAAGCGCATCTACAACAAGGGAATGGTCGCATCCAACGACGGTAACATCTCCGTTAAGCTGAATGACAACGAGTTCCTCTGCACCCCCACAGGCGTATCCAAGGGCTTTATGACTCCCGAGTACATCTGTAAGGTAGACGCAAACGGCAAGGTAATTCAGGCAAACGCAGGCTTCAAGCCCTCCTCCGAGATCAAGATGCACATGAGAGTTTACCGTGAGCGCCCCGACGTTAATTCCGTTGTACACGCTCACCCCCTCTACGCTACATCCTTCGCTATCGCGGGCATTCCGCTGACAGAGCCCATCATGCCCGAGGCAGTTATTGCTCTTGGCTGTGTTCCGATAGCTGAGTACGGCACACCCTCCACCGAAGAGATCCCCGACGCTATCTCCAAGTACCTCCAGTACTATGACGCAGTGCTTCTCGCTAACCACGGCGCGCTTTCCTTCTCCGACTCCCTGCTCAACGCATATCACAAGATGGAGTCCGTAGAATTCTACGCTCAGCTCATGTATCAGGCAAAGGTCCTCGGCGGCCCCAAGAAGCTGACAGACGCTCAGGTTGAGAGACTTTACGAGATCCGCCGTCAGTTCGGTCTCAAGGGTAAGCACCCCGCAGACATCTGCCCCAACGCAAAGGCAGGCAAGCCCAGCTGTCACGGTTGCGGCGGTAGCTGCGGCGGCAAGAAGGCTGACGCTGACACCATCGCTATGGTAACAAAGCTTGTTCTCGAGCAGCTCGGCAAGTAATCAAAAAACACTTTGGCTATGAACGAAGCCGAGATAAGAAAAATAGTTCAGGATACCATTTCCTCAATGAAGCGGGATAAGTCCGCGATGACTCTCTCCCTTGCCGACGAGCTGGCGGACGCTGTGCTTGAAGAGGCGGGACGCATGGGAGTCAAGGCGGTAGTATGCGTGTCCGATGCCGCGGGAAATCCCAAGGCAGTCAAGGTCATGGACGACGCGTTCCTTGCAAGCTATGATGTGGCGACAGGCAAGGCGTACACGGTAGTGGCGCTGAAAATGTCCACCATCGACCTCAAGCCCCTGGCTCAACCCGGAGCGTCGCTGTACGGTATACAGTTTACAAACAGCGGCAGGATAGTTATCTTCGGCGGTGGCGACCCTCTGGTCGGCGATAACGGAAGCATTATCGGTGGGCTTGGCGTCAGCGGCGGCACTGAGGAGCAGGACACCGCTCTCTCCGCTTACGGAAAAGAGTATTTTGAAACAAAAATGTAAAAGCATCAACAAACAAATCATACACACGAAAGGACTGCGAGATGGACATCAGATCCACTGATATCGAAAAAATTGTAAGACAGGTCCTCGAGAGCATGGGCTCCGACGCACCTGCAAGCACATCATCGGCATCCGTACCCGCAACAAGCCGTGTAGCCATGCTTACAAAGGCTGAGCACTTTGACATTCAGGAATATCCCATCCCAGAGCTTGGTGATGACGATATCCTTGTAAAGGTCGAGGGCTGCGGAGTTTGCGGAACAGATGCTCACGAATTCAAGCGCGACCCCTTCTCCCTTATCCCCGTCGTTCTCGGACACGAGGGAACGGGTGAGATAGTAAAGATGGGTAAGAACGTAAAGAAGGACAGCGCGGGCAAGCCCCTGAATATCGGCGACAAGGTCGTTACCTGCATGATCTTCAAGGACAATCCCGACATCACCATGTTCGACCTCAACAAGCAGAACGTGGGCGGCGCTGACGTTTACGGACTTCTTCCCGACGACGACAAGCACCTCAACGGTTGGTTTGCCGACTACATACTCGTAAGAGGCGGCTCCACCATATTCAACGTAAGCGACCTTGATCTTGATTCAAGAATACTCATCGAGCCCTGCGCCGTTCTTATCCACGCGGTAGAGCGCGCTAAGACCACGGGCATTCTCCGCTTCAACTCCAGAGTTGTTGTTCAGGGATGCGGACCTATCGGTCTTATCTGTATAGCCGTGCTCCGCGCTATGGGTACGGAGAATATCGTAGCTGTTGACGGTGAGGCAAAGAGACTTGAGTTCGCAAAGCTCATGGGCGCTACCGAGACTGTAAACTTCAAGGAGCACAAGGGCATAGAGGCTCTTGCCGGCGCTGTCAAGGACGCCTTCGGCGGTTACCTTGCTGACTTCGCCTTCCAGTGCACGGGCTCTCCCGTTGCTCACGCCAACATCTATAAGTTCATCCGCAACGGCGGCGGACTTTGTGAGCTTGGCTTCTTCATCAACGGCGGAGACGCTACCATCAACCCCCACTTCGACATCTGCTCCAAGGAGATCACCACCGTTGGCTCATGGGTATACACGCTCCGTGACTACGTTACCACCTTTGATTTCCTCAAGAGAGCAAAGGGTATCGGACTTCCCCTTGAAAAGCTTATCACTCACAAGTATCCTCTTGACAAGATCAACGAGGCTCTTGAAACTAACCTCAAGATGGAAGGTCTTAAGATCGCCATCGTAAACGACTGATAAAGGAGGTAGACCGATATGGGAAAAGCTACCGGTATTATTGAGGTCTATGGACTTACAGCGGCATTTGTCGCTCTGGACGCGGGCTGTAAGGCGGCTGATGTTACTGTTGAAACTCTCGATAAGAACAAGCCCGCCAACGCTGACGCGCTTCCCGTTCCGCTGATCATGGCTATCAAGTTCCGCGGATCTGTGGAGGACGTGAAGGCGGCTGTGGACGCGGCGGCTGTAGCGGCTGAGGGCGTATCGGGTGTTATCACAAAGCACATCATTGCCAACACCGAGGAGTCCACGGACAAGATGTTGAAGCTGAACGCCTTCGACAAAAGCTGATAAACATATTTGATTTTTGAAAGGAAACATAAAAAATGGCACTTGAAGCACTTGGAATGGTTGAAACAAGAGGACTTGTAGCCGCAATCGAGGCGGCTGACGCTATGGTCAAGGCGGCTGAGGTAACTCTCATCGGCACAGAAAAGATCGGTTCGGGTCTGGTATCCGTTATGGTAAGAGGAGATGTGGGAGCTGTAAAGGCGGCTACAGAGGCAGGAAGCGTTGCGGCTTCCAGACTCGGCGAGCTGGTTGCTGTTCACGTAATTCCCCGCCCCCATGCGGACGTTGAGAAGATACTCCCCTCTCTTGACTGAGTCACAACAAAACTTACGGAGGCGCTATGAAATCACTGGGATTTGTGGAGGTCAGCGGAGTTGTTGCGGCGATAGACGCTCTTGACATCATGTGCAAGAGCGCGGACGTCTCTCTTGTAAGCTGGGAAAGAAAGCTTGGCGGAAGACTTGTTACGCTTATCGTAACGGGAGACGTTTCTGCTGTGACCGCGGCAGTTGATAGCGCAAAGGCGCAATGCATCAAAAAGCCCTGCGCCAGCGCCGTGATCGCCAACCCGCACCCCGAGACCGTCAGACTTGCGGAGCTATCCGCTAAGAGACTGGAAAAGCAGTCGGCGGCAAAAAAACAAAAGGAGGCTGTGACCGAAAGCAAACAGCCCGCGGCAAAGAAGACCGCGACAAAAACAAAAACTACCGAAAAAAAAGGAGATAAATAATTATGGCACTTCAGGCACTTGGAATGGTTGAAACAAGAGGTCTCGTTGCGGCTATCGAGGCAGCTGACGCTATGGTAAAGGCGGCAAATGTTGAGCTTATCGGCACTGAGAAGATCGGCTCGGGTCTCGTATCCGTTATGGTAAGAGGCGACGTCGGAGCTGTTAAGGCGGCTACAGAGGCAGGAAGCGTTGCGGCTTCAAGGCTCGGCGAGCTGGTTGCCGTTCACGTAATTCCCCGTCCTCATGCGGACGTTGAGAAGATACTTCCTTCTCTTAACTGATAAATAACCTATAAAAAATTTAAAAAGGAGATAAATGATTATGGCACTTCAGGCACTTGGAATGGTTGAGACCCGCGGTCTCGTAGCCGCAATCGAGGCAGCAGATGCAATGGTCAAGGCTGCAAACGTTGAACTGATCGGCACCGACAAGATCGGATCCGGTCTGGTA
>JAFTQL010000032.1 GCA_017462795.1 Clostridia bacterium
AAGTCTGTATATCAAAAGTGAAGCAGCGGCAAGCCGAAGTGAAGTTAGCCTATCGGCATAGTGAAGTTGCTCCTTTGTAGCAGTGAAGTTAAGTGTTCCGCATATCGTGCCGGAGTTCGCTTGCGAACTCCTTGGCACTACT
This sequence comes from Clostridia bacterium, assembly GCA_017462795.1. GTDB lineage: Bacteria > Bacillota > Clostridia > Oscillospirales > CAG-272 > HGM12713. Next base: position 143 of record JAFTQL010000032.1, read on the forward strand.
TCACGCACGAAGTGCGCTTCACGAACTGCTTGCAGTTCTCTTCACGTTCCGCAGGCGGAACACTTAGTTCAAAAAAACGCACCTTTGTCGGTAGACAAAAGTGCGTTTTTTGTTGGCGGAGAGAGTGAGATTCGAACTCACGGAACGGTATTAGCGTTCACACGATTTCCAATCGTGCGCCTTAGACCAGCTCAGCCATCTCTCCATGCGACCTATGTATTATACCACAAACAAAAATAAAAATCAAGAGTTTTTTGAAAAAAATATTTATTTTTATTAAAATTTATTTTGAATCTATTCCGAGTATCACTTTTTTGCGCAAATATTGTGCAAATATTTTAAACAAAAACAGAGCAAACTATTGACTTGAAGAGATTTTTGCTGTATCATAATATTACCATATTTTATAATGAAGAGGTAAACAAAATGATAATAACAGATCTCAACAGCCCCGAGCTTACTCTTTACGCAAAAACAAACGACAGCTTTGCCCAAATTTTTGAAATAGCCAAGGCAGCTCTCAACAGCATTCCCGAAGACGGTAAATATGCGCTTGACGGCGACAAGGTGTACTACTCCGTCCAGTCCTATGACACAAAGCCCGCCTCGGAAGCGAAATTTGAAACTCATGAAAAATACATTGACATACAGGTCATACTTGACGGCGAGGAGATCATCCGTTTTGATACGGTCGATAAGCTGAACGTCACCGTCGAATATGACAAGACGCGTGACTGCGCATTTTATGCCATGAACGATGAATACGATACCGTCCGTCTTCGCCGCGGCGAGCTTGCTATCATTTTCCCCAATGAGGCTCATGCTCCCTGCGTCGCGCCCAACGATACTCCCGCTCCTGTCCACAAAATGGTGGCAAAGATACTCTACTGATCTCTGCCAAAATATTTCAGCTATATTTTGCCCCTCTCAGGTAAAACCTATACACAGTTAGGATGATCAGAGAATTTTTCAAGCTTTAAGCTCCGAACCATAAACTGTGATCGTTCTAACTCCGGTCGGAAAACCTATAAGGAGGCATTGGCAAAATGATTATGGACAGAATAGCCCTTTTGATCACCATCATCGGTGCACTCAACTGGGGTAGTATCGGTCTTTTCCAATTTGATATAGTCGCATGGATAGGCGGCGGTCAGGATGCGCTTTTCAGCCGTATCGTCTACACCGTAGTCGCCCTCGCGGGAATTTGGTGCGTAACTCTCTTGTTCCGCGCCCGTGAAAGATTCCGTGAGATAGGCGAAAGCGATTAAAAAGTGCAGCTCGGCATTTAAGCTTCAATATCAGATATTCAAAACGGACGTTCTCATTTTTTTAATGGGAACGTCCGTTTTTTCAGTCTTTTGGTTATATATTTATATCAAAATATTAAATGCAATCCCCCGAGAACACTCAAGGATATCGCCGCGCCGCCTATAAATTGCTGCCATGTGTGGCGCTTCATTTTAAGGCTTGCCCAGAGAGCGGAAAAGTAAAGGACTATACCCGGGATAAGAGCCGCCGGAACACCGAGATACATGATAAGTGCTGTAGGTCCCGCGACTCCGCAGGCATGAGCGCTGGCGCGGAGATGAAACAGCTTATTGAACACAAGGATAAGCGCTCCCGATATGAGATAGTCGAGATAGATTATCCACAAGGCAACAGGCGCTCCGAGAAAAAGGTTAGTCAGACATCCGAGTATATACCCACTCACAGCAAACAGCATGGCAAGTGTTCGCTGACCTTCCCTGCCCTTATCCTTGAATTTCGGTATAAAAGGCTGAAGAGGATAGGCAAGCAACGGCAATACCCCCAAAAAGAGCATTGCTATGGCAAAAAGATACCATTTTCCAAAAAGAGACGGATTTACGATAAACAACGTACACAGCGTTGCCATCGCCATAACAGGCGCTACTGTCATCACTCTTATAACTTTAGCGAATTTCATTTTAAGGTTATCCTTTCTGAATTATATCCCGATCAAAGAGCGTACATCATAACGCACATCGAGTGAGCGATACTGCCAAGCAGTACAAATATATGAAAAACAGAGTGGAAGTATCTTTTGCTTCCTCCAAGCTTGAAAAAGATCACTCCAAAGGTATACAGCAGACCGCCCGCAAGAAGCAAAGCGAAGCCACCGGATCCTATGGCATCATACATGGGCTTTATCGAAAATATGATAGCCCAACCCATTCCGATATACGAGATCATGCTGAACACTTTATATTTATTGATATCTATTGCCGTAAGCGTCACAGACACCGCCGTCAGTCCCCAGACAGCCGCAAATGTAAGCGAGGCTGCCAGCGGATGAGTTTTGGCAAGACAGCAGACAAGCATTGGAGTATACGTACCGGCGATGAGAAAATATATAGTGCAGTGGTCTATGACCTGAAATACCTTCTTAGCCATTCCGACGGGAAGTCCGTGATAAATGCTTGACATTGTGTAAAGGCAGGTCATGGAAACGCCAAACACACCGCCGCAGATCATCCCGGCAATGTCTCCCTTGAAGGAGGAGATCATAATGCACAGGACAAGCGTCACAAGACCAAAAGCGCCGCCTACAATGTGAGACACCATATTGAATATCTCCTCTCCCCTTGTATAATCGGGAAGTATCCTATCGCAGAGCTTTGTTCTGCGCTTCTTTATTTTTACGGGAGTCAACAGTCTCGCGTTACCAAATGTTGCATCCATGACAATTACCTCCTGTTCGTTTCACTCTTGAATGTAGTATTCTATACCATATTCACGAGATTATTATACCACATCACTCAGTGAATTACAATACCTTTTTTAAAATTTATTTTTATTTTTTCATAAAAATTTTGTTTATAATACTCCAATGGTGAGAAAACTTATAAATAATACTACAAATATAAACGGAGAAAGCTATGAAAAAGATCGCATTTTTTGATACCAAGCCCTACGACCGCCCCAAATTTGAGCTGTACGGAGAGCAAGCAGGGATAATATATAAATTTTACGAAACAAAGCTGAACGAGGACACTGCGCATCTCGCTAAGGGATGTGACGGAGTATGCGCCTTTGTTAACGACAGCGTTAATGAGGCTGTAATAGACATTCTGGAGGGACTGGGGATAAAGCTGCTTGCCATGCGTTGCGCGGGCTACAACAATGTTGACGTAAAATATGCCCGCAAGCGTTTGTGTATCGTCCATGTTCCCGCCTATTCGCCCTACGCCGTAGCCGAGCATGCAATGGCTATGCTGCTGACATCCATCAGGCGTATTCACAAGGCATATATCCGCACACGTGATTTTAATTTCAGTCTTGTGGGAATGACAGGCTTTGACCTGCACGGAAAGACGGTAGGCATTGTCGGCATGGGACGGATAGGGCGTGTTTTTGCCGACATTTGCCGCGGCTTTGGAATGAAAATACTTGCATATGACAAGTTTCCCGCAGAGGACGGGGACATTCCCTATGTTTCCCTTGACCGCATATTTTCCGAGAGCGACATCATCTCATTCCACTGCCCTCTGACGAGCGACACATATCACATGCTCAACGCCGAAACCATCGAAAAGCTCAAAAAGGGAGTTGTAATAATCAACACATCACGAGGCGCTCTTATAGACGCGGATGCTCTCCTTGATGGTATCAAATCAAGAAAGATAGGCGCTACCTGTCTTGATGTGTACGAGGAGGAATCAGACCTGTTTTTTGAGGACTTCTCAGGTCACATTTTGGAAGACGATACCTTGGCTCGTCTCATTTCTATGCCCAATGTCATCGTCACCTCTCATCAAGCCTTTCTTACAGAGGAAGCGCTTGCCAATATCGCCGAGATCACCACTGACAATATAGTTGAATTTTTCACCACAGGAAGCTGTAAAAATGAATTGAGCATAAATTAGATTTCGGATATAGTTTTATTGAGGAAACCTTTCAAAAAGGTTTCCTCAATCTCTTTTAAAAAACTTAAAGAGATCGGATGGGCAAAAATCTTACAGGCGGAAATTTTTATTTTCTACATTTAATATTATATTTTCCTTAAAATTATTGACTTTCGGCTGATATTGTGATATACTATTTTATGTATGCAAATTTCTACCGTATATTATGAAAGGAAAGTTTATATAAAATGCAGGAAAAATTCGACACAAAATATTCCTTTGTGGACAATGAGAAGGAAATAATCTCCTATTGGAAGGAAAACGACTGTTTCCGCAAGCTCAAGGAGAAGAACGCAAACGGTCCCAAATACCGCTTTATCGACGGTCCTATTACAGCAAACAACCCCATGGGTATCCATCACGTATGGGGAAGAACTCTGAAGGATACGTTTATCAAGTACCACGCAATGAAGGGCTGCGACACCCATTATCGCAACGGCTTTGACTCTCAGGGCCTTTGGGTAGAGGTTGAGGTTGAAAAGGAGCTGGGCTTCAAGACCAAGCACGATATCGAGGCTTACGGTCTTGACAAGTTTACCGACAAGTGTATCGAACGTGTAAAGAAATTCTCCGGCGTTATCACTGAGCAGTCCATAAGACTCGGTCAGTGGATGGACTGGGACAACTCCTACTATACTTACACAGATGAAAACATCACAGGCATCTGGGCGTTCCTCAAGAAGTGTCACGAGGGCGGCTGGATAAAGGAAGTATACAAGCCTATGCCCTGGTGCTCCCGTTGCGGAACCTCTCTCTCCGAGCATGAAATGACAGGCTCTTACAAGGAGATCGAGCATGAGGCGGTATTCTTCAAGCTCCCCATTGTCGGAACAAACGATTACATCCTTGTATGGACCACCACACCCTGGACCCTGTCTGCGAACGTGGCTCTTGCCGTAAACGCGGAGATGGACTACGTAAGACTGCACGTTGAGGGTGAGGAGCACAACTATGTTACATCTCTCAACTACTACAAGCAGAAGTTCGAGGGCAAGGACGGCGTAACTCTTCTTGATACCTTCAAGGGCGCAGACCTTGCAGGACTTGAATATGAGACCTGCTTCCCCGAGATGGAGGAGCAGAAATTCGCTCACAAGATCGTTCTTTGGGACGAGGTAGACGAGACCGAGGGCTGCGGAGTTGTTCATATCGCTCCCGGATGCGGAGCTGAGGACTTTGCTCTCGGCGAGTCCATCGGACTTCCAAAAATAATCCCCGTTGATGAATACGGTATTTTCTACGACGGCTTCGGCTTCCTCACAGGCGTTGACGCGCAGGAGAGCCGCCAGCTGGTATTTGACGAGCTCAAAAAGAGAGGCAAGCTGTTCTACACACACAAATATAAGCACAGCTACCCCGTTTGCTGGAGATGTAAGAAGGAGATCCTTTTCCGTCTGGTAAAGGAATGGGCTATAGCCGTTGACGAGCTTCGCCCCCGTCTTATCGCAAACGCAAACAAGGTTCGTTGGGAGCCGCCTTATCAGGGCAAGAGAATGCTTGACTGGCTGGAGAACATGTCCGACTGGAATATCTCCCGTAAGCGTTTCTACGGTCTTCCCCTTCCCTTCTATGTATGTCCCGATTGCGGCAAGCTGACAGTTGTTGGCTCCAAAGAAGAGCTTTACGAGCTTGCTGTAGACAAATCCAAGGTAGACGCTATTCCTCACCTCCACCGCCCCTGGATCGACGAGGTGAAGATCGCCTGTCCCGGATGCGGCGCGGCTGTTGAGAGAATTACTCAGGTCGGCGACGTATGGCTGGACGCGGGTATCGTTCCCTTCTCAACACTTAAGCACTTCACCGATAAGGAATACTGGAAGCAGTATTTCCCCGCGGAGCACGTTCTTGAGATGAAGGAGCAGATCCGTCTGTGGTTCTACTCCATGCTCTTTATGAGTACCGTTCTTGTTGACGAGCCTCCCTATGAGAGAGTAAGCACCCACGGTGTCGTTGTCTCCGAGGACGGAAGCAAGTTCTCAAAGACAGGCTTCATGATCAGATTTGACGAGGCTGCCGATGTTATCGGAGCTGACGCTTCCCGTTACATCTTCGCGTCCTCCTCTACCTCGGGAGATGTCCGCTTTGGCTTCAACCTCGGAGATGAGGCAAAGAGAAAGCTTCTCGCCTTCTGGAATCTTGAGACCTTCTTCGCCACCTACGCGGATATCGATAACGCAAAGGTAGATCTCGCAAAGCTTGATGTAAACGCGCTTTGCCCCATTGACCGCTGGCTGGTCATCCGCACAAACAGCTTCATAAAAGAAGCAAACAAATATATGAGCGATTACTCCACAAGAGAGGTCGTATCGGCGTTCGAGGCATTTGTAAACGACATTTCCAACTTCTATATCCGCGTAAACCGCAGTCGCTTCTGGAGCACTGAAAACTCCGAAGACAAGCAGAACGCGTATACCGTTCTCTTCTATGCCATCAAGGCGATCACAGGCGCTATGGCTCCCATAATCCCCTTCATCACCGAGACCACATGGCAGAAATTCATCAAGAGATATTCCGACGAGACAGCGGTTTCCGTATTCCTCACCGAATACCCCACTGTCCGTGCTGACCTTGACGTAAACGATGAGAGAATACTCACAGACGTTGAGAAGGCAAGAGACATGATCTCTCTCGGTCTCAAGCTTCGTAACGAGAAGCAGATCAAGATCCGTCAGCCTCTCTCCGAGCTGTATGTTTCCGCAACACCCGAAAACCACAGCGCAATAGAGACATTCGGCTGGGTCATTATGAGCGAGCTTAACGTGGGAGAGATCAAGGAGCTTGAGGATGCCTCAACTCTTGAATCCAACTTCCTCACCGTAAACTTCAAGGTTGCGGGACGCGTGCTCAAGAACCGCGCAAACGAGGTCAAGGCATATCTTGCGGAGCTTGATGCCGATACACAGCAGGCGATATCCGACATTGTAAAGAGGGGCGAGAACGTAAAGCTTGACGCACTCGGACTTGACATCCAGCCCGATGTATTCACTCTCAACTCCAAGCCCAAGGATAATATCGCCATCTACGAAAACAACGGTGAGTTCACAGCGCTCAACATCACTATCTCCGAGGAGCTTCAGCGTGCGGGAATCCTCCGCGACATCGTTCGTCAATGTCAGGTATTCCGTAAGCAGGCAGGCTTTGACGTAAGCGACAAAATCTACATCGGCTTTGCCACCGACTCCGAGCTTATCGCAAGCATCATCGACGAAAAGAAGGATCAGCTCACACATGATCTCCTTGCCACACTCCAGACTCCCGTAGAGCCCGAGTTCACAGGCGAGATCGACCTTGACGGAGTTAAGATCACCGTTACTCTTAGAAGAAAGTAAAATAAAAAATTCGGTCAGTACCGATCAATACGAATATAAAAAACTGATACGCAACCGTATAAGGAAGTGTATCAGTTTTTTATTTTGATCATGTAGCATCACCGATTTTTCATTTACAGATATGAAAACAACAAGCGTGAGCTGTGGGCATCCATAGCGGTATAGTCGGGAATCTCATATCGGTTATCGTTGGAATCCCTGATTATAACGCGGTGCGTGCCTTGAAGCACCTTTATGTCGCTCTGACGGTTGCGGATGCGGATAGTGACCTCACCCCGATCGGTATCAAGCCGCCATTTAAGCGTACCGAACTTGTCCTCACTGCTGATAAGCCGCGTGATCTTTGGTATCATGTAATACTCCTTGAAGCACTCCTCAAGAGCCCTCCTCGACTCACCGTCTATCTCCTCAAGATCTCTCACAAAGCCGTACTCTCTCTCGTTGCTGTCAAGCAGGGTAATATACATGGTGTGATTGGTAAACGGAAACAGCATGCGCGGCTCGAGATCCTCCACGACCTCGCCGTTCTTTTTTATAAGGCGCACAAGATACAGGTCGGTGCGCTCAAGCCTTCCCGTGTATTTATCAATATAATATCTTCCCATTTCCGCCTCCTCAGAAATTCTCCGCCCGACGTTCCTCGGCAATCTTGTCGGACATGGACTGTATCTGCACAAGCCTGTAGTATTTGCCCTTCTTAGCCATAAGCTCCTCGGGAGTTCCGCACTCTATTATCTCTCCGTTGTCCACCACGACGATCTTGTTCGCCTTGGACAGCGTGGACAGACGGTGGGCGATCATAAGCGTTGTGCGCCCGCTGATAAGATGCTCTATAGCGTCTTGTATCAGATGCTCGGTCTCCGAATCCACCGCCGCCGTCGCCTCGTCAAACACCAGAAGCTTGGGATTGCGGAGCATGGCGCGGGCAATGGACACTCTCTGCTTCTCACCGCCCGAAAGTCCGACACCCCTCTCTCCAAGAACCGAATCATATCCGTCGGGCTGACGGACTATAAACTCATGGGCATTGGCGATATCCGCGGCATTTATGACCTCGTCCACTGAAAAGCTGTCGTCTCCGTAAGCGATATTGTTGAAGATAGTGTCATGGAACATCTGGGGTTCTTGCTGCACATAACCGATATTGGCGCGGTAATACTGCATGTCAATGTCTCTGATATCAACGCCGCCCACGGTTATCTGACCCTCGTAGTGATCGTAATAGCGGAGCAGGAGATTTATAAGCGTTGATTTCCCCGAGCCCGTCGTGCCGACAATACCCACGATATCGCCGGGCTCAATGGTAAGATTGATGTTTTTCAGCACCTTCTTTGTTCGGTCAAAGGAGAAGTTGACATTTTTAAACTCTATCCGTCCGCCTATATTGGCGCTTGTATTGCCCTTTCCGAAGTCATGCTCAGGCTCGGCATCAAGTATATCCATGATACGCTCTGTGGACGCCATGGCGCTCTGCATGGAGTCGGACAGATTGGCGAAAAAGTTTACAGGCTCATAGAACATAGTAGCGTAGGAAATAAAGGACACAAGCAGACCCACGGATATGGGTCCCGCGTCACCCGTGGCAATACCGTTGATGACCATATTTCCGCCCAGCGCCCAGATGATAACGCTTCCGCAGCTCATAAGACAGTTGACTATAGCAGGATACGCGTTGAGTATCTTACCCGCTTTTGTGTCCACCTGCCGCCATTCCTCAACACAACCCTCAAATCTCGTGACTGAGTTCTTTTCGTTGGTAAAGGACTTGATAACACGAATACCCGGGATGGTATCGGTGAGCGTGGAGGTCACCGCGGAGGAGCGCCGCCAGATGCGGCGGTAAAAAGGCGCTATCTTCTTTCGGAATATACGCGAGCCGATAACAACAAGAGGCACTGGAAAGAGGGAGAACAGCGTCAGCCTCGGGTCTATGCAGAACATTACCACGATAATACCGATAAGCTTGAAGAACTGCACCACCACCTCCTGCGTTATACGAAGCATGAAAGACTGAATGGTGGCGGTGTCTCCGCTTATACGGTTGATGACCGCTCCCGTTGAGGTCTTGTCGTAAAACCGCATCGGAAGATACTGAGCCTTCTCATAGACCTCACAGCGTATACGGGCAACTATCTTGTTTCCCGTCACGCGGAGCATGTATCCCCGTATGCCCGCAAGCAGATAATGTATGATGTGAAGAAGCACCAACGCCACCACAACAGCGGCAAGCAGACGGCGGTTCTGATTGGGCAGAATATCGTCCACCAACGTCTTTGTAAGCAGAGGCGGAACAAGAGCGAGAGCGGTGGTGCATATGGAGATTATAACAGAAATGACAAGTATGGGCGCCTCCGGCTTGAGATACTGTGAGAGCTTGCTGAGAAGCCTTCCCTTTTTCATGCAGTGGATACACGGCACACCGGGAGCGGAAAGAGTGCGTCCGCACTTGGGACAAATGGAAAGCTGCTTCTGATACACCGCTTCCATGGCGGCAAACGCCTCATTCCTGTCCGTACCGTCACGGATATCTGTCACGTATGTGATCAGCGCGTCGCAAAGAGCGGTGACGGAAAAGGTGAACCTGAAAAGATCACAAACCTCTCCGTCCCTTGTGCGTACACGCATCACGCCGTTTCCGTACATGCGCTTGTTGAATATCTTTTCTATCTCATCAAACGCAAACCGACGGGAGCATTCTCCGCTGTCTGTGTTGTAGGTAAACACATAGGAGTCGGTGGCAAGCAAAATACATGTGCCGTATCTGGCTTTCTCGGATATCTCACCGACTATCGCCAGCCTTACGGGCTCGTTGTCATCGCAGAGGGAGAGAATAGCCTCCGTCTGCCTGTCATCAAGCTTCTGATTAGTCAAAAACTTAACAGCCATAATACTATTTCGCGTCCTTTTGGCGCTCTCCTTATCAGATTGTTCGTGTATTATACTATCCCCTTCCGCCAAAGTCAACCCTTTTCGACGCTTTTTGTACAACTTTTACAATTTTTTCGTGACCGTCCACATTGTCAAAGGCGTAAAAAACGGCATATATTTATACAAGATATACAAAAATCTCTATGAGGTACTTTTATGAATAAAAACAGTGTTTATCCTCGCTTCGGCGGTATTCTGCGCCGCCGTCCCACAGCGCAGGCGTCGGTGCGCGGCAGTGACCGTTACCCCGAAATTTACGGAACAGTCGAATTTTATGAGACACCCTTCGGCGTGATGGTCGCCGCCCAAATTTCGGGACTTCCCAGCCCAGTGGGAGACTGCTACTCTCCCGTTTTCGGCTTTCACATACACGGCGGCGGAAGCTGCACGGGCAACGCGGATGACCCCTTTGCCAATGCGGGCATGCACTATGATCCCCGCCGCTGTCCCCACCCATATCACGCGGGCGACCTTCCTCCTCTTTTCGGCGCGGACGGTTACGCCTTCTCCATGTTCCTGACCGACAGATTTACCGTTGACGAGATAATAGGAAAAACTGTTATCATCCATTCCCGTCCCGACGATTTCACCACACAGCCCTCGGGAAATTCGGGAGTAAAAATGGCATGCGGAAGAATAGAAAGGCTGTAAAATATATACAATAAATAATGTAATAAACAAAACATACATACCAAAGGGCGGTATCATTGGTGAACTGCCCTTTTTCATTCAAAAAAATAAAAAAGCAAGAAAACATTTAAAAATTTCCAAAAAATTTAAAAAAGCTATTTACAAAACGGACAAGATGTGATATAATAACTGTACATGTCGTTAACACGGGTTTCGGATATGCGGTCGCTTCAGGCGGCAATTCACCCGCCGGTCTCTGTGTTAATGATAAATATATTTTTGAAAGGTGAAAACAACCATGATGCAGAAGGACGAAAAGCAGACAATTATTGAGACTTACGCTACTCACGAGGGCGATACAGGTTCTCCCGAGGTGCAGATCGCGCTCCTCACATACAGGATCAAGAACCTTACCGAGCACCTCAAGTCCAACCACAAGGACCATCACAGCCGCAGAGGTCTGCAGAAGATGGTAGGTCACAGAAGAAATCTTCTCGGCTACCTTCAGAAGACAGACATCGAGCGTTACCGCGCTATCGTTGAAAAGCTCGGTCTGAGAAAGTAATTTCATTAGTTGTCGGAGTGAAGAGTGGAGCCTGTCGGCGCGACTCCTCACTCCCTTACTCTTATTTGCGGGTATTTTACACCACAAATACAACAAAATCTGACAAAATCTCACATCGGATTAGCAGTTAATCGAAAACCGAAGCCACATAGAAACTATTTCAGATTTTCGATTTTCGATTAAGTGCTAAACCCTGTGAGATAATAAATATATTTATGGAGGACATTATGTCACAGATCAGTACACCTATGAATTTCAAGAACTTCAAGGTATTCAACTATACCTTGGCAGGCAGACCCCTTGTTGTTGAAACAGGCAAGATGGCAGGTCTCGCAAACGGCTCTGTTCTCATTCGCTACGGCGAAACAGCTATCCTTTGCTGCGCAACCGCGTCCGCAAAGCCCAGAGACGGCATCGACTTCCTTCCCCTCTCCGTTGACTACGACGAGAGAATGTACGCTGCAGGAAAGATCCCCGGCGGTTACCTCAAGAGAGAGGGTAAGCCCTCTGAGAAGGCTGTCCTTACCTCCCGTGTTATCGACCGCCCCATCCGTCCCCTCTTCCCCAAGGATCTCCGCAACGACGTAGCGCTCACACTTACCGTTATGTCCGTTGACCCCGATTGCTCTCCCGAGATCACCGCTATGATCGGTGCTTCCCTTGCACTCTCCAT
>JAFTQL010000007.1 GCA_017462795.1 Clostridia bacterium
TCATAGATAAATCCTCCAAATATGTTTTTTAGTTTTGACTGGCAGGTCAATTACTATTATAACATATTTGGAGGATTTTGCCTCATCGGTTAACCTCTATTGAACCACGCGACTATCGCGTGGTTTTCGTTATACAAAAAAGCAAGCCCATAAAAACGGGCTTGCCGAGGAAGATATGTAAAAATAAATTAAGAAAGCGAGACTGAAAATCCCGACTTTTCGAGGGATAGGATGTTTCGCTTTCTTATTTTCTCGGTATGAATAGCATTGAAATGATCCTAACCCAAACCATAAAAGTGTTATTTACCTGTTTTCTTACTTTCTTTCAGCGTAAAGTTCTCATGCCCGATTAAATCAGCGCTTTCATTACAAGTAGTAAGTAAAGTTGAAGCATTCATCTTATTAGTGTTAGATGGTGTTTTTAACGGCGTAGATGCCGATGTCCTAACCAATTTCGACAAATCTACAACGGTGTCTTTGGGGTCATTACTCATGTATTTTCTCCTTTCTCATAAAAGTGTTATGTATATTATCACAGCAACAAGAGTAACCGCCATTCCATATAGCGATTTTCTAAAGGCTTTTGCTCTTTTTTCGTTTAACTCGCGGTGCTGAACAATTATATCTCTGTAAGTAAATATTACTCTGCTTAATGCTGCTGCTCGTTGTTCTGAAAGCAACTCTTCATCAATACGTTTTACCTCAAAATTATTGTGCTTATTTACTGAAATGGTCTTGATTGACATAATAATTGTAAACAAGAAACTGCCATATACAACCAAACCGCTGACTATTTTTGTGAGATCAATAAAAGTTAACGGGGCTGTCATAAGCGCAAAAATTTCTTTTAGCTGTACTTTTTCAAACAAAAAAATACAGATCGCGCCAACCAAAGCCATAATTAATCCTGCTCGGTTTTCAAAGCTTTGTTTTTTGTTTCGTTCGATTTCATACTCGCTTCTAACAATTTCTAAATATTCTGCCATAGCAGTATCGCAAACTTCTGCGAGTTTAGGTATTTGCTCTACTGATTGCTCTTCTGTTTTATTTTCAGAACTTGGAATGTCGTTTGCCATATCGATCCCCCATACTTTATTTTAAGATATTATAACACATTTTTGCCGTTTCTTCAACGGGTTTTGCTATTATTTTACAATAAATTTAAAGACGGACACGGCAGCCGCATATTCTTGTTGAAAAAAACAAGAAATTATGATATAATAAACTCAACAATGTCTTGGGAGGATCCGATATGTTAAGGTATGAATCATTATCCGAAAATATGGAGAAGCGTATAAGAGAGGATGCCGCGGGCGGTGGGAGGCGGTCTTTTGCCTTTGATGAGTCGATGGTACTGCGCCGTCACGACAATCCGCGTGACCGCGCTAATGTATGGCGTACCGCGTTTATTCACGATATCGACAAGATACTTCACTGCCCTTACTACAACCGTTACGCGGACAAAACGCAGGTCTTTTCCTTTTATAAGAACGACGACATAACCCGCCGAGCACTACATGTTCAGCTTGTGTCACGTATAGCGCGGACTATCGGCAAGGCTCTCGGACTCAATCTTGACCTTATTGAAGCCATCGCTCTCGGACACGACATAGGTCACACGCCCTTCGGGCACGCGGGAGAGCGCTTTCTGGATGAAATATTTTTCTCTCACACGGGGCGGCACTTCAGCCACAACATCCACTCGGTGCGTGTGCTTGACAGCATCTATCCGTACAACATAAGTCTGCAAACACTCTCGGGTATCGCCAGCCATGACGGCGAGCTGGAGCTTTCGGAATACCGTCCCCGCGCACTTTCATCCTTTGAGGAATTTGACGAGCTTATGGAGAGCTGCTATACCGACAAGAACAATATCAAGCATCTTGTTCCCTCCACGCTTGAGGGCTGTGTCATGCGTATCTCGGATATCATCGCATATCTTGGCAAGGATCGCCAGGACGCCGAGCGCGCCAATATAATTTCAACAGACAAATTTGAGCCCTGCGCCATCGGACGGCACAATGCCGAGATCATCAACAACCTTATAGTAAACATCATTGAAAACAGCTACGGTCACGATTACATAAAAATGGACGAAAAGCACTTTGACGCGCTTGTAAAGGCAAAATCTGAAAATTACGACAAAATATATAAAAATCCTTTGGTGGACAAAAAGTACGCGGCTGTCATAAAGCCCATGATGGATGAGCTTTACGAAAGGCTGCTGTCCGACCTTATATCAAGGAACACCTCGTCTCCAATCTTCGCTCATCACATCTCCTATGTCAACAGGGCGCATTACGATCGCGAGCTTCCCTATGATAGCACAGAGCCCAATCAGCTTGTGGTGGACTATATCGCCAGCATGACCGACGATTATTTTCTTGATCTCCACAGCCATCTCTTCCCCGACAGTCCGCATACCATTGAATATACGGGATATTTTACAACCTATTGACACATTTTGGCGATTGTGATATAATTAAATCGAGTTCTACATTATAAACAGGAGATCATGCCATGAAGTCCGAGGATCGCAAGGTAATAAAGAAATACCGAAGCAATTCGACATTAGCTTTGACCGAGCTGTGGTTACGCAATGAATCAAAATGCGGTTGGAGGCTGACTGATGTCAATGAGCAGATGTTTCACAACACATATACTTTTGTTAAATGTTCTCCATCCGACGATGTGTATTTTGGACTCGCATACTTTAATAAAGAACCAAAACACACCCGTATCGCCTTATCTGTTCTCGATTATTTGAGACACAAATACAGTGGCAAACAACTATCTGCAAGCTGTTGTATGTGGATCAAAATACCGCAAAGCCAAATTACCGATATAAACGATTTAAAAAACAATCTCCTGATAAGAGAAAAGTACATTCGGATGTCATACCTTCAATGGTCAATTCTTTGGACAGTACCGTTTGTAATATTCCTCTTACTCGCCGTTATGTGGCAACCGTATATTTATTCTTTAACGGCTTTGTGCGGTATAGGCGCATTTATTTCGGCAATAAAGCTAATTAATCACAAAATAAACTGTGACAAGGTATATAAAAATTTTATCAAATAAAACAAGGAGAATACCATGGAGACATTATTTGAAAACCGATATATCCGTACTCCCGAAATAATCAAGGAAATATATAGACACTATTATTTCAAACGCCCTTTGATCATTGTGTTTGATATTCTTTTTGCTATCTCCTTCATTTCAAATCTGCTGTGTCTGATAATAGAAAACACCTGCACCGTCAGTACCTTCTTTGTCCTGCCCGTGTTCTTTCTCTTTCAGGTGATCATGTACATGAAAACGACAAAGACCGTCCTTAAAAGAGATACCGAGGTCAACGGCGGTAAGCTGATGGAGGCTGTCACCGTTGTCACACACGAATGCGTACAGTCTACCGCTTCCACAGGGGGAGTCAGCAGAATACTGTTCACGCAAATAAAAAACACAATAAAAACTAAAAATCTGATACTCCTTTGCACCGATGCGAAAATGATCTATATCCTTCCCAAAAGCGCGTTCACCAAGGGAACGTCCGATGAGTTTATCGCGTTTATGAAAAGCAAAGGCGTAAAAATTTAAATTGAGAGGTACACTATGAGCAACAGTATTATTAAAGGACTTGGTTTTCATCACATCGGTCTTAAGTGCGCCGACCTTGCGCGCTCAGAGACGTTTTACAGAGCATTGGGACTTACCGAGGTCGTCCGCTGGGGCGAGGGTGAGGGCGCTGTGGTAATGTACGACCTCGGCGACGGCGGACGCATTGAGCTTTTTGCCAACGGCGGCGATGAATATTCGGCAAACGGTAAATGGATACATTTCGCCATGTATGTGGACGACGTTGACACGGCATACGAAACTGCCCTCTCCGCAGGCGCTCAATCGCTCAAGCCTCCAAAGACGGTTGACCTTGACTCATCTCCCGAAAAGATCTGTATCCGCGTAGCGTTCGTAAAAGGACCCGACGGCGAGGAATTGGAATTTTTCAAGCAGGTATAAAAATACATTTTAATATATCAAAACAGGAGCTGTATAACATTGTGCAGCTCCTGTTTCGCAGTTATTTAATTTTTGTCTCAGGCTCTTCCCGCAGAGCCGAAGAGCATCATCTTTTTCTTTACCTCATTCCTGATGTACTCCACCTTGCGGTTACGTGTTTCAAGATATCCGATGTTATCGGCGATACCGGCTTTCGCACCCTCTATACCCGCTACGCAGAGATCGGTGAATATGTTCACCTTGCTGATACCGCAAGCGATGGAACGGCGAAAATCATCGTCGGTAAGTCCCGAGCCGCCATGAAGGACAAGGGGAACCGGAACTGCCGCGCGGATGTCGGACAGTCTGTTGAAGTCAAGCTTTGGCTTGCTCTTATACGCACCGTGCGCTGTACCGATAGACACGGCAAGAGCATCAACTCCCGTTGCCTTCTGATATTCAACTGCCTCGCTTACCTTGGTATACATATCGGTAGCATCGTTATCCTCATTTGACGCCTCACCGACATGACCTATCTCCCCCTCCACGGTCACTCCAAAGCTATGCGCTATTTTAACGATCTCGGCGGTGTCGGCGATATTCTTATCATGATCCCCTGCCGAGCCGTCAAACATGATGCTTGAGAAGCCCAGACGAAGAGCCTCCATGCATCGCTCAAAGGTAAGGCCGTGATCGTAATGCACCACCACGGGAACGCTCGCGCGCTTAGCGGCGGCGATCACCGAAGGAGCGATAAGCTCAAGCTCGCCGTAAGGAAGAAGTATCTCCGCCGTACCGATTATGATCGGGGAGCGCAGCTCCTCAGCCGCCTCGATGGCAGCCTGAAGCATATCGGTATCAGTGGTATTGAAAAGACCCACGCCGTATTTGTTTTTTTGCGCATCGGCAAGAACGCAATTAAGATTGACCAGCATTTTTCGTACCTCTCTTTATATTTTCGATATATTTTGATTTCAAAGCTCTTTTCTTTTCATCGAGCCTACAAGCTCACGTATATATTCCGCGGATCTCATACCGCTAACCGAATCGTCGGCAGTCAGATTGCAGGCGGCAGCTCCCGACGCGAATTCAAGTATCTCCTTATCCGACAGTCCATTATAGATACCCCACAGGCATCCCGCGCAGAACGCGTCTCCCGCTCCCACAGTGCCCTTGATATACCCCTTGGGAAGCTCAAGGGACGAAACAACGGTAAACTCGCCCTCGGAATTGAGAATAAATCCCGCCTCGGGACAGTGAATGATAACTCTTTCGGAAACACCGTGGCTCATTATAGTCTCCATTGCCTTGCGGATATTGTCCGTTATCAGTCTGCCGTCTCCATCTCTCGCGTTGACCTCGGCAACTCCACAGCCCTCGATCTCGTTCATGATAGCGTTATCCGTATATCTGAGAGCAGGTATGACCTTCTCCGCGAACTTTCCCTTGCTGTCACTCACCACGTCTATGGAAGTGCGTATTCCCGCATCCTGAACGGATTTTAGAAATCTCGCCATTACCGTTCCGTACTCGCTGTCGCTCTCATCAAATTTATCAAGAAGAAGTATGTAGCCGATATGAAGCATCTTGCACCTGAGCGCGGCAACATTTATGTCGTCGGGACAGAACTCGGCATTCGCGCCCCTGTGATGGAAAAATGTCCTTTCCTTCGCTCCGCCGCTCATGCTCATAACGTCGCTGAAGCTGGTGGCGGATGTCTGTGAGATGACTATATTGCTTACGTCAATACCGACCTTCTGAAGCTGAAGGATGACAGACTTTCCGTTTTCGTCGTCTCCGACACGTCCGACAGCACTCAGCGGGAGCGAACGGTCAATGGCGGAAAGATCGATAAGCGTGTTGGGAACGCATCCGCCCACCGCTCTTGAGATAGATGAGATATTAACAAGCATTCCCTTTTGGGGAAAATCTTCTATTACCTTGATATTATCCGTCAGTATATTTCCCGCGATGGTAATACCCCTTCTCTCGCTGATGATAAGGCTGTCAACGGGAACTCCGAATATTTCGGAAAGCCTGACAAGATGGGTTATCTCGGGATATCCCGCTCCCCTTTCCCATTTACTGACCGTCTTACTGCTTACATAAAGCCTTTGAGCAAGCTGCTCCTGCGTCATTCCGCTCCGCTTGCGAAGCTCGGCAATATTTGCCGCGATATTTATGGCCTTAGATCTGTTTTCCATACCGTGCCTCCTGTTTTTAACTACATTAATTATACCTTGATTTACGGTCAATGTCAACCTACTTTGCGTTTACTTTTTCAATGTCTGAAATCACAAAAAATCCTACGTATCGTAGGATTTTTTATAGCGACAAGAATATTTGGTTGATGTGTCCAAATTCTCGTTTAATATTTGTATGCGATGCATAAAAAAACAAAAAAACTCTTGACAAACACTTTTTACCGTGGTATAATTTAAAGGTAATCTGAATAAATGCGCAGAGATTTGGAGATGCATTAAATACGGAAACATGTGTTCCGTGTTTTTGTGCGTCTTTTTTCTTTGCCAAAAAACAAATTTCACAGAAGGAGAAGCAAACAATGTACGACATAGCGATTATTGGCGCGGGCGTTGTTGGCGGAATGATTGCCAGAACGCTTGCAAAGTACAACATCAGCGTGGTACTGCTTGACAAGGAGAGCGACGTTGCCATGGGAGCTACCAAGGCAAACAGCGCTATCGTTCACGCGGGATTTGACGCAAAGGAAGGTTCTCTCAAGGCTCGCTTCAATGTAAGAGGCTCTGAGATGATGGAACAGGTCACCCGTGAGCTTGGCGTCAAGTACAACAACAACCAGTCTCTCGTAGTAGGCTTTGAGCATGAAAGAGCCGAGGTAGAGGCTATTTACGAGAGAGGTCTTAAAAACGGCGTAAAGGGTCTCCGTCTCCTTGACAAGGACGAGCTTCACACCATTGAGCCCAATCTCAACAAGGATCTCACCTGTGCGCTCCTCGCCGAGACAGGCGCTATCGTCTGCCCCTATGAGCTGTGTATCGCCGCAGTCGGAAACGCAATGGACAACGGAGCCGAGCTTATGCTGGACTTCGAGGTGAGCGCCATCGACAAAAAGGACGGTACATATGTTATCAGCGCCGCTGACGGACGCAAGGTTGAGACAAAGTACGTTATCAACAGCGCAGGCGTTTACTCCGACAAGATAGCCGCTATGACAGGCGACGCGGACTTTACCATCACTCCCCGCCGCGGCGAGTACATGCTGCTTGACAAGGAGTGCGGTAACTTCACTCAGAGAACTATTTTCCACACCCCCACAAAGATGGGTAAGGGTATTCTGGTATCCCCCACGGTTGACGGCAACCTGCTCCTCGGTCCTACAGCTACAGATATTGAGGACAAGGAGGATACATCCACAACAGCCGAGGGCTTTGCTACCATATTCGCAAAGGCAAGCGACAATGTAGCCAACATCCCCTTCAACAAGGTCATCACCTCCTTCTGCGGTCTCAGAGCTACGGGAAGCACAGGCGACTTCATCATCAAGGAGCGCGACGGCGTTATCACTCTCGGCGGAATTGAGAGCCCCGGTCTTTCCTCCGCTCCCGCTATTGCGGAGTATGTTGAGGATATGCTCAAGGACAAGGGCGCGCTGACGGACGTTAAGGCTGATTATGTTGCTACTCGCAAGCCCGCTCACTACTTCAGAGAGCTTACCATGGAACAGAAGAACGAGATCATCGCCAAGGATCCCGCATATGGACGCATCGTCTGCCGTTGCGAGGGCATCACGGAGGGTGAGATCGTTGAGGCTATAAAGACCAACCCCGGCGCGCGTGACCTTGACGGCGTAAAGCGCAGAACAAGAAGCGGTATGGGAAGATGCCAGGGTGGCTTCTGCTCTCCCACAGTCGTTGAGCTTATCGCGAAAGAGTGCGGAGTTCCCTTTGAGAGCGTTACAAAGTTCGGCAAGGGATCTATCATAAATTACGGAAAAACAAAGGGGGATAAGTAAGATGTCAATAAAAGCAGATCTTGTTATCGTCGGCGGCGGCCCCGCAGGTATGAGCGCGGCTGTTGCGGCATATGACGCTGGTGTCAGAGATATTATGATCCTCGAGCGTGACAAGAGCCTTGGCGGTATTCTCCGTCAGTGTATCCACAACGGATTTGGTCTCCACCGCTTCAAGGAGGAGCTTACAGGTCCCGAATATGCTTACCGCTATGAGGTTCAGGTAAGAGAAAGAAACATCCCCTTCAAGCTCAACACCATGGTGCTTGATATAACCCCCGACAAGGTAGTTACCGCAATGAACAGCGAGGACGGTCTTTTCACTATTGAGGCAAAGTCCATCATTCTCGCCATGGGCTGCCGCGAGCGTCCCAAGGGAGCGCTGAATATCGCCGGCAACCGCCCCGCGGGTATCTTCACAGCGGGTACTGCCCAGAAGTTCGTCAATATGGACGGATATATGCCCGGTAAGAAGGTAGTTATCCTCGGCTCGGGTGACATCGGTCTTATCATGGCAAGAAGAATGACCCTCGAGGGCGCGGAGGTAAAGGCTGTTTGTGAGCTTATGCCCTACTCCGGAGGATTGGCAAGAAACATTGAGCAGTGTCTTAACGACTTCGGCATTCCGCTTATGCTCAGCCACACAGTTGTTGAGATACACGGTAAGGACAGAGTTACGGGCGTTACCATCGCCAAGGTCGATGAGCGCCGCCGTCCCATTGCCGAAACAAGACAGTACATAGAGTGCGACACACTTCTTCTCTCAGTTGGTCTGCTCCCCGAAAACGAGCTTACCAAGAGCGCAAACCTCTCTCTTGACAGGATCACGGGCGGAGCATCCGTTGACCAGAACCGCCAGACAGAGATCCCCGGTGTTTACGCTTGCGGAAATGTTCTTCATGTTCATGACCTTGTCGACTATGTTTCCGAGGAATCGGAGATTGCGGGTCGCGCAGCCGCAGACTTTATCAACGGCAAGACAGCCTCCGGCAGAGATATCGATCTGGTTACAGACGGCAAGGTAAGATACACCGTTCCCCAGAAGATCACCGCTGACGAGAATGTCACTGTTTACTTCCGCGTTGCCGACGTATACCGCGACATCAGGATAGTTGTACGCGACGGAGACAATGTTATCATAAACAAGAAAAAGCAGAAGGTCGCTCCCGGTGAAATGGAGACAGTTACTCTCACCCGCGAAATGATAGAAAACATGAGCGGCAACACGCTGTCCTTCAGTATTGAAGCGTAATGCAGAAAGGTAGGTATTGAAAATGACTCGTGAATTAACATGTATCGTTTGCCCCAAGGGCTGTCAGCTCAAGGTTGAGCTTGAGGGTAAAAAGGTTCTCTCGGTTACAGGCTATACCTGCAAGCGCGGTCTTGCCTACGCCGAGACTGAATGCACCGCTCCCATGAGAACTCTCACCACCACCGCTCCCGTTACAGGCGGCGGAGTAGTTCCCGTAAAGACGGACAAGACAGTGCCCAAGGAGCTTCTCTTCAAGTGTATGGAGATAGTTAATAAGTCTTACGTTGATCCCGACGCCAAGCTTGGTGATATAGTTGTGGAAAACATCCTCAACACAGGCGCTAACGTGGTCACCACAAGAAATGTTAAGATCTGAAGACATATAAAATCAGAACCACCGATTCCATTCAATCGGTGGTTCTGATTTTATTTTATCTTTTTATTCTGACTAAGTTGTCAATTCCATCACGCAATCCTTCACACAATGCGTCGATATGCGCCGATGTATTGTACTGCGACAGGCTTATCCTGAGCGAGCAATCCGCCATATGGGGAGCAAGACCAAAGGCGATCAGCGAGCCGCTGGGCTTTGACGAATGAGAGGAGCAAGCCGAGCCGCTGGACACAAACACACCCCGCGCCGAAAGATGATGCAGCATGGTCTCGCTTTTTATATCGGGCAGCGTAATATTTATTATGTGATCCACCCGGGCGCCCATGGGGCGGTTAAGCTGTATGCCGAGATCGGCAATACGCCCGACGGCATATGAGTAAAGCTCCGCAAGGTGAGCCTCTATCTCACTCCTGCGCTTATTCATGTCCTCAGCTGCCGCGCCGAAGGCGCAGATACCTATCACATTTTCGGTTCCCGAGCGCATACCGCTCTCCTGTCCGCCGCCGCGAAGAAACGGAACTATCTTCTTCGCCTTGATAAGCCCCGCGTCAATATAAAGCGCGCCCACGCCCTTGGGAGCGTGTATCTTGTGTCCGCTGACGGATACAAGCTCCGCGCCCAGACCTGACGGAGAAAATCTCACGCGCATAAAGCCCTGAATAGCGTCGCAATGGGTTATCGCCTCGGGATATCTGCGCTTTATTTTGGAAAACGCCTCTTTAACGGAATACAACGCTCCCGTCTCGTTATTGACCAGCATAAAGCTTGCCATGAATATCCTTTTGTCAAGTGCCGACTCAAGCGCTTGCATATCAAGCGCTCCGCCTTTTGTCGGTATCCTTACTATCTCAAAGCCGTCTCTCTCAAGCACAGCCAATGCCTCGGATGTGGCGGGATGCTCCGAATCGGTCGTAAGTATACGCGACGCCTCTCTGCGCTCCTTGGCGTAAGCGCAACCGAAAAGGGCAAGAGACGTTGCCTCTGTTCCGCAGGAGGTAAACACTGCCGTTCCCTGCCCGCGCCGTACACCGAGTGCCGAAAGTATCTGCTCTCTCGCGGTACGTACAAGCTTTTCCGACTGCTGTCCCAAGATGTGAAGTGAGGAAGGATTTCCGTAGCAGTCCATCGCGTCTGCCATAGCGCGCCGCGCCGCCTCGCAAAGGGGCGTTGTGGCGCTGTTGTCAAGATATATCTTTTCGTCCATATTATTTCGGGAATTATCTGAAGATAAAGCTGTCAAGAATTTTATTTACATCGTCCGTATGAGCGTCAAACCTGTCCTCAAGAGCAGTATATGTGATCGAATACACAAGATCGCTGTACACAAGCACGGTCTGCATCAGTTTGACGTTCGTCTCTCCGTAGGTCGCGCGATAGGTGTAGGAAACAGCCGCCTTACCACCGACAGTTCTCTCGGATGTTGACAGCAACTCATAACCGGGAAGAGTCTGCTTATATTCCTTCTCACACGCCTCAAAATACTGCGCGGCAGTCATATCCTCATCGGGAGAATAAGACGTTACCGCAATGTTAGGCTTTCCTGCCTCGGGATAATGTGCCTCAGACTTACCGCTATCCGAATCACACACCCAGGATGCGGGAACATACAGGCGGTATTCGAGATTATCCGCGGATGCTATCTTCATCCCCTCAGGGGTCTTCTTATCGGTCACATAATCGCCACTACCGTCCCCTTTGTCGCAAAGAACAAAAACAGAAACGATGGAATCGAACTGCGAGGTGTTGTCCTCATAAAATTCCGTAGGGCAATAGAAGGTAAGAAGAACAAAGTCGCCGTCATGCATGGTTATGATCTGACGGAAGGTATAATCCTTGCCGTCATATTTTGCGGTATAAATAAGTTCCTTTGCGTCAGAGCCGCCAAGGATCGCGGGATTGTTGGAAACAAGGTTGAAAAGCTCAAGCGTCTCGGAGCAGTCGACAGTATGCTCGGTCACATATTCGTCCAGCGTGATATTGGCGTTTTCATGGGTGAAATATCTGGCGGTGACCATACTCTTGTCAAGGGCGGAATAATAAGCGCAGGATATTCCGCTGGCGGTATTCACCGTCCACGATTCGGGAACATACAGCTTAAAGGGCTCGCCCTCAAGGGATGACAGCTGCATGCCGTCGGGAACGTCGCTGTTGTCTGATGAACAGCCCACGGCAACAACACACATAAGCACAGCCACAAGCACAGCCGTAATTTTTTTCAACATATCATAGATCCTCTCATTTTACATATTACAGCTTATATTGTAACAAATATATATCTCTCTTTCAATACTATTTTGTTAATTTTATGTTTCAACTCTCTGCATATCGTTTATATAACGACCTAAAACTAAAAACATATCCACCGAAAAAACGGTGGATATGAAAATATAGTCATCCTTATTTCATTGCCTCTCTGATATCCGCGGCGGAATAGCCGTAACGCATCATACAGGCAAATACCTTGTTCTGCATTTCTCTTTCTATGGGAAAGCCGTATTTTTTTTCGATCAGCTCGTGGCAGTTTCGGGGAAAGTTGATCCCGAGGTCGTCGAGTGCGCTTATGGCATACGAGACAGCCTCAGCCGAGTAGCCCTTTTCGTAAAGACCCGCCGTTATACGGCGTTTGCCCCACAGCTTTTTTGCCATTTTTTCCGCCTCACGCGCGGCATCGTCATTGGCACAAAGCAATCCCATGGAAACTATATGCTCCACAGCCTCCCCGGCTATGTATTTATCAAATCCCTTGGACACGAGCTTCATTCGCAAAGCCTTCTCGGAGCATGTACCGTAGCCCAGCAGGAACATTCCCTTCTTGACACAGCTCCACACGTCCGCCTGATGAGCAACGGAATCATACTGCTCCTCGGATGACACGCCCTTTGCCACTCCAAGCACAAGATATTGCTTGGAGGAGATAATAAAGCTTTGTCGGTTACTGTGTTCTCCGCCATCACTGCATAGCTCAAAGGTGATCTCTATCTCCTCTCCGCCACTCCTTGCGCAGATCGAGGTTATGCTGATATCCATCAGATATCGTCATCCTCGCCAGCAGTGCGGATATCAAACTCATCATCATCCTCATCAAGCTCAAATTCATCATCCTTCGTGGGAAGATTGTCCTTCATTGCCCTGACCTTCGCGTCAAGCTCGGCAAGAAATGCCGGATCATTCTCAATGATCTTACGCACATTGTCCTTTCCCTGTCCTATGCGCTCGCCGTTATATGAGAACCATGAGCCGCTCTTTTTGATGATATCCAGAGCGATACAGTAATCGATGATCTCGCCCGAGCGGGAGATACCCTTACCGTATAGAATATCAAATTCAGCAACCTTAAAGGGCGGAGCTACTTTATTTTTAACTATCTTACAACGCACATGGTTACCGTAAGCATCCTTGCCGTTTTTAAGCTGATCGGTCTTACGGACATCAATTCTCACCGAAGCATAGAATTTCAGCGCGCGTCCGCCGGGAGTGGTCTCGGGATTACCGTACATAACTCCCACCTTTTCACGAAGCTGGTTTATAAATATAACAACGGCGTTGCTCTTGGAGATGATGGAGGAAAGCTTTCTCATTGCCTGAGACATGAGTCGCGCCTGAACGCCGACCATCGCCTGTCCCATATCTCCCTCTATCTCCTGTCTCGGAACGAGAGCCGCTACCGAGTCAACGACCACAACGTCGATAGCGCCGGAGCGCACGAGAGCCTCAGTGATGTCCAGAGCGTCCTCGCCGCAGTCGGGCTGAGAGACCAGAAGGTTATCCACGTCAACGCCAAGGGCTCTGGCATAAACAGGGTCAAGTGCATGCTCCGCGTCAATAAACGCCGCCTCTCCGCCTGTCTTCTGCACCTCGGCAACTATGTGCAGAGCCACGGTAGTCTTACCGGAGGACTCGGGTCCGAAGATCTCAATGATCCTTCCGCGGGGAACGCCGCCGATACCGAGAGCCACGTCAAGAGCGATAGATCCCGTGCTTACAGCCTGAACCTCCATATTGGTGTTCTCACCCAGCTTCATGATAGTACCCTGACCGAAGTCCTTCTCAAGCTGCGCGATAGCGGTTTTAAGCGCCTTTTGCTTTGCCGCCTTGTCACTGTCTCTGGGAATCATTTCTATCTTTTTCTTAGCGTTAGCCATAAAAAATCTCCTCCGAAAAGTATGTTGTGGAACTATTATACACCATATTCCCCATATTGTCAAGAGCTTTCGCAAAAATAATTCCGAATTTGGAATTATTTTTGCGAAAACGTGCCCGATCAATTACATCTATACCTTTAAAATTCCCATTTAAGAAAAAGAGAGCCAACTCAAAATACCACCCCGAACCCTGTCGGAGTGGTATTTTATCGGTATTATCATTCCTCGGAGGTATATTCCGAAATGTCTATCCTTTTGAGATCGGCATCGGATATCCTTCCCTTGGTTTTCTCGTAATACTGCACATTATTGCGCACCATTGCGGAGAATTTTGATGACGGTGACAGCTTCTCCTTTTCCGCTATAAACAGAAATTTTCTGAGAAGATCCTCTGAAACTCTGAGGTTGATGTTACAGCTCTGTTTCATACTTTCCTCCGTCCGTTATTTTTTCTTATTTTTATTATTTCCCGCGTTTTTCGCTTTATTTGCTTTATTCGCTCCGCCCTTGCCGTTATTGTCCTGCTTATCTGTGCGGACCATAAATACAGCTATTACCACAACGGCGGCTATAACGACAACAAGAATAACGACAGCTATGATCGTTCCCGCATTGACATCGTCATCGTCCTCACCGTCAGCGGCTGTAGTGTCCGCCTCGGTCGCGGGTGGTGTCTCCGACGCGTCGGAGGTATATGTGACCGTGATCTCAATGGGACTGTATGTGGAGACCACTCCGCTTACTGTAAGCTGAGACGCGGTATAGCCTGTGATAGAGGGAGATACCTCGGAATAAGACGCTCCGAAGTCGATCTCCTTCTCAACAGTGGGGCTTGCCTCACTGCCGTCGGAATATACGTATTTGACAGTGAGTGTCACCTTTCCCGACTGTGACTTGGTAAATTCAGCGCCGGCAAATGTCTTTGCCGCATCGGAAAAGGCATCCGCGGCAACGGTAATTCCCTGCGCCGCCTCATTGAAGCAAAGGGTGGAGATGCTCTTACAGCCCTTGAACGTAAGCGCCTTGATCTCGCTTATCTGAGCCATAACGATAACATCCTTGAGAGATGTGCAGTTCATGAAAGCGCGCTCTCCGATCGCTGTGACGGTAGCGGGAACATAGATCCCCTCAAGAGATGTACATGCCTCAAAGCACGCGTCGCCGATCGATGCAAGCGCATCGGGGAGAAGAACCGCCTTGAGAGAGGAGCAGAACGCGAAGGAAAGCTTGCCCACCGTCAGCACGGTAGAGGGTATCTCTACATCCGTAAGATCAGGTGTATAATAAAAAGCATAGTCACCTATGGCGGTAATGCCCTCGGATATCTCTATTCTTTCAATGCTGTGTCTTGCATCATACCACGACACCTTTTCGGAGCTTTCAAAATTCGGGATAGCTCCCGTACCTGTAATTTCCAGAGTCTTGGTGTCCTCGTCATATTCCCATATTATGCTTGTACCGTCAATAGTTCCGCTTGCGCTCTCGGCATCGGGAAGTGTAGCCGCGGTATTGGCGCAGGAAGCAAAGGTAAGCACCAGACTGAGTATCAGCGCGACTGCCGCCGCGATCTTAATAATTCTCTTCTTCATCATAAAAAATCATAAAAACCTTTCAAAAATCAATCATTACCATGATTATATCACAGTCAAAGCGTTTTTTCAACAGATTTAAAAAAATGTTCCACTTTCTTAATTAATTTTCAAAAGTCCGAGGATAGACTGCTTTCCGACCACACCCGTAGACTTTCCTATAAGAGCACCGTCCTTCATGGCCGCGAGAGTTGGGATAACGGATACCTCGAATGTTGCGGCAAGCTCGGGCTCGTCGTCCACATTGACCTTGCAGACCTTGATGTCGTCTCTCTCCTCCGCCAGCTCCTCAATAACGGGAGACAGCATACGGCAAGGACCGCACCAATCCGCGTAAAAGTCGATGAGCACGGGCATTCCCGCCTTCATTACCTCCTCATTGAAATTGTCCTTTGTAAGCTTGATAACCTTCATTTCTTTTCTTCCTTTCGTTTTTCTTTTTGTTTTTACTTTTGATCCTTTGATTTGTAATAGAGCATACAGTGGCAATATCCCTCAAAATCGGGATCGGCCATCTGCTCTCTGAACTCGCGGCAAATGCACTTTGTGTCCTCGGTGCGCTCCATACGGCAAGGGCAGTACCCTCCCTTTTGCCTGAGCCCCTCCTTTATCATCCTTACGACCTCTTTATCCTCATTAAGTCTGACAGCCATATATTACCTCCTTTTGGTACTTACAATATTTTACCATACTTTTGCGATTATTGCAAGTGTTCATTATAAATATATACATTTTGGGGTGGAAAATCTTGTGTGTTGATTATTATGCCCATTTAATGTATAATCTAACTGTCGCGGAATTAAATCGCGTTTTTTCAAAATGTATGTGTTTTCCGCGAAAATCGAAAAATGAAAGGAGGTCAGAACCTTATGCGAAAGATCAAAAAGACTTCTGTGTTTGCGGTGTGCATGATGCTCGTCGCGACCATGCTTTTCGGAACGCTGTCCATCAGCGCCGCGGAATACGATTTCCCTCCGGAATCGGTACCCGTGGCAGTTACGCTTGACGGCAAAAGAGTGCTTGAGGGACAGGCTGTGATAATCAATTCGGTTACATATGTTCCCGTCCGCGCATTCTCCGAGCTTATGGGCGCTGACAGTATCTCATGGAACGCAAGCACCAGCACAGCCACTGTCACGAAAGGCAAGGTGACGATGTATATCACAAGCGGAGCTTTGTACATAAGCGCCAACGGCAGATATTTCTTCACCGTTGAGAAGATCCTCAACATAAATGACAGACTTTTTGTTCCCATCAGAGCTATCGCGGAGCCCTTCTGCGCGTCGGTAGACTGGAACAACGCCACAAGGACGGTGGTCGTCACATCAAGCAAGAAAACGCTTGTCAGCGGATCGGATTATTATAATTCCAATGACGTTTATTGGTTATCAAGAATAATAAATGCCGAAGCGGGCGGCGAGAGTCTTGTGGGTAAGATCGCCGTAGGTAACGTGGTGCTCAACCGCAAGGAGAGCAGTATGTACCCGAACACGGTATACGGCGTGATCTTTGATCGGAACGGCGGCACGCAGTTCTCCCCTGTGGCCATGGGGACTATATACCGCACACCGTCGGAGGCGAGTATCATAGCCGCGAAGATATGTCTTGACGGCTATTCCGTTGATACTGCCATTCTGTTCTTTATGAACCCCGATATCGCCACGAGCAACTGGATATCCAAAAACCGTCCATTTGCTTTTTCTATCGGAAAGCATGATTTCTATTATTGAAATCATGAAAAATATCGAAAAGGATTGTGACAAGTTAGTCGGTCAGCAAAACTTTTAT
Organism: Clostridia bacterium; assembly: GCA_017462795.1. Classification (GTDB taxonomy): domain Bacteria; phylum Bacillota; class Clostridia; order Oscillospirales; family CAG-272; genus HGM12713. The sequence goes on from JAFTQL010000007.1 coordinate 17,156, forward strand.
AGGCTCTTTCCCGGCGAAGGAAAGAGCCTATTTTTTGTTCTTTGCGTTTTATTTATACTGATCCGTCGTGCCTATCTTGTGCTTCACCGCCGAGCCCAGTGTATATCCCTTTTCCGTAAACGTAAGGGTTACGCTGTAATCGCTGTTGGTGTAGTTCTCCTGTACGTTCATCTCCTTGTAAAGGTGATAGTTTACGACATAATATCTCTGATTGCCCTTACCCGAGGTCAGGTTGGCAAACAGCGTCTCGCTGGTGGGCCAGAAGGCGATAACGGGATCTACAAGGTCGTATAGCTCGGTCGTCGCACCGATGTTACCGTGGTGAGCCACCTGAACGATATGGCTCTTGAGGTAATCTCCGTATCTCGCGGACATTATATCGGAAGAAACGTCACAGGCGTCTCCGAGGAACAGGCTGACGATACCGTTTGCCTTGAGTCTGAATACGGAGGAGGCGTTATTGTAGTAATGCAGAGTCTGAGGGTATATGTCCTCAACCGTGAACAGTACCTCAAGCTCAACGCCGTACATATCCATCTGCATACCCGTATGAAGAGTAACCTTTTCGCACTTGTTGGATACATATCCGAGATAGCGGTCAACTCTGCCGTCGATCACATGAAAATCGGGATTCTTTGAGTTGTACGCGATGGATTCGGGTACAACGCACTCGTAATACTTCTCTATGGTGACCTTACTTCCGTAGGTCTTGCAGAATTCCTCAAATACGCGGATATGGTCTGCGTGACAGTGGGTAATAAACCAGCCGCGGATAATTATCTTGCCGTCCTCGCGCTTGTTCAGCTTGTTGAGCAGATTCCAGATCCTTATATGATCCTTGTTCTCCTTGCCCGCCGCCGACGCGCTTGAGCTTGTAAAGCTTCCGCTGTCTATCATAAGGAACGAGCCATCTTCAAGCGTGACGATATATCCCATTCCGCCTGAGTTTGTGGTGTAATCGAGCTGTATCTGCGTTATCTGAACGTCGGTTATCTTCTCATACTCACCCGCGTTCGGCTCGGGATAAGTCACCTTGCTGAGATTTCCCACGATAATACGGGTACTGTTCTCGGCATGAGCGAAATAAACGTGTATGACGTTCATGTTGTTCTTGTAGGTGTTTGAGATCAGCTTGCCCGGGATCTCGTTGGACATATGGAGCGTATAGCCGTTTGCCGCAAGCTTTTCGCAGTAAGCTCTGTACTCTGTTTCGTTCGTGCCCGTGATATAATACTGAAGCTCATCATAATAGCTCTCGGAGGTTCCGCTTACCGTTCCGCCATCATATTGCGGGAACGCGCTGGTCCAGTCGGAATTGCTTCTCATGCTGGCGTCACCAACGCTGAGCGCGACTGTCTTTCCGCTGTTCTTGAGCTGATCTATAAAATATTCGCAGGCAAGAGCGTTTGAGGCGGTGTTATGACCCGCAACAACGATCGAGCCGTCGGCATAGCCCACGCCGTACTGAACATATCCGATTTGAGACATGACTGTGTTGTATGCCGCGCGGTTGGTCTTGCCCACAAGTATCTCCGCTCCCGTTGCCGCCTCGTCATCGGTCTTTACCTCAACTGTAGCGCCCGTAAGCTCCTCTAACTTTGTCTTGATATCATAAGCAAGCTGTACCTCATAGTCGATACCTCCGTGAGCATATCCCGATTCAGCCTGCAACGGCTTGCCGTTGTTATCGTCAAGAGAGCCGCTGTAGACCACACTGAAATTGCTCTTTCCATCATCCACAAGCTTTACTAAGGTATATGCTTTTACCACGTTAAGCGTCTCATCCATGTAGATGCACTTGTCACCCGACTTATCCTGAACATAGTTCTTGATAAACCACTGAATGGCATCCGCGTTTATGGCATCGCTTGTACCGACGATAGCGACCTTATTGCCGCTGTACTTCACGGCAAAGCCTCTTTCTCCCGCGGCTGCGAGCGCGTCGGCACTCTGAGGTCTGTTGGTCTCGCCAAGGAGTATTTCCTTTGAGGCATCCTCAGCGGCGACTGCGTCGTCTGTCTTTACCTTGATGTCAACGCCCGTATGAGAGAAGATGTAAGACACCAGCGTCTGACTCTGCTGTCTCAGCTCTCCGCCCGCGGTCTTTGGTATGATTATCGTATACTCGGAGATATCAACGCCCTGTACCTCGGGAGCGTCTGTATCATCCGTATTACCGTCATTCTTACACGATACAACACACGGCAGTATCATCGCAAGACACAGCAAAACAATTAAAAATCTTTTCATAATGGTATTCCTTTCATGGAATGTATCAAAATGCTACTGCGGCTATGCCGCAGTAGCATTTTGGGTTTAAGGCTTATAATGAAAAACTTGATCAGTCCTCTTTTTTGCGCTTTGTAGCAACTACAACACCTGCCGCGAGAGCTACGACGGAAGCTGCAGCAAAGCCGATGGTAGAGCCGCATCCGCCCTCGTCCTCGGAGGATGTGGATTCGGATCCCTCAGGAGTATTGTCAGTTGCCTCGGGAGCGTTGGTTGTGGGAGTGGTCTGCTCATCCTCGCCACCGATAGAGCCGCCTGTTGTGTTCTCGGGCTCTGTATCCTCGGGCGTTGTATCCTCAACCTTGTAGGAGGGCTTTACAGCTGCTGCGTCTGCCTTGAAGATGCTGGGATTGAGCCATGCGGACGCGGAGGAGCTGTTTGCCATAGTGGATGTAATAACAACAAGTCTGAGGATCTTAACACCTGTGATATCAACATTGAATTCACCGATATTTGTCATGATGATATCGGAGGAATTAGCGATGTGCTTGAATTCGCCGTCACCGTAATCGGCAAATACCTGGAAGTAAACTCCGGGGGACGCGGAGTTTGTAAGACCTACGCAGGAGTAGAAGGTATCGCACTTGTACTCGCCGTTCGCGTCTGTATACTTGGAAATATCAATGTTTATGTAAACCTCTGTCTGATTGGACTTGGGGTGTGTTCCGAAGCCCTTGTCAAATCTGATGTTACCGCCGCATGTAAAGCCCTGTCCGGACTTCTTGTAAGGACCGTTGATAGCCGCGCCGTTTGCGTTGTTGGTCGTGGAATCCGTGTAGTAATCGTAGTCACCGCCGGAGAAGCCCTCTGTTCTCACGATCTTATCTGCGGGAAGAATATCTGTCAAAACGTAAACAGTGTTAGAGCCTGCCTTCCAAGCGCCGTAAGGAAGGGTGTCGGGATTGTCGTCGCTCCAGACGATATCCTCATAGTTTGTGGTTGCCTCGTACTTCTTTGGTGTTGCCCCTTCTTCGGCTGCCACTACCGGAATAGCGAGCATGAGGAGCATTGCCAGAATAACTGACATGATCTTGATGGTTTTTTTCATGGTTTTTTCTCCTTTTTCCATTTTGTTTTTTATTTACAATCACGCGGATATCTCCGCATTATTGCCGTATTGATAAATCTGGGATCAGTTGATCTTTTTCGCACCGTCATACGCTTCCTGTATCAAGCCGTTTACCTGCTTGCCGACACTCGCGTAAAGAGTTGCGAGAGTGAACTTTCTCGATCCGAATACATGGTTGAGCATGGGAACTCTGATGGTCTCCGACCATGTTACGTCTCCCCAGTCGAACACACGGTTGGCACGGATAAGCTCAAGCATGTCAACAGACTGATAGTCTCTTACTACCTGACCCGTAAGAGCGTTCTCATAGTACGCGGGGAATACGTGCTTGGAGCTTCCCGACGCGAGAGCCTCCATGATAACGCTGGTCTTTTCGGCATTGGGACATGTAATGGGAGCAACATGCAGCCATGCGTCTATAACTCTGCTGTAATAGCTTTCCTGTGTTGCCTCGTACTTAGGCCAGGGGAGTACACCGTAGTCAAAATCGCTGATATCCCTGAGCAGGAACAGCTTACCGATAACAGTACCGTTGAAGAGCGCCATACCGCTTGTAAACTCGTCGTTCCAGGTCTCATCCTTATAGTTCAACTCGTAACCGATATTGCCGGCGTCGATCTCGGCAAGGAACTGCTTGGTGAGTGTATCCATCTTCTCGTTCTTACCGATGTTGAACTCCAGCTTACCGTTATTGTTCTCGATTATATTCTCACCCGCCGCGAGGTAGATGGTGGTACACATGTAGTCACCCTGACCGTACATACCGTATGTAGTCACGTTTCCGTCGCCGTCCTTGGTGGCAACCTGTCTTGCCAGCTTATACATTTCCTCATACGTCCATGTGTTGTTTTCAACCATTGAGTAGAGATCGGCGATCTGGTTATCGGACGCCATATTCTTGTTAAAGGCGAGACAAGCCGCTCTCTGGAAGGTATAGATGGAAAGATCGCTATAGGCTAAGAACATCTTACCGTTGAGACTGCACATCTTGTTGATGTCCTGCAGATAATAATCCTTGGTGGTATCAAGGCAAGGAAGAGAGCTTACGGACATTATGTTACCCGAGATAGCGGCAACATAGGCACGGCGGTTGATAAGCTCGATAAGATCGTAGTTATGTTCGCCGCCAGATACCTGAAGAGTAAGCGCTTCGGTACACTTGTCATACGCCGACTCTGTTTCGGCTACGAACTTCATATTAAAGCGCTGTTCGATCTCTCTGTTTCTCGTGTAGATCGAGCGGTCGAGAATAGAGTCATTGTAGGTATCGATATCAAAGAGCGTGTATGTTCCCTCTTTGCTCTCAACACTGAGAACCCTGAATTCACTGCCGCCGAAGTCGTACTCACCGAGGTCGTCTAAATACTGATCATCATTGGAAATAGTTACTCCGTCTCCCGTATCGTCGCCCTCATCGTCCTTGCACGCCATAACAAGCGGCAGCATCATGAGAATGACAAGCCCGAGGCAGATGATCCGCAAAAGCTTTGTTCTTTTGACTTTCATGTTTTTTCTCCTTTTTTAAAAATTTATTTCAAATATGCTCACGCACATATTTTTACGAGGTGGGGACCCGGGGTCCCCGAAATGAAATGAAAAAAAGAATTAGTGGGTGTTAGCGATTTTAATGTTCGCGCGTATTCAGCGCTTTGTCATCTCCCCCTCAGCGCCGCTGTACGGCAGGGAGAGTGTGTAGTTGCACCGCTTGTGGTAAAAGCATTCCGGTGGGTCATCCACGAGAAGAAGCTTTCTCGCAACTCTTATATGCTCAAGAGAGATGTCCGCGTCATCCGCAAGCTGCTTTTGCGCCAGCGTGTCCCATAGTGACCAGAAGAGCACCTTCGCGCCTATGGCATCGTACAGCTCCTCGTGCGCTCCATTGAGTCCGTGATGCGCCATCTGCACGATGTCGCTCCTCAGATATTCCGAGGTAAAGCGTTTACACAAAAGCTCAGAGGGAGCGGCGCATATATCTCCGAGCCACATAGTAGACTGCCCGCCGTATGTCATCTTGCAAACAAAGGAGCAATCATTGAAATAATGCAGTCTTTCGGGGAAAAGATCGTCAACTGTATAAAGTATCTCAAACCGAACCCCGCCAAGGGTAAAGTCATCTCCGCTCTGCATGGTAACAAGGTCAAATCCGCCCGCCCACTCACAAGCCTTCGCCAGTCTGCCTCTTGTGGTAGAGTAATCGGGGTTTTTGGAGTTATACGACACCGTGTCCGAGCAGGAGCAGGAGCAATACGCCTTTATTGTCACCTTGTCTCCGTATTCACGGCAGAACCAGTAAAATACGTTGAAGTGATCCGCATGCTCGTGGGTCATAAACCACGCTTTTATAACTATCTGTCCGTCGGGACGCTTGTTAAGCTCCTTCAGCAGATAATAAAGCCTTACATAGTCATAGGTCTTGGGATATCCGTTCATCACCTTGACCTGTCCGCCATCGATTATGACGAACGAGCCGTCCTCAAGGGTGATGATATAGCACATACCAAAGCTTCCGCCAAGGTAATCAAGCAGCATCTGCGTAACGGTAACATCCGCTATCCTCTCGCCGCCCGTCTGTCTGTCAAGTATATCAAAGAAATTATTCTTCTCAAGGCTTCCGCTTATCAGCCTGACAAGAGCTTCCGCGGGGGAGTAACTGACAGAGAGAAAAGCTTCTCCCTTTGTCCATCTGCTAAATCTGTTTGAACAGATATTATTCTCAAACGTCTTTGTGTACCCTTCCCTCTCAAGCAGATCGAGATATCTCTCATATCCCGCCTCATCGGAGGAGTAGACCAATTCCACGTTGTCATAACAGCAATCGGTCATGCCGATGTACTTGCCGTCAAATTCGGGAATATCCGTTATCCAGCGGTCATATGTCATGATGGCGCGAGATCCGTCTGCAATGTCATTGGGGTCAAGTGTCAGCAGATATTCCGCCGCCATCACCACCGACGCCACACAGTGCCCGCAGACAACTACCTTGTCGCCGATTCGCGCGATCCCGTATTGATTACGGTCAATGTCGGCAAGCAGCCGTCTCGTCTCGGGACGGTCCACAAAGCCCACAAGCACCTCTCGCGGGGAGATCACGGTGTCATCACTGACAGCCGCTCCGCCAAGCCACTCGCCTATCTTCAGCGCCTCTGTGTACTCGGGATCGACTCCGCCGTGAGCGTACCCTTGCTTTTCCGTACTATCAATATTGTGTGAAAATACTACGGTCATGTTTTTCATAAGCGACCTCAAGCCTTTCCGAAGTCATCACCTTCCGCGATGATCTTCTCAATATGCTTCTGTACGTTGTCTGCCATTATGGAATAACCGAGATCATTGGGGTGAACACCGTCAAGTATACAGTCATCATAGCCATATTCCTTGAGATACTCACTTCCGTCAACAAAATACACATTCTTGTCTCCCGCCGCCAAGGCATTCTCATACGTTCTCAGCACAACATCATGAAAACGCTTATTGGAGACAGACTCAGGGAAAATATTCGGTCTTGTGATCATCACCACGGGTAGGTCGGGGTGTTTACTTCTCACGGTCTTGAAGAACGGCTCATGGGTCTCCTCCAGATACTCGGGAGTAGGCGCATTGTGGTCATAATCAAATACGAACGCCGACATATCAAGACCCGCAACGTATTCCGCCATTCTCGGTTCTCCCTTGCACTGACCCGAAAAGCCGAGATTGTATACGTTTACATTCAAACGCCGTGATATCATATTGGAATAAGTTAGCCCCGGGCGGGATGTTCCCGTTCCGTGAGTTATGGACGAGCCATAGAAAACTATGGGCTTGTCGTTTATATATTTCTTTCCGTGTCCCAAAAACGACCCGGGACGTACACCTACAAGAAGTCTCTTTACGCAAGCGTGTATCGGAAAATTTATAGTTATGTATTTCTTTTGGTTTTTGCGGGTATCACCCTCGCGGAATTTGATGATGGACTCATAGCCTTCCTTAGCCTCGTAAGGAGGGATAAACACGCCCTGCAAACGCTCCCTGCCGTCGATATCAACATACATGTCGAATCCGCCGGATTCTATAAATGTAAAATGAGGTCTGTGTGATATCCACGCAGTCTCCACCTTGATAGCCACATAGTCGGAATCGGTGCAGAATCTCACCCTTCCGCCCGCGGGCTCCTGACACAACGTACCCGCGCCCTGGCTTACCTCAAGCGCTATGTCGTATGGCATTCTCAAAAAACGCGTCTGCTCTTTATTTTTTGCGTCATACAGCCCGTATATATCAAAGGGCTCTTGTCTGACATCAAACATATCCACGTCAACATTCCTTATATTTGCGTTGACGATGACATTTTTGTCATACTCTTTGAATTCAGTTCCCATAACACTACTCTCCTGAATCTCCGTGGTGTAAACGGTTACAACTTTCTGCAACAAAGTTATTATAACACAAATCACAAAAAAAGTCAATTCCTTCTGCGATCTATGATTATTTTTGACGATTTAATCATATTTAATAGTCGTTTTTACAATAATTAGGTGAAACGCGACACGTTCATGCCAATTATCCCCAAATCAGTCATCGCCATTTTATTAAAAATTCACAGCACTCACATACAATATGTAACCGCTTTCATTTTTGATCCGTTTATTCACACATAATTTTAACATTTCTGTTATCCACTATATTCATTATATTGGATTTTATCCCGCATTTCAAGCAAAAACATGACAAAACATCACCAAAAAGTAAGATTTCGGGCATCATGACCTTTTGCGACACGGCTGATCCGTCTCTCCTTGTTATTATTATAGCGTTTCATGCAAAACAAGTATACCATCAGATTACGCTCAAATTACACATTCTTACGATTTGAATATGATATGACTAAAACAGGGACTGACCATCATTGAATGCGCCAGTCCCTGTGTAATATTAAATTAATTATCCAACACCAGATCGTCTACCTGCTGTTTAGCGAACGCTACAAAGTCAGTCGCGGACATAACACCCATATCGCCCTTCTTGCGCGAGCGAACGGAAACCGCGTTGTCTGCCGCTTCCTTCTCACCGATAACCAGCATGAAAGGAATCTTTTCAAGCTGAGCGGCGCGGATCTTGTAGCCTATCTTCTCGTTACGCGCGTCTACGGTAACTCTCATGCCAAGCCGACGCAGATCCGAAGCGATTCCCTCCGCGTAGTCAACCTGATCGTCTCCGATGGGCATAAGTCTGATCTGCTCTGGAGCCATCCACATGGGAAGCGCGCCCGCGTACTTTTCAAGCAGCAGAGCAAGCGTACGCTCGTAGCAGCCTATCGATGAACGGTGGATAATATAAGGTGTAACTCTCTTATCGTTTCTGTCTGTATACTCCATTCCGAACTTCTTTGCAAGCAGCATGTCGATCTGAATAGTAATAAGCGTGTCCTCCTTACCGTGAACATTCTTTATCTGAATATCCAGTTTAGGACCGTAGAATGCCGCCTCATCTATACCGACGTAATACTCCAAACCGATGTTGTCAAGTATCTGCTTCATAACGCCCTGAGCCTCATCCCACTGCTCTGCAGTACCCTCGTATTTCGCTGTATTGTTGGGATCCCACAGGGAGAATCTGTAGGTAACATCCTCATAAAGACCAACTGCCTTGAGCATATATATAGCCAAGTCAAGACACTCGCGGAACTCCTGCTCCAGCTGCTCCGGAGCAAGGATGAGATGTCCCTCGGAAAGCGTGAACTGACGGACACGGATAAGTCCGTGCATCTCGCCGGAGTCCTCGTTTCTGAAAAGCGTGGAGGTCTCTCCGAGTCTCATGGGAAGATCTCTGTAAGAGCGCTTTTTGTTAAGAAATACCTGATACTGGAAGGGACATGTCATGGGACGGAGAGCAAGACACTCCTTGGTCTCATCGTGAGGATCACCCAAAATAAACATACCATCAAGATAATGATCCCAGTGACCCGATATCTTATAGAGCTCACGCTTTGCCATAAACGGCGTCTTTGTAAGCAGATATCCTCTTCTCTGCTCCTCGTCCTCAACAAATCTCTGCAGATTCTGGATGGTTCTCGCGCCCTTGGGGAGAAGGATGGGAAGACCCTGACCGATGGTATCGACAGTCGTGAAGTATTCAAGATCGCGGCCTATCTTATTGTGGTCGCGCTTCTTTGCCTCCTCTACCATTTCAAGATAAGCCTTGAGCTCATCCTTTGTCGGGAAGGCAGTACCGTAAATTCTCTGAAGCATCTTGTTGTTCTGGTCTCCCTTCCAGTACGCGCCGGTACACTGTGTCAGCTTGAACGCCTTGACAGCACCTGTGGAGAAAAGATGAGGGCCTGCGCAAAGGTCAACGAACTCGCCCTGACGGTAGAAGCTGATGACCTCTCCCTCGGGAAGCTCCTCGATGAGCTGTACCTTGTAGGGCTCATTCTTCTCTGTCATAAGAGCGATAGCCTCGTCACGGGGAAGCTCAAACCTTTCGATCCTATGATTCTCCTTGACTATCTTCTTCATCTCCGCCTCAAGAAGCGCAAGCACCTCGGGAGTAATGGAAACATCGCTGTCAACATCATAGTAAAATCCGTTGTCGATAGCGGGACCGATCGTAAGCTTTGTGTCGGGATAAAGTCTCTTTACAGCCTGTGCCAGCACATGAGACGCGGTGTGACGGAAAACATGCTTTCCGTCCTCGTCGGCAAATGTGAGCAGCTCCACATTCGCGTCACTCTCGACAAGTGTCGTAAGCGCGCATACCTTGCCATTCACCTTAGCGGCAACGACAGCGCGGCTGATGATGCCTGCCTCCGCTGCCGCGTCATAGACGCTGAGAGGCTCGGACTTTTCAATGATCTGTTCACCGAAATTGATCTTCATAATATTGTTCCTCCATAAAAAATTTTCATTTTAAAAATAAATATAAAAACACCCCAAGCGGCATCCATGCCGTTCGGGGTGCGGAAAACTTGTTTTTCGCACGGTTCCACCCGAGCTTTTAACTCAAAAGTTTATTCGGATCGTTCATATGCGCGCGCAAAGCGGTACCCTTACCGTCGTTTCTCAAAAACCTTTCAGCTATGCCGATGGCACAGGTCTTCTCTCTGTAGAGCCGTCTCGGTAAAGACATATCTTTGGCGTTGTTCCCATAAGACGTGATCAGGCGTGACACGCGGACGTTGATCCGCAGCTCACTTTCTGTTAAGCGGGGAACGGGGATTTACTATTTCACGCCAGTCAAGGTCGCCCCTCTCAAGAGCGGTGATAATGACCTCGGCGGTGGCAATATTTGTCGCGACAGGTACGTTATACAGATCGCACATACGAAGCAGCTCATGCTCAACGGGGTTGTTAGCGTTGCTGACACGGGTGTCTCTGAAGTACAGCAGCACGTCGATCTCATTGTACGCGACACGGGAAGCTATCTGCTGTTCTCCGCCCTGCTCACCTGACATAAGCTTATCTATCTTAAGACCCGTTGCCTCGGAAATATATTTTGCCGTAATTGCCGTGGCGCATAGATTGTGCTTACTCAGTATTCCGCAGTATGCTATACAAAACTGCGCCATAAGCTCTTTTTTAAGGTCGTGTGCGATTATTGCGATTTCCATGTACATACCCTCCATATCTATAGTCTGGTCTATATAAATATAATATATTTATCCGCATAAAAGACATAAATTGGCAAATTGCAATTGTAGTCTATCTTATTATAACATTATTTCACCTTATTTGTCAATGGCATATATTGAGAAATTTTGTGAATTTTTTATATTTCTTTTATGTTGGGTATTGTTTTTTTACTTCTTTTGGTTTATAATATAGTATATTCAAGTTTTTTTAAAACGGAGGACAGAAAAAATGATTGACGAAATGATCGCAAAGGTCGCCCTTACCGATAGGGAGATCGCCGATGCCATCAAGGCTGAATTTGACAGACAGCAGGACGGTCTTGAGCTTATAGCGTCGGAGAATGTTGTTTCCGAAGCGGTTATGTGCGCTATGGGCTCTGTGCTTACAAATAAATACGCCGAGGGTTACCCCGGAAAGAGATATTACGGCGGATGCTCCTGCGTTGACGTAGCTGAGACCATCGCCATAGAGCGCGCCAAGAAGCTTTTCGGCGCGGCTTACGCAAATGTTCAGCCCCACAGCGGCGCTCAGGCTAACACCGCTGTATACTTCGCGCTCATCAAGCCCGGCGACACAGTCATGGGCATGAGCCTTGCTCACGGCGGTCACCTTACCCACGGAAGCCCCGTAAACATTTCGGGTATGTACTATAATTTTGTTCCCTATGAGCTCAACCCTGAGACAGAGTACATAGACATGGAGCAGTATGAAAAGCTCGCCAGGGAGCACCGCCCCAAGCTTATCGTCGCGGGAGCTTCCGCATATCCCAGAACCATTGATTTCAAGAGAATGGCAGAGATCGCCCATTCCGTTGGCGCATACTTTATGGTAGACATGGCGCACATTGCGGGACTTGTTGCCGCAGGCGAGCATCCCTCTCCCGTTCCCTATGCCGATATTGTCACCACCACCACTCACAAGACTCTCCGCGGTCCCCGTGGCGGTCTGATACTGACAAACGACGAGGAGCTGGCAAAGAAGATAAACAAGGCTATATTCCCCGGCATTCAGGGCGGTCCTCTTATGCATGTTATCGCCGCAAAGGCTGTTTGCTTCGGTGAGGCTCTCACACCCGAATTCAAGGCATATCAGCACAGCATAGTCGAGAACGCGAAAGTTCTTGCCGACGGTCTGCTTGCCGAAGGCTTTGACCTTGTTTCGGGCGGTACGGACAACCACCTCATGCTGGTGGATCTCCGCCCCATGGGTATCACCGGCAAGGAGTTTGAGGCAAGGCTTGACGCTGTTCACATCACCGTCAACAAGAACGCTATCCCCAATGACCCCGAGAAGCCCTTTGTCACCTCGGGCGTGCGCGTAGGTACTCCCGCGGTCACATCCAGAGGACTTGGCACAGAGGACATGAAGACCATCGCCCGCCTATTCGGCATGGTAGCAAAGGATTTCGACGGCACGCAGGCAGAGGTACGCGCCGCTGTAGCCGATATCTGCAAAAAATATCCTCTGTACAGATAAATTTACAGACAAACACTCAGAAACGGTATGGCATAGGCATGTCATACCGTTTTTTGCCGACAGTATTCCTTATCAGATATGTAAAAATCAGAAATTCCGTAAAAAATTTATTGAACAACGCAACGCCGCGGTATTTTTTTCTGTACATTAGGGTGAAAGGCCTTTAATTTGGGAAAGGAGGTCGGATATGACAGACGAAAGAATAGTTGAATTATACTGGGAGCGATCCGAGGAAGCCATTGAGGAGACCGACAAAGCATACGGACGGTATTTTCATTATATCGCCTATGGAATACTGCGCGACGACGGAGACTCCGAGGAAACGGTCAACGATACATATCTGAAGGCGTGGAACACCATCCCGCCCGAGCGCCCGAAGCACCTGAAAGCGTTTCTCGGCAGGATCACCCGTCAGCTATCCATCAACCGTCTGGAGCAGAACACCGCTCAAAAGCGAGGAAACGGACAGTACCTTCTCGCTCTCGACGAGCTTGACGAATGTATTCCCGACGGGGACGGCGGCTCGGATATCGGCGAGCTTACGGCATTGCGGGAGTCGCTCAACAAATTTTTGCGTTCCCTCCCCCCTGAGGCAAGGCGGGTATTTATCAGACGGTACTGGCATATGCACACGGTCTCCGAGATAGCAGACCAATTTTCCATGAGCGAGAGCAAGGTAAAATCCTTGCTTATGCGAACAAGGGAAAAGCTAAAAAAACATCTCGATAAGGAGGGCTTCGGTATATGAAAAGCAAAAACATAATAGACGCTTTGAACGGCATAGACCGCGATATGGTGGAGGACGCCGAGAAAAAGCGGAAAAAGATATCCGTAAAACGTATAGGACATAAATGGTGGATAGCAGTCGCCTGCCTTTGTCTGGCGGTGGCAATATCCGCGGGTGTCATCATACCGCTGATAACAGACACACCGGGCGGTCCGGGAAACGATCCTCCACGGATATCAACCATGATAAGCGGTGACAGCATAACGGGCAGGCAGGAGCAGATATTCGGCGATCCCGCTTCGGGCTCGGCGGGCGAGGCAGACATAGCAGCCCCCGGCTTTGAGATACGCACGGTCATCGAGACGGAGGTCATAGAGGTACTCCCCGACACATATTATTATCCCGCGTTAAAAGCCGACTACCATGTGGTAAAGCTGCGTGTGCTTGACAGTATTCGCGGCGCGGGACTGCCCGACGAGATATTTTTTTGTTACGAAAATTACGATACAAATATCTTTGACGGGTACGACAGCTTTATCATGTCTGTTGAACAGATAGGCGTTGAAAACTATATGCTGATCAATGATACTCAGAAAAGAGTGGATTATTTTTCAAACATGTTTGAGGTGCGTCTCACGGGAGACCTTGGCTACGGCTCGGTCATCGCCTTCAACAACGGCAGAGTTGACGACAGCTTTTGGGATAAGGCTGACTACCTGATATCAAAGATCTCCAACGGCACCGATTGGATAGACAGTATGCTTGACTCCCCGGATACGTACGATTATCCCGCTTCCCGCAACAGCACTCTGAGCAATGTAAGATCAAACATCATAAGGCTTGCCGAGGACGAGGACAACTACCGTGTATGCGAGTTGCCGTGCGACTATGTAACGGAAGAGGATATTTTCATATCAGATGAGGCAGATCAGATAAAGGAATATCTGTCTCCAAGCGCGGGAAACGTGTTCAGTCAATCGGTTCACATCAATCCGGACCGCGTGGTTGCCGTGTATACAAGGATCATAAACGGATTTGTAACGGATGAAACAATAAGCATAAACGGCTACACGGGAGATAACGGAAATATAGTCAGAAACGGCGAAGGCTACACCAAAGATGATCTTTCAAATATACCCGATCTCGGCGAGGCGCTTGATAACATCGATCTTTCAAAGCTTACTCCTCCGCATATAGAGCTGACGTCCGCTATGCAATTCAAATACTCCCGCGCAACAGGATTTTACCGTAAGATCAACGGTAATATTTACGGAATCATTCGTATCATCTGGAATTATAACTATTCCGAGATCGAAAACGCCTTTATTCGGGACGACCAATATTATTTGTACGACCGAAACGGCAACGGCAGAGCGGTCGAGAGAGACGAGCTCAGAGAGGTCATTGGAGACGACCCGATGATACTGAACTTCTCTTACAATGAGTTCACCGCCTATGATTGACCCACAACAGCATAACATTTGCCGGGACATTGCTTGAGCAAAACGGCTTCAATATACGCAGGGCTGTTGAAACGAATAACAAAAAAAGGCTTCTCTTTGACAGGGAAGCCTTTTTTGTTATTCTTTGATTTATATGTAACCGTCCGTCCGCTCGCGCTCACAATATTCGTACTTTTTTGTGTTGTAAACGTACAGAGCCTTTGGCTTTTTGGTATCATACCTCACCACATAAAATATATCGTCAGTCTCCGACTCCTCATATGTCTCCCGGGACGGAACATAGCGTCCGCCGCGTCGGAAATAAAAAACATATTCGTCCACATATCTCAGCCGTCTGTACGCGAGCCTGAGCCTGGTCTCTATGGTCTTTATTTCTATTTTATCCTCTTCAATCAGGAAATTTCCGTTGCTTATCTTACTCATCTTCACGACAACATCAATGACACCTATCGCCGATATAACGGGAACTGAGGTAAACACCATACACGTGATAATTATTCCCAAAGAGATCAAAAAATTTCCAATGGATGAAAACATGCGCAGAAAGGATCCGGCAAACTCGGAAATGATCAACACATCGAGTGGAACAAAAATAATAAGCCCCACCAACAGAATTCCCACATACATGGCAACCCCCGCCATGTTATCGGATCTGAGATTCTTTATTATCTCCTGCCTTGTTATTATACGCTTTGTCTCCCTCTTCATAACATCACCTCATTGAAATTATACCATATTATCCTTTAATTGTCAACAGCCTGCTTCGAGGTTTATTATCAAAAGCCGTATAATTCCCGCATTTCCGAGGAAACATACAGATTATGCAGGCTTTGCGGAGGTGTGGTTATGATCGAATGTTCCGGAAAAACTTTTTTCTCGTCGGCGGATGCAGTCACCGGCAGGCTGTGGCGCATCGGAAAGGGCGATGGCGTTTCGTCCGATATGGCAAAGATATTGCTTTGGGACGGTAGCGCCGAGCTGTCCGATGCTCTTTTGCGGACCGCTGTTGGCGTGGTATTCCCCATGGGGATCTCTGACGACGAGCTGAAAAGAGCTTCCCGCCTCGCGGAGTTCCGACGATTGCCCGCCATACGCATAAACTGCGGACTGGACGGTATTCTCGGCGACGCGTGCGAGAAGATCGCCATTCTTGACAGCGAAAGAAAAAAGCTGTATATCAATCCCGATCTCGAGACCATAAACAGCTTTTTCGGTGTGAAAGCAAGAAAACCCCCAAAAAACATATCTGTGCTCAGCGAATACTCCGACGCTCCTCTGCCCGACGGATTCGACGGTCTGATCGTTGGTAAAGCTCTGCCCACACTCGCGGGAGAGGATGAGGCATATGAGTATTTCTGCGATATTGCCGACAAAAACATGGGACTTTCAATTGTCGCCACCGCCGATCTCGGGTCGGATGATGAGCATGGCGACAGCTTTATTTCAAGGGTCCGCGCCATCTACAGGGCGGGAGTGTGGGGACGCTTTTCCCTGCTCTGCACCTCCGTAAACACCCCCGACCGCGCCGACACATGTATATCGCTTATGCACAAAGCATTTTGCGGACTTGATTCAGAGGGACGGGAATTCAACGGCTTTATTCCCAAGGGTATTGCCATATCCACACCGCTTATGCTGCTGTCCCGCCCCAAGCACAGGATAATAGATTTCTTTTGTATGGACTTTGCCCGTCTGAGGCGGCTCATGACCGATAGCCGCGATATCCAAACGGGGGATGTAGCCACAGCGGAGTATATAAGCGCTTTTGCCAGAGAGGCAGCCACCTCCAAGATCACCCTTCGCTCCGGCGGCGCGCTGACCCCCGAGGCACTGCGAAGGCTGACAGCCGACGACACGGTATCACAGATATACGCCACCCCCAACGAGCTCCGTAAAGTACGGCAGTGGGTATAATGTGCTTGAGGCTTGTTTAAACGTGATAAAAGGTTAAAAATCCAGGTAAAAACGAAGAAAAGATCAACTTGATCTCTACCGTGTTTTTGTCTGTGCGCGAGTGAGCGTCATGGTTTGATTCTTTGCTTGATTTTGCGCTTTCTTTTTTGCTAACATTTTTTCTTTTGCTGAACAGTTTTTGGAGTTGTGCTTTTTGCGTCTCATTGTGCCGAAGGCACTCTTCATAAGGCGCAGCCCTGCTTCATTCCTTCGTGCGCCTTGGCACGCTTCATTAAAAAACGCACCTTTGCCGATAGGCAAAGGTGCGTTTTTTGTTGGCACGGCGTAAGGGATTCGAACCCCCGACCTTTTGGTTCGTAGCCAAACACTCTATCCAGCTGAGCTAACGCCGCGTAAGCTCGAAGCAAACTATTGCCTGCCCCGTGCGTACCCATATATAATATCACAAAAATGTTTTTTTGTCAATACTTTTTTTGAATTTTTCCAAAATTCTTTTGCCTTTTTCACTTTTTTCAAAAAAATATCGGCGCATATTTCTGCGCCGATATTTTCCGGTTATTATGTTTTACGCCATTACGATGTAAAGAACAACAACGAGAATTACAAAAACAAAAGACAGGATCGTTGTGATCTTAGCAAGCATCTTGTCTCTGGTCTTGCTCTTTCCCTTTGCAAAGAATGTCTCCGCAGCTCCCGCGATAGCACCGGACAGTCTCTTGTCCTTTCCGGACTGAAGAAGAACCATTGCGGTAATAGCCAATGCCATAACAATGACGATAATTCCCATAACAATTTCCAAAGGTCCCATAGTTACACCTCCATATAGATTATTAATGCCGTCGGTCTCCCGAGGCAGATGAAGTCATTAACATTCATATTTTACCACAAATCAAAACAAAAATCAATAGGTATTTGAAGATTTTTAATTTTTTTCTCAAAATTCGTGATAAATATCCCATCACTCACCGAAAACCGCCTCAAGAACGGCAACATTCGCTCTCATTATCTCCACATATCCCGTTCCGTCCCCGCCTGCGGACTGCATGGAGTCGAGAACGGCTATCCGCACATCCTTGTTGTCCGCGGCGCTTATCACGCTGTTGGCAAGCATTTCATCCGAGCTTTCCGTCACAAACAGGTACTCCGCCGAGACCTCTCCAAGCTTTTCGGCAAGCCTTACCGTTGTGGCTGTATCCCAGCCCGCGTCCGTATTGCACCCCTCAAAGGCGGCGTAGTAATCTATGCCGTAATCCTCAAAAAGGTACACAAAGGGAAAGCGATCGGCAAACACCACGGTGTCGTCCTCATCCATGGTCTGCGACAGCGCGGTCATGCGGACGTCAAGCCCGGTAAGCCTCTCAATATACGCATCGGCGTTTTTGCGGTACTTCTCCGCCCCATCGGGATCAATGGCGCATATGCGCTCGCAGATATATCTCACAGCCGTGACGGCGTTTTTGGGTGAGAGCCACAGATGCTCGTCCGTCTCTCCGTGCTCATGGTGCTCGTCATGCTCATGGACGTGATCGAGGCTCTCAGAGGTCACCTCGTAAAGCGTCATCCCATCGATCTCCGACAGGCGGATATGCTCAACTCCCTCGGCATCGGTGCGAAGAGCGTCCACTACCCACGCATCCGATATACCTCCCGCGCTTATAACGATATCACTCTCCTTGAGCTTTACCATATCCATGGGAGAGGCGTTATAGCTGTGCAGATCGGTAGAGCCCGAAACGAGAACAGATACGCTTATCCGCTCGCTGTCTCCCACAATATTTCTGACCCAATCGTATTCGGGAAATACCGAGCAAACTATATTTATACGTCCGTCATCCTTGTCTGTGCCGCCGCACCCCACAAGAACGGACATACAAACCACACAAGCCATAGCTCCGAGCAATATGTTGCGCGCCAATGCCCTTACCTTCATGCTTCACCTCCTCACACTTAATTGGTATAATACAAAAATTAAACAAATGTTTAATAGAACCCTACAAAGTAAAAATTCCGTACACTGAAGTGTACGGAATTCTGGTGACCCCTACGGGAATCGAACCCATGTTTTCGCCGTGAGAGGGCGATGTCTTAGCCGCTTGACCAAGGGGCCATCATTTGACAGCTTTAGTATTATACCACACTTTTTTATAAATTGCAATACCTTTTTGAAAATTTCTTAAAATTTTTTTATTTTTTTAAAAATCACCGCCCAAAGCCGTTTTTTGTGGCATTGGGCGGTGATGATCGCGTCAATATCCCGTCTGCTCGACGACCTGCTCGATAGTCTGACCCGATGTGGATCTCCATGTATCCGTATTGATCGATCCGCTTCCCGAGAAACCTGTAGAGTAGTTAACTATCTGCGCCTCGCCCTCAAACATATCACCGATCTGTATCCATTCGCCCGTGGTATCCTGTGTAAACACGGCGACGTAAACCGGAGCGTAAGCGCCTGTCCACTGTTCCCAGAAGCTGAGCTGCAGATCATCCGTTGTCATATAAACCGTCATTTCAGCAACTCCGTCGCCTGTCAGATCTTCCCGCTTGATCATGATGGTAACATCTGTATCCACACCGCCGATATTGATATGAAGATCTCCGACGAACAGATCCTCAAGCAGTGCTATATCCGCAGCGGTCGCGCCCACAACATTACCCACATAAGTTTCGTTTCTGTTGTTTTCGTCGCCCTTGTCCATATGATCTGTCAGCGTCTTATAGTCACCGTCAGTATCGTTGAGTATCTCCCTGAATCTCTCCATAACTCCGTTTGCGGCAACCTCGGCATCGTCCTCGGGGATCTCGTCAAGAGGCAGAAACTCATAGTCGATCACCGAGTAAAGACTGCTGTCGGTGGCGGATGAGCCGCTCACATATGTAAAGACAACATCAAACTCAAGGCTCTCTCCCGGAGCTACCTCTGTTCTTTTGGCGATGGACGGCGTGATCTTTATATTCTCGTTGTCATATCCGTCGCCGATAGCGTACTTATAGGTGTTGTAGCCGTACACAATGTCGGTGTTATTGTAAACGGTGATCCGCATGGTAGCGGAGGCAGACGCACCCAGATCCACCGTACTTGTTACAATGGTCTTTGTCCATTTGATACCGCTGCCCGAGCCGCTTGTCATTACCGCGTCGGTTACAAACACACTCTCCTCGGCAGATGCCTGCGCGCTTCCCGTGATGGAAAGCGTGTCGGTAAGCTGCGCGTATCCCACGGCAAGGAAACAGACCATAAAGGAGAACACGATACCCAATATGACCTTAGCCCATCTACTCATATATCATGTTCTCCTTTCGTTTTATTATTTTAATTTGACATCACTGCTCTTCCGTCATTTCGGGCTCGGCAGTCGCGGTATGTGTCTCCCCGCTCTTTGACAGCATTCCGGTGAGCGCGGACGCCGCCTTGTGCTTTACCACGCCGATTATCTTTTTCAGCGGGTATTTAAGTGTTTCAGGGTCTACGGTATGATTTCCGTGGGCGACTGCCGCCTTGCGGATAACATCCTTGTTGCTTGCCACGTCCCTTGAGGGAACGAGGACCACGTCTCCGTCGTGGATATCCTCTCCGTTGGGATCGTAACGGTAGATCTTGTTTTTGTGCGGTCTCTCGGGCCATACGACTCCGATGACCTCAACACCCGGCTTTTCCTCGGTGCTTGCGTATTCCTCATCGATCTCATCCACAAAGTCTATCTTTGAAAGCTCAACATCGGGAGCTGCCATCGCTTCGGCAACCGCCTCCTCGTCAACATTCTCGCTCACAAGAATGACTTCCTCGACCTCCTCAGACTCCTCCGCGGGAGCTCCGTAAATTCTGTCATAATCCTCGACCTTGACCTCATAGAGATAAAGTATTTTTGTGTTGGTGGGTATGATAAACTGCGTGCAGGTCTGGTCGGCATTCTCGCTCATGAGAATGGGAGACTGAATGGTGTCTCTTATGCCCAGCATCTCCGTAAAGGTCTTTACCATAAGTATCTGATACCCGTTGGTGTCAAATCCGTTGCTTATCTGCTGTATGTAGGAGCGGTAAGAGGAAACAAGCTTTCTCACCTTGATAGCATAGTTGATATCCTCGTTTCTTGTAAGGAAAACAAAAGCGATAAGCACGATTATGAGCAGACCGTCTATTGAGCCTGAAACAATGGAGGCGATAAGGAAGATATTTCTGTTAACGCCGTTGTAGCAGGCAAGCACCTTGCTCTCTCCGTCGGGAACGGTGGAGGTCATCTCAATATTTACTGTCTTACTTGTAAGAGGGATGTTAAGCGCAACAACATATTCGTTTTCGCTGTCCTCTTGAAATTGGTCGCTGTAGCCCACAACATCGATGTGCATTCTCACCGACAGATAGCTTGTGGTATCGTTCAGATCATAGGTCTTTACAAATCTGTCGGCAATATCGTTGTACCGCGCGTAATCAATAACTATCTGCTCGTTGATCTCCAGCTTGTTGCTGCTGCTCTGTGTCGCTCTCTGCTCGTCCTTAAGACTGTACACGGGATCGAATATGGCGACATCGGAATCATTGTCAATAACATTGAGCTGTGCCTCTATGCGGTAGGCGTATTCATAGTCAACGCCCTCGGTAGCCATGGTAAGCTCATAGTCAAAATCGGCAACGACGCTGTCTATAAGTGTTGCGATGTAAGCCTGATCTCCGTCCGCCCACTCGCTGTCGTAAAACTCGTTTTCCTTGAGCTTTACCTTGTGTTCAACATTTCCCCGCTCGGTGTAGTCTATGTAATACGTCTTGTTTACCCGGTAGTAGGTAATGAATGACCCGAGAAGAATCAGCGTCGCCAAAGCAATGATCACCGCCTGAACAATGATCCATCTCTTTCGGTTTTTCTTATATTCAAGTCTTCTTTTTCTTTCGGCCTCTGACATTTTGTACTCCTCTCGTTTACGCAAATAAACTTCTTACAAAGATGGTCGGATAACCGACAAAGGGCACCTTGAAATATGCAAGCCCAACCACATCGGCATCCGTGATATATCCTACGTCAAGGTCCTCATTTACATCACCCTTGGTGTAGTAACGGTTGAATCCGTTTATCCTCTTGATGTCCACCACACGGTGAACTATCAGGTTATTGTCTTTTCTGAAAACTATTACCTGCCCTACGACTATCGTCTGATCGTCATACTGCTCAAATATGACCGCGTCGCCCTTGTTGACCTCACCGGTCATACTGTCCGTGGCGATGACAAGCGCGCCGTATCTGAACTGACAGGATATAAGCATTACGAAGGAAAGCAATACAGCCGCAAGCAGTACAGCTCCAACGTAAGAAAGCTTGTTCTTTTTCTTTACCGCAAACCGCCTTTTCTTTTCATACAGCATGTCGATAAACCAATATATCAACAGCGGTATGAGTATCTTTACAAAAGCGTAAAGCGAATCGGGGATAGCGGAGGTGTATGGAATAATATAGGGGAAAATGGTTATAAGCGATCTGTACACAATATTCGGTACAGCGCCATATCTCTTTGATAAGTAATGGTATAAAAGATTTGCCGTTATGGCAGGCAGGAAGGTAAGCCCCACCACGTCCATAAACTTGTTGAAGGTCTGTATCTGCCCGAGAGTGGATAAGATAAGCACCTCGGAAAGTACTCCGATAACATATACCAGTACATCAACAAGCTTATTGTTTTGTGCCCTTAACACGCTTCTCATGATCTCTCCTGAGATGATCATAACAGCTATAGGGAAAATAAATTTTGTAAATAATGAAAATTCAAATGTGTAAATTGATCTATAAAAGCCAAAGTGTAAGCCCGTGAGATAATACAGTATGAGATACAACAAGGCGATAACAGCCATCAGACCAAGAACTGCCTTTTTGTTGATCGAAAGAATACTTCTCTTCTTGACCAACCGACAAACTATGACAGCCAATGGTAAAAGCAACGCCGCGCCTATGACACGCCCGAAATTTTCGGGAATGATCAGGGCAAGGAAAAGAGCCGCAACACTTGATATTGAGATCGCATATAATATTTTTTTATCTATATACATATTTTCCTCCTTTCCTTGCCCTAATAATTATTCACTGAATAATATTAATAACCAACAATTAAGCTGCTGTATCTACAGTATCTACAGATACTGCGGTAAGCTCAACCAGGAAAGAACCGCTGATAGTCTCTGTAGGTGTCTTGAGAAGCTTAACAGTAACAGTTATATCCAATTTTCCTCCGGCAACAAGTGTCTTATCTTCGCCATTCCAGTCACTGGTAAGTTCAAAATACTCGGGAAGAGTATTGGTTGTCAGCTTAGGTGTAACGGTTGCGTCAATATCACCGTCATTTTTAATTGTGAAGGTAAATGTAGCTGTATCATCCTTACCCTTAAGAGAATTGGCAGTAAAGGAAGCACTGTCTTTGTTGTTTGCATTAATGGATGCTGTGTTAGTAGTATTTTCGCCGTTGGCTACAGCCGCTGAGAAATATATATCCTCATTAAAAGCCTCTTCAGCCGCCGATGCATTAACATCTGCTTTACCGTTAATATCCAGCACATTGGTAAGTGCCGCATAACCGATACCAATGGTGAGTGCCGCGACAAGAATAAATGCTACAACAATAAACTTTCTTTTTTTCATGATTTTCTCTCCTTTTAAATAAAAATGTTTCTTTATATCCTAAAGCCTTTAGCTTTTGAGATATCATTAAAATAATATAAACAGATCGACCGGACAAAGTGAGCATCTTCCTCCGGGAAGCAGTCACCTTGCCCGGGGAAGTAAGTGTTTCCAGTCATTATTTGTGTTATCCTTTCGTGCAGAGCGTGCGTCATGTCCGCTGTCAATAGCCTTACGATACATGTCCACCTGTTGCCGTTTGTCGGCTCTCGGTGCTTTTCTGTACATAGTCTCCTCCTTTTGTCGATGTTCATTTTTAATGTTATGCTTTACAAAAAACAGGATATTCCCATAAATGTGAATATCCTGCAACTTTTGCACTAAATTCAATTGTGTTTGAGGTGCTTTTTTCACAAATATGTGGTATAATATATATCTATCGATTACACCATTATTATACCATATTTAAAGAATATAGTCAATATTTGGATGAGATAAGTTATATGGCATTTTAACACAAATTTTATTCGATTTTTTGACAAATATTCAAATTCAAAACCCCAAAAGCCTTATATGATCAAAAACAACGCACTGCCCCCTTCGGTCACACTTAGCATATTTATTTATCAGCATGACAAAAGAGCCGACTTACGCCGACTCTTTTCATTTAATTTATTTTCTTTCCGACAGCGGAATATAATCCACAGGCTTTGCGATGCACTTATACGCGGGGCGGATGATCCTCTTTGCCGTCTGTGTCTCCTCGATTCTGTGAGCGCACCAGCCCGCCACACGGGCAACCGCAAACAGAGGAGTATACATTTCGGGCGGGATACCCAGCATTCTGTAAACAAGTCCCGAGTAAAGGTCAACATTTGCGCACATAGGCTTATTGGTCCCCTTGAACTCATTGAACAGTTCGGGAGTGATCCTCTCGATAGCCTCAAGCAACCTGAAATCGTCACCGTAGCCCTTGCGTATAGCAAGATCCTCGGCATACTTCTTGAGCATGATGGCTCTGGGGTCGGACTTGGTATATACCGCGTGTCCCATACCGTATATCTTGCCCAGACCGTCGCCAATCTCGCGGTTGAGAATGGCGGTCAGCACATGCTTTACCTCTTCGTCGTCATTAACATCCTTGACCATGGGTCTTATGCAGTCAAACATCTCCTGCACCTTGATATTTGCACCGCCGTGAAGCGGGCCTTTAAGAGAACCGATAGCGCCCGCAATTGCGGAATAGGTATCCGTTCCCGACGAAGAGAGAACACGGCAGGCAAATGTGGAGTTGTTTCCGCCTCCGTGCTCTGCCTGAATGACCATGCAGATGTCAAGCAGTCTCGCCTCTTCCTCAGTGAATGTCTTACTGGAGCGGGAGATACGCAAGAAGTTCTCGGCGGAACAGAGTCCGTCCTTGGGAGAATGGAGATTAAGGCTCTTTCCGTGGAAATATGTACGGTAAACTCTGTATGCGTTTGCGGCGATAACAGGCAGTCTCGCGATTATCTCAATGCTCTGACGGAGCATGTTATCAAGGCTTGTGTCGTCGGGATTCTTATCGTAGGCATAAAGAGCCAGCACCGACATTGCCATTTTGTTCATAATGGAAGGTGACGGAGCTTTCATAATTATATCTTCCATAAAGCCGTGAGGCAGATGGCGCTTCTCGGCAAGAAGGTCGCAGAAATCCGCAAGCTCGGTGGCTGTGGGCTGTTTGCCGAAGAGAAGCAGATAAACACACTCCTCAAAGCCAAAGCGTCCCTCGCCGCTGAAGCCGTCGATAAGAGAAACAAGGTTAAGTCCTCTGTATTCAAGCTTTCCTTCGTCCGCTACCTTTTCTCCCTCATAGACCACGTATCCGTGAGCGTTTCCCACATTGGTAACACCCGCCATGACACCTGTTCCCTCTTTTTCGCGAAGACCTCTTTTAACTCTGTAATTCTCAAAAGCCTCCGCGGGAATAAAATTCGCCCGGCTTGCCTGCTGCGCGCAGTGGGCAAACGTGGTTTCGGTATCCGCGGTATCTTTGATCATCTCATCCATATATATATGCACCTCCGTACTTTATCACACGGTAATTTATTCAATGCGTTGTATAAATTTAGCAATGTTCTTATATTGTACCACATTTTTTTTCTTTTTGCAAGTCTGAAATCAAAAAAATTCAAATTTTTTGCATATATTTTTTCAAATCCCCATATATTTCCCGAAAATACGGCATTTTTCACCGCCCGATATTGCAACTTTTCAGATATAACATTCATTTTTGACGCATATAATGTATAAACAACGGCAAGGAGACGATCATGGAGCAAAATGCAAAGCAAAATATTGAAATAACGACAGAAAAGCAAAAGCAAACTCTGACACGCGACGGACTGTCCGCGTGTATCTTTTACATAGCCTCACTGCCCGCAATATCCGAAAAGCCAAGAATAACGGACTTTTACCGCAGGATAGCCGATGAATGCGCGGTATTCTGCCAGAAGAAACTTTTTGACTCCATAGGCAATACCGATCACCAATATACCTATCGCCTGACCTGTAAGCCTGCGCCTGACGGCGACCGTCTGAGCATAGCACTGACCGCCTCACTTTACGATAAAACATCCCGCAAGATCATTTATACCCACACCGAGGAGCATTTATGGGATACGGAGTTACAGATGATGGTGAGACAAATAAAAAATTGCCGCCATAAGCAATAAAATGTAGGGAACTTTTTTGCATTTAAAACCGCAAAAAGTTCCCTACATTTTTGTATTTATTTATCCGTTTGCTTTTCGTTCTCGGGAATTACCTCAACAAACGCCTTGATAGCGCATTCTATCATATCATCCGATGGCTCGCGCACCGTAACGTGCTGCAGCCACATTCCGGGAGCGGAGATTATCCTTGTAAACAAATTGTCGTGTCTGCCGGCAAGCTTGATAAGCTCGTAGCCCACGCCCATCATAAGCGGTATAAGAAACAGCTTGATGATAACACGCACGAATGTGGGCGGTACCTTTCCCAAAGCAAGCAGAAACAGCGGGTCAATAAAGAAGGATATAAATATACCCACTATAAGCATGAGAATAAGGAAGGA
>JAFTQL010000033.1 GCA_017462795.1 Clostridia bacterium
AAGGCAAGAGAGGTACGAGATACCTCCCTCAGACTTCCTCACGGTGAGTCGGGTATCGTTGTTGACGTTAAGGTATTCTCTCACGAGAACAACGACGATCTGCCCACAGGCGTAAATAAGACAGTACGTGTTTATATAGCTCAGAAGAGAAAGATCTCCGTGGGAGACAAGATGGCTGGACGTCACGGTAACAAGGGTGTCGTTTCACGCATACTTCCTCCCGAGGATATGCCTTTCCTCGCGGACGGTACTCCTCTTGACATCGTTCTGAACCCCCTGGGCGTTCCTTCACGTATGAATATCGGTCAGGTGCTTGAGGTACACCTTGGTATCGCGGCAAGAAAGCTTGGCTGGAAGATAGAGACCCCCGTATTTGACGGAGCTAACGAGCGTGACATTATTGAGTGTCTGCGTATGGCGGGCAACTGCAGAAGAGTTTGTCCCGGCGAGAATGTTGACGGTAAGGAGCTGTTCATCGAGACCGTTGACGAGGAAGGAAAGACCGACCTTGTCAAGATCACCGACGAGCAGAGAAAGAATCCCGAGGAGATGGCGCGTCTGTACGAAGAGGACAAGGTACGCGTGATCGACGGTAAGACTATACTTTACGACGGCAGAACGGGCGAGCCCTTTGACAACCCCGTAACGGTAGGTATCATGTACTATCTCAAGCTGCACCATCTGGTTGACGACAAGATCCACGCGCGTTCCAACGGACCTTACTCCATCGTTACTCAGCAGCCTCTGGGCGGTAAGGCTCAGTTCGGCGGACAGCGTTTCGGAGAGATGGAGGTATGGGCTCTGGAGGCATACGGAGCGGCATACACGCTTCAGGAGATCCTTACGGTCAAGTCCGACGATATCAACGGACGCCGCAGAGCTTACGAGGCTATCATCAAGGGACAGAACATCCCCACTCCCGGTGTGCCTGAATCCTTCAAGGTGCTTGTCAAGGAGCTTCAGTCTCTCGGTCTGAATATCCGCACGCTGGATAAGAACGGCGAGGACGTTCAGCTTTCCTCCATCTGCAACGATGAGGATACCTTCACCTACTCCAACAAGGCGGCATCCGTGCTTGCCGAGGGCATTGACATGACCGAGGAGGATGAAGACGAGCTTGCGGAAGGCTTCCTTATCGAGGACGCTGACGAGGCATTCGGCAGTGAGGCGGATTTTGATGATTACGAAGATGATAATAACTAAGATTTAAGGAGAATGGCTGTGCAGAATAATGAATTTGATTCTATAAAAATTGGTCTGGCATCTCCCGAGATGATAAGAGAATGGTCATACGGCGAGGTGACAAAGCCCGAGACAATCAACTACCGTACGCTTAAGGCTGAGGTGGGAGGATTGTTCTGCGAGCGGATCTTCGGTCCGACTAAGGACGGAGCTTGTATGTGCGGAAAATACAAAAATTCCCACAACAAGGAACCCCACAAGTGCGAGAAGTGCGGTGTTGACGTTACCACAAAGAAGGTGCGCCGCGAGCGTATGGGTCACATTGACCTTGTAGCTCCCGTGTCTCACATCTGGTATTTCAAGGCTATTCCTTCCAAGATGGCGCTTGTGCTGGATATTTCTCCCAAGCTTCTTGAGCAGGTGCTTTACTTTGCCGAGTATATAGTTCTCGATCCCGGTTCTACGGGACTTGAGAAGGGAATGGTCCTCAACGATAAGCAGTATCAGGAAAAGCTGGAGCTTTACGGCAGTGACTTCCGCGTCGGAATGGGCGCGGAGGCTATCAAGGAGCTTTTGCAGCAGATAGACGTTGAAGAGCTTTCCACACAGCTCAGATATGAGCTTCTTACCGCGTCGGGACAGAAAAAGACACGTCTTATAAAGAGACTTGAGGTGATCGAGTCCTTCAGAAAGTCAGGCAATAAGCTGGAATGGATGATACTTGACGTTGTTCCCGTTCTTCCCGCCGACCTTCGTCCTATGGTTCAGCTTGACGGCGGACGCTTCGCGACCTCCGACCTTAATGAGCTTTACAGACGAGTTATCAGCAGAAACAACCGTCTTAAGAAGATCATTGAGATCAACGCCCCCGAGATCGTTATCCGTAACGAGAAGCGTATGCTCCAGGAGGCTGTTGACTCCCTTATCGACAACGGACGCAGAGGTAAGCCCGTAACAGGTCCCTCAAACCGTCCTCTCAAGTCGCTCTCCGAGCTGCTCCGCGGTAAGCAGGGACGCTTCCGTCAGAACCTGCTTGGTAAGCGTGTTGACTATTCGGGACGTTCGGTTATCGTTGTCGGTCCTTCCTTGAAAATTTATCAGTGCGGACTTCCCAAGGAGATGGCTCTTGAGCTCTTCAAGCCCTTTGTTGTAAAGAGACTTGAGGAGATGGGCAAGGTTCCCGGAGTTAAGGACGCGCTCAAGAAGATCGAAAAGGCATACGAGAATCCCTGCGTATGGGACGCTCTTGAAAATGTTATCAAGGAGCACCCCGTGCTGCTCAACCGTGCGCCTACGCTTCACAGACTTTCCATTCAGGCATTCGAGCCCGTACTGGTTGAGGGACGCGCTATCAAGCTGCATCCTCTGGTATGTACGGCGTTCAACGCTGACTTTGACGGCGACCAGATGCCTGTACACGTACCGCTTTCCGCAGAGGCTCAGGCAGAGGCGAGATTCCTCATGCTTTCCGCAAACAACCTGCTCAAGCCCATGGACGGCCGTGCCGTTGCTGTTCCTTCTCAGGACATGATCCTCGGAGCTTACTACCTTACCATGGATAAGGCAGGAGAGCCCGGTGAGGGAAGCATATACCGTGATTTCAACGAGGCTATGATGGCTTATACCAACGGAGCTCTGGGACTTCACGCTCCCATTAAGATCCGCAAGACTCTTGAGATCGACGGCGTTAAGAAGACAAGACTCGTAAACGCTACTCTCGGACGTCTCATATTCAACGAGCCTATTCCTCAGGATCTCGGATTTATCGAGAGAAATACCGAGGCGGATATGTTTGAGCTTGAGATCCAGAAGGTAGTCAAGAAGAAGGAGCTTGGACAGATCATTGACCGTTGTATCAAGAACCACGGCTTTGCTGTCTGCGCCGAGATGCTTGACTGCGTCAAGGAGCTTGGCTACAAGTACTCCACAAAGGCGTCCTTCTCCATCTCCGTTTACGATATGACCATCCCCGAGCAGAAGAGCGAGTTTATCGCCGCGGCTCAGAAGAAGGTGGATATGGTCAACGAATACTACAACGAGGGTGTTCTCACCAACGACGAGCGTTACAACAATGTAATCAAGATCTGGGAAGAGACCACCAAGGATGTATCCAACGCCCTTCTTGAAAGCTTTGACGAATATAACCCTATCAATATCATGGCTGTGTTGGGAGCCCGTGGATCTGTAAAGCAGATGAGACAGCTTGCCGGTATGCGCGGACTTATGTTCGCGACCAACGGTAAGACTATCGAGCTTCCCATCAAGTCCAACTTCCGTGAGGGTCTTAACATTCTTGAGTACTTCATGGGTGCTAAGGGATCTCGTAAGTCCCTGTCCGATACGGCTCTCCGTACCGCTGACTCGGGATACCTGACAAGACGTCTTGTTGACGTTTCTCAGGAGGTCATCATTCACGAGGAAAAGTGTGATACCACCAAGGGCGCTTGGGTCAAGACCATTTACGACGACAAGACGGGAAGCGTGCTTGAGCCCCTTTCCGACAGAATCGTTGGCAGATATACTATCGGACCGGTTCTTGATGCCGCTGGCAATGTAATTGTCGGAGACGATGAAATGATCACCGACGAGCAGGCTAAGGCTATCGAGGCGGCGGGAATCGAGAGAGTATATATCAGAACCGCAATTCAGTGTCACGCAAAGCAGGGCATATGCGCTCACTGCTACGGAGCTGACCTTGCGTCGGGCGACAGAGTAAAGGTCGGTGAGGCTGTAGGTATCATCGCCGCTCAGTCTATCGGTGAGCCCGGTACACAGCTTACCATGCGTACCTTCCACTCCGGAGGTGTCGCGGGATCGGATATCACTCAGGGTCTTCCCAGAGTTGAGGAGCTGTTTGAGGCAAGAACTCCCAAGAAGCCTGCCGTTATGACAGAGTTCAAGGGTATTGTCCACGTTCACACAGGCGAGAACCTCAATACAAACGAGGTCGCTATAGTTGCGGATTCCGTTGAGGTAGCGCGTTATCAGATACCCTTCGGTATGAGACTGCGTGTAAAGACAGGCGACGAGGTCGAGGTCGGTGACGCTCTCACAGAGGGTAACAAGGCGCCCAGCGATATCATGAGAATTCTAGGACTTGACTCGGTCTATGACTATATCACGCTGGAAATTCAGAAGGTATACCGTTCTCAGGAATGTAACGTAAACGATAAGCATATCGAGATCATCGCGCGTCAGATGACAAGAAAGATCCGTATCTCCGAAAGCGGAGACACAGATATGCTGGTCGGCTCTCTGGTTGACATGACCGAGTTTGAGGAAGAGAACAACAAGGTGCTTGCAAGAATAGAGGCAGGCGAGGAGCTTACTCTCGCGGAGGGCGCTCCCGAGCTTCTCGGTATCACCAAGGCATCTCTCCAGACCGAGTCCTTCATGTCCGCGGCTTCCTTCCAGGAAACCACCAAGGTCCTTACCGAGGCGGCTATCAAGGGTAAGGTCGACCACCTCAGAGGTCTCAAGGAGAACGTCATCATCGGTAAGCTCATCCCCGCGGGTACGGGTATGCAGTGCTACCGCAATGTTGATGTTGTCAAGGAAGAGCCTGCCGCTGTCGATACGACTGCTGTCGGCTGATAAGGCAATTTCATAATTATCATAAATAAGACCACACAGACGAAAAATGCGTCTGTGTGGTCTTTGTGTTGGGGAGAACAATGGTGGGAGCAGGTGAAAACGGAAGTGAGACAAAGCAATTTTTTACAACGTCCGTTTGACATTGCAAGGTGAGCATTGACATTTTTTTATTATGATGATATAATATATTATGATGAATGAAATCTTGACTTTATGTTTGATATGTGATATCATTATTATGACTAAAATATGATTCGGGAGCGATTATATGCGTTGGCTTATAAAAAAATTGGAGGGGAAGGACTTGCCGCGGTTGCAGACATGGCTGTGTGTGCTGCTGGTGGCGGTCATGCTTGTGACGTCCTTCGGTACGCTGTATAAAATAGAGGTGGAGGTACCCGCCAAGATGCAGTCGGGGATAGATACGGTGGTGTCGGTCCTCAACGAGCCTGAGATATCGGGGGGGCAGCCAGTGGATTTCAGTCTGCCCGACACGCTGGAGCTCAATGTTATGCTGTTTATAAGATTCGCCTCAAAGACCGATGAGATAATTGAGGTGTATAACAGCATGGTCGCGCTGACCGAGTACGCGGACGCCAAGTCGTCAAGTGATTACAACAGGGCGTACAGGGAATTCAAGTCTGCCGCCTCGGACGCCATAGACCTTGTGACAAGCAGTGAATTTGAAAACGCCATGGCTCTTGCGGCGACGCTTGTGTCAAGCTACAGCACAGGCGCTAACAAGGGACTGGTAAGGACGCTGATGGCTCTGATGGCGTTTATACTTCCTTCCTGTCTGCTCGCCGCGCTTGGCTGGGCGGTGGTGGATATGATAATCAACCGCAAGGATGCCGAAAAGAGATATCTCGCGGCGGCGAACGCGCTCAGGCGGGCGCTGGCGGCTTATATGTTCGTGCTTGCGGTCAGGATGATCAGCAATGAGATACATATTTCCTTATGGCTTATGGTGGGAATTGCGCTGTGCTTTGTCGGAATCGCCTTGGAGGCGGTCTTCTCCCGCGCAACGCGGTACACGGGGACGGGACGGGCGTACATGAGTATTGTGCAGAGGATGTCCATTATCGAGCTTGGCGGCTTTGCTGTGTTTTACGTGTTTATGAGCTTGTCGGGCGTTATCGGCAAGCATTTGTCGGTGGTGGTTGCCGACCTTATCAAATACGCGGTCACAAAGAAGCGGGGAGACGAGTTCCTTGATATATTCGTGTCTATCTTTGTGGGCGTGGCGGTCATTGCCTGCCTTGTGGCGGTGCTTGAGGCGGCACTGTATTCGGCGACCCGCTTGGGCGGTATCGCTCCGAGAGACAGGGAATCGGCGCTTGTGTCCTCCATATTCGGGGGTGTGATGATAGTGCTGTTGCTTTACATTACCTCTGTTGATTCAAGAATAGCGCTGACGGCGACGGAGCTTATTTTCATGCTGCTGTCGGGCTTGGGACTTGCCGTGATGATAGGCTGTGAGATAATGATACCAAGACTTCGCCGAAAAAAATGTCCTCGACTTCACGAGTCGGAAAAATTTGCTGTCCTCGTGGGACTTGAGGTCATAGAGGTGGAGGAAGAATAAATAAAATCAAACCCGTCGGGACGTAGGGTCCGACGGGTTTTTACCTTAAAAAACAATCAGTTTATCGTTTTTAATATTTATTTTTTATAAATTTTTTTGAAGTTCTTTGAAGGTGTCGGAAACTTTCTCGAAAGAAAGTTTCTGACAAACGCATCCCTCGCATCCCTCGCGTCCCTCGCATCCCTCGCGTCCCTTTTAAAGTCCGATCTTTTTGGCGGCGTTGCGGACGGAGAGCATGGTGTCGTCGGCGATCTCTACCCAACCCTGATCAAGGCATTTTTGCATTTTGCCCATCTCTATCTCACCGGGATAGTATATCGTGTCAACTCCGACTGCCTTCTCCGAGCTCTTTATCTCGTCTATCATGCTGTCCACACGGGCACGGTATCCGTCGGGGTCGCCGAGGCGAGAGATGTCCATTGCCATAAAGAAATGTCCCACATTTCCGCCCTCGTCGGGGTTCTTGTTCCATGCGTGGACGTTGGTTGTCATTGCCGCGCCGGAGAGAGTTGCCGCAAGCGTCTCCACCATCATGGCAAATCCGTAGCCCTTATAGCCGCCGAAGGGCATGAGCGTGCCGCCCTTTTCGTAATCGTTGGGGTCAGTGGTGGGTCTGCCGTCCTTGTCTATTATCCAGCCCTCGGGGAGCGACTTGCCCTCCTTTGCCATCTGCACTACCTTTCTGTCGGAGGTATGGCTCATGGCGATATCGTAGACGATCTTGCCGTATTTACCCGCGGGGAAGGCATAGGAGAAGGGGTTGTTTCCTATGGTGCGCACGCGGCTGCCTGTTGCGGCAATGAGTACATCGCCGTTACTCATGGACATGCCCACCATTCCGTTGTCGGCGCACATGGAGGTATAATAGCCTGCCGCGCCGAAGTGATGGCTTCCGCGCACATTTACTATACCCACGCCCGTTTGCTTTGCTTTCTCCATTGCCATTTTCATTGCCTTGTAGGACACGACGATACCGAGGTTGTCCTTGCCGTCAACTGACGCCCAGGAGGGGCTGTCATAGACCGTCCCGATATTTCCGTCCGTATGAATACCGCCCGAAAGTATGCAGTCTATATACCATTCAAGGCGGAGAAATCCGTGGGTGAACACGCCTCTCATTTCGGTTTCAAGCAGAACGTCGGTAATAATTTTTGCGTCGGACTCGCAAAGCCCCGCTTTTTTGAAGATGTTTTCCGAAAGCTCTTGTATTTCTTTGATAGCTACTTTCATTTTTTTGATACCTTTCTTTTTTCGTATGATCTGCATATGTTTTTAGTTGGTGTAAGCGTTTACATCACAAGGCAATTATATCATTTCGCGCCCGATTTGTCAATAGGCTGAGGGAAATTTATGATATTATTTTATTTTTGCGTTCTTCATTTTCCCACTCCTCATTTAACCGCGCGCTTGTGTTCATCCCATAAATCCCTTGACAAATGGGGGAAATATGTTTATAATATATGTATGATCACTTTTTGGGAGGGAACAGGTTTGAAGCCTTTTAAAATAAAAAAGCATCTCAACACCACTCGAATAATCGTGTTGGGATTCCTTGTCATCATTCTTATTGGTACGTTGCTTCTTATGTTGCCGATTTCCTCGGCGGACGGGACGGTGACAGATCCGCTCTCCGCTTTGTTTACGGTGGTGAGCGCCTCTTGCGTTACCGGGCTTACCGTGGTGGATACGGCTACGCATTGGAGCATGTTCGGACATGTAGTCATAATACTGCTCATCCAGATAGGCGGTCTCGGCTTTATGACGATGGCGGTGCTGTTGTCTCTGCTTATTAAGCGAGCCGTCACGCCGAAGGAGAGAATGCTTGTGGCGATGTCCTACAATCTTGAGAGCTACGACAGCACCATGCAGATAGTCAGGCGGGTGGCTATAGGCACGCTCGCCTTCGAGCTGATAGGCGCGTGTATACTTGCCATTCGGTTTATTCCCGACTACGGCTTGGCGAACGGAATATTCAAGAGTGTGTTTCACTCCATCTCCGCCTTCTGCAACGCGGGCTTTGATATAATCGGCGTGGGTAACCCCGAGATCGGGTCATTGGCTTACTATACCACCGATCCCGTCGTCATGATAACGCTGTCCTTGCTCATAGTTGTGGGCGGTATCGGCTTTATCGTCTGGAACGATCTGATAAATTTTGCCACGGCAAAGCGCAGGCTGTCGGTCTATTCCCGCTTTGTGCTGACTATAACCGTTATTTTATTGATCGTTGGCACGGTGATGTTCGCGGTATTTGAGTGGAACAATCCCAAGACGCTGGGCGCGCTTGACGGGGCGGGGGACAAGATACTTGTTTCCTTCTTCCAGTCCTCCACATGGAGAACGGCGGGCTTTGTCACCGTACCCAACGGCGACTTTACCCAGAGCTCCTTGCTTCTCGGCATAATACTTATGTTTATCGGCGGAGCGTCGGGCTCAACCGCGGGCGGTATCAAGGTGGCGACGCTTGGCGTGCTGATATTCACCGTATGGTGTACCGCCATTGGCAAAAAGCGGGCGGTGTTCAGGGGCAGGACTATCACGGGAGAGAGCTTTGTGCGGGCTACGAGCGTTATCTGCGTTCAGATAACTGCCGTTATCGTCGGCACGCTGATACTCAGTGTTGATTCGGGCTTTGATATACTCAGCGTCGTCTATGAGGCGGTGTCGGCTATCAGCACGGTGGGCGTTACCATGGGTATCACCTCCGTACTGCCTGTGCTATCAAAGCTTGTGCTGTGTTTTATGATGTTCTTCGGACGTGTGGGAATACTGACGGTCACGCTGGCGGTCATGAACAATCAGTCAGGGGCTGACCCAAATATTAAATACCCCGAGGCGAAAATGCTTATCGGATAAAGGAGATATGAGAAAATGAAAAGCTTTTGTATTATAGGACTTGGAAAATTCGGTACGGCTCTGGCGCAGACACTTGCCGCCGAGGGAAAGCAGGTAATGGTTATTGATATTGACGCGGATAAGGTCAACGCCATTCCCGACATGGTCACCAACGCCGTCATAGGCGACCCCACAAATGAGGCGGTGCTTCGCTCCTGCGGTGCGTCGGACTACGAGTGCGCCGTGGTCTGTATGGCGAAGAACATAAACGACAACATTCTTCTTTGCATCATGCTCAAGGAGCTGGGAATAAAGAAGGTGGTGGGGCGCGCCATCAACGATGGACACGAAAGGGTGCTGAAGCGTATCGGCGCGGATGCCATCGTTTTCCCCGAAAAGGATATGGGAGAGAAGATAGGATATCTGCTCAGCCGCGACAATGTGACGGAATTTATAGAGTTCCACGGCTATCAGATAGTTGAGGTATGCGCTCCCGAGGGATGGATAGGCAAGAACCTTATCGACCTTGCTCTCAGAAAAAAGTACAATGTCAACATTATTGCCATCACCGATGCCGACGGAAAGGTGAATGTCTCGCCTCTCCCCACAAGGACGTTTTCATGGGGAGACAGAGTCTCGGTAATAGGTGCTGAGAAGGATATCGAAAAGCTGACACGTCAGGTGGGAGCCTGATCCTCAGACGGGATATTGAGATTTAAACAGGGGCGTAAATTCCCTCATAGGCGGCAAGCTCTGAAAGGATGTTTTCGGAGCGGTGGGCGTCTATGGGGGAATATTTGCCCTTTTTTCCTATTTCAAGCATATTTCCGACGTGGAAATAGCCGAGGGCGGCGGGGGGAAGATGGGTTATGGCGTCGTCAATGTTGCGTATCACCGAGAAGCCCGCCCACCTTTGCCTGACAGCCGCGCTTCTCATGCCCCAGAGGACACGGGGACAGCCAAAGCCGTAGCCCTCAAGAAAGGGACGGAGGTCGGGGCGGTTGAACCACACGTACTCATGGCACAGCACCGCTATCGCCGCGCCGTGTGAATACCCTGTGATGATAATTCTGCCCACGGTCTTGTCTGCTATCGCGTCGGCAAGCAGGGGCTCTGTCTGCTTCCAGGCAGTAAGGAAGCCCCGATGGGCGAGCCAGACGGTGCGCCCCATGCGCTTGTAGGCTTTTGCGGGGAAGTCCATATTGACTTTCCAGTCCGCATCTCCGTCCGAGCTTTCAAAAAATA
Source organism: Clostridia bacterium (assembly GCA_017462795.1). GTDB lineage: Bacteria > Bacillota > Clostridia > Oscillospirales > CAG-272 > HGM12713. Next base: position 10,442 of record JAFTQL010000033.1, read on the forward strand.
TGTACAGCGTGTCTCCCGCCCTCCGCGTGGCGTAATTGGCAGACCCGCCCGATTGTGAATAGGGAATGCGCAGGCATTCCTCAAACAGATCGTAAAGCTTCATGGTATTTCTCCGTTTTCATTTTATTTGTTTTTGTTATTTCACACCACGGTATATGATTTTAATACATCAGTTCACACAGATACCGTTTTTGGTCTGAGTTTACGGTATTACATTATATTCCGTCGGGCGGCGAGGTGTTAAGGCGCAATATGTCCTCGGCGCTCTCCAGAGGGAACACTGTAAGCTCGGAGGGATCCGCATATGCGCGCTCAAGGCTCAGGGCACGTATGCGGCGGCAGGCGTAGGTGGTGAAATAATAGGTGGCGGTGGCTGTGTCGGCGCAGGAGGTGTAGACCGTAGCCACAGGTCTTTGGCTGTCGGTTACGGCGCAGCCGCGGGGCTGGGATACGGTATCCATGATGTGAAAGAATCGGCTTATTTCCGCCTCCTTAGTGTTCTCGCAGACGGTATGGCTTTTGGCGAACACAGCGCGCACAAAGCGGGAGGCTGAGGAGAGATCGCCCGGCAGTCCCAGCGCGCCCATGCCACGTGAATATGCCCCGATAGGTACGGAGGGACAAAGTCTGTTTTCGGGAGGGGCGGGGGAGAGCTGCATATAATTGGAAATATTGGTCATGTGGTAGGGAAAATCGGGGTTGTTGGTGAGCACGCCGAAGGGGTTGTCATATACCCGCAGTCCGTCCGCCACCGATTCCACCGTTATCGCTCCGCCCTTGTCGGCTATCAGCCAGTGCAGGGGAGTTGTGGGCAGGTCGGGGGAGAAGCTGTCCTTTGTTATATTTGCGCATCTCAGAAGCTGAACCGCCTCGGCAAGGTCGCGGCACTTTGACAGTATATAAGGGATAAGCTCAAAGGACGCCACATTCCGCTTTCCGTCTTTTGGCTCGTGATATACAGCGTTGCCGGGGAAATTGAGCGCCGCCGCGCAAAGCCCCGATTGGTTGACGGCGTCATAGTAAAGCGGCACTCCGTCCCTGACACAGGCTATGCCCACCATGGCGGGATGGGACTGGAGCGCTCCCTCATGAATAAATTCAAGGCGATAGTCTCTCGGTGTTATCACAGCCGATTCTCCGTAGGAGCGTTCAAGGTCGAGAGTGCGCCCGAACAGATGGCAAAAGCCGCTGTCGCTTATTGCGGTACACATGTTAATACCTCCGTGGTGTATTTTGTTTATCATGATTATAGTATCTGATTTTTGGAAATACTATTCATACAAAACAAAATTTCCAAATAAGGAGGTATTTTATGGTAGAGAAGGATACGATAAAGCTGCTCCGCGAGTGTGACGCGGGGGTAAAGATGGGTGTGGAGTCGATAAACGAGGTACTGCCTTATGTAAGCTCGGATAAGCTGAAAAAACGGCTGGAGAAGTGCAAGAACGAGCATGACAAGCTGGACAGGGAGATACAGGAGCAGCTTGACAAGTACCATGACGAGGGCAAGGACCCTGACCCCATAGCCAAGGGAATGTCATGGATGAAGACCAACATGAAGCTTGTGATGAACGAATCCGACAAGACCATTGCCGATCTTATGACAGATGGGTGCAACATGGGAGTCAAGTCGCTGAACAAGTATCTCAATCAATACGAGGCGGCGGACGAGGTATCCAAGGATATCGCCAAGCGTCTTATCAATCTTGAGGAAGAGCTGGCTGTAGATATAAGAGAATTTTTGTGAGAGATCCCCCCAACGGTAGCAGTGTCCGTTGGGGGGATTTCATGCGTGAGGAATGTAACTTTCCTGCACCCGTAATTTCATTTTTCATCACTCATCCCTCATTCGTTTTCCCCGCTCAGCTTGCGGGGAAAACGAGGTGTTCGGGGGTGGCGGTGAGGGTGAGGGCTTTGTTGGGGACGAGGTTGCCCCGGAGTATCTCGCGGGATATTCTGTCCTCTACCGTCTTTATTACCGTCCGCCGTATATTTCTCGCTCCGCATCCCTCGGCGGTGTTCTTGAGCGCCACCATGCTTGCCACCGATCTGTCAAAGGTGATGCTGTAGCCAAGCTCCGCCGCGCGGGAGGACAGCTCGGCGAGCAGTGAGGCGGCTATCTGCTCAAGGGCGGGCAGGTCAAGATCGTTAAAGACCACTATCTCGTCTACACGTCCGAGAAATTCGGGCTTGAAGGTGGTCTTCAGCGAGGACATCATGCGCTCGCGGTCGGTACTGAGGCTTGCGTCCGGACTGCCAAAGCCCGAAATTCGTGTCCTGTCGGACGCTCCCGCGTTTGATGTCATGATGATCATGGTGTTGCAGAAATTCACGGTACGCCCTTGGGAATCGGTAAGTCTGCCGTCCTCAAGCACCTGTAAAAGAAGGTCAAATACATCGCTGTGCGCCTTTTCTATCTCGTCAAACAGCACCACCGAATAGGGTCTGCGCCTTACTGCCTCTGTCAGCCGTCCGCCCTCGCCGTAGCCCACGTAGCCCGGGGGCGAGCCGATAAGCTTTGACACGCTGTGCTTCTCCATATACTCCGACATGTCAAAGCGGATAAGAGCGTCTCTGCTGCCCATCACCTCCTCGGCAACGCACCGCGCGAGCTCGGTCTTGCCAACTCCCGTTTTGCCAAGGAAAATAAACGATCCCGTGGGGCGGTTGGGATCCCTCAAGCCTACTCTGCCTCTTCTTATGGCGTTTGCCACCGCGCTGACGGCACTCTGCTGTCCTATGACCCGGCGGTTCATTTTTTCCTCAAGCTCCAATAGCGCCGCGCTCTCGTCCCCAAGCAGACGGCTGACGGGGATGCCCGTTTGTGTCATGATCACGTCCGCCACCTGCTCCTCGTCAACGGTGAACAGCCCCTTGTTCTTGCGCGCCCTTTGCTCCTTGCGGACGGCATCAAGTCGGGCTTTCAGGTCGGTCTCCCGCTCCCTCAGCTCAGCCGCCCTGTCAAAGTCCTGCGACTCTATGCAGTTCTGCCGCTCCTGCTTTACCTGATCAAGCTGTTTTTTCAGCTCCGCTGTGTCGGGGAACGCCGCGCCCGCGGCTATAGCTGCCTTTGCCGCCGCCTCATCGATCACATCGATCGCCTTGTCGGGCAGGAAGCGGTCGTGTATATACCTTGCCGACAGCCTTACAGCCGCCTCTATGGCCGCGTCGGTTATCTTCAGTGAATGGTGGGTCTCATAGCCCCCTCGGATGCCCTTGAGAATGGCTGTGGCGTCGTCCTGTGAGGGCTCCTCGATGACCACCGACTGAAACCGCCTCTCCAGCGCCGCGTCACGCTCGATATGCTTGCGGTATTCGGCTGTGGTGGTCGCGCCTATTACTCTTATACCCCCTCGCGCCAAAGCGGGCTTGAGGATATTTGCCGCGTCTATAGCGCCCTCCGCCGCGCCCCCGCCGATTATGACGTGCATCTCGTCGATAAACAGTATGATGTCGGGGTTCTTTACCGTCTCCGCCATAACGCTTTTCATTCTTTCCTCAAACTCGCCGCGGTACTTCGCGCCCGCAATCATTGAGGTTATGTCAAGGCAGAGTATGCGCTTGCCGTCAAGTCTTTGGGGGACCTTTCCCTCTGCTATACGGCGGGCGAGTCCCTCCACGACGGCGGTCTTGCCCACGCCCGGCTCGCCCACAAGGCAGGGGTTGTTTTTTGTTTTTCGGGACAGTATGCGTATTATCCGTTCCGTTTCGGCGTCTCTGCCGACGGTAGGCTCAAGCTTGCCTGTTGCTGCCGCCTCGGTCATATCAAAGGAATATTTTTCAAGTATGGGCGGTGTTTTTGCTTTTGTCTTTATCTGCGCTCCGTCGTTGTCCTTGGGCTCACGCGACTCTTTTTTTGAGTTTCCGAAGGAGCTCTGGTGGGCGGAGAGGTCGCCGAGAAGCAGTGAACGGGGGACACCCGAGGACTCTATTATTCTCACACCCATTGAGCCGTCCTCGGCAAGGAGAGCGGCGAGAAGATGCTCTGTGCCGATATAGGTACAGCCCTTTTTACGCGCGAGGCTGCCCGACTCCTCTATTATTTTTTTAGCGCGTGGGGTCATATCACAGGGGGCGGGATGGCAGCGCTCGCCCTCGCCCGCAAGCTCGGTTATGCTTCCGCGCAAAAATCCCGGGCTGATACCGCGCGCGAAGAGAATGCGGGACGCTATGCTGTCCTTTTCAAGAGAGAGGGCGAGCAGCATATGCTCCGAGCCGATATAGGTATGCCCCAGAGCGCCCGCCTCTGCGGCGGCACGGTTGAGAGTATTCTGAGCCTTTTGAGTGAACTTGTTTTGCATAAGAACCTACTTTGATACTTGATTTTGCGGTGGGAGAAGGGGGGAACAGCACACGGTAAGGGTGCGGATGTTCATCATGATTATTTGACAGTCTTTGTGGGAATTATACCGTGAAAATGCAAAATGCGGAATTGGGAAGGCACGCTGTGTTGGCGGTCATTGGTGTTTTCACGGACGACCGTCGGTTTACTGCACGCCCGCGTCTATGTTTGAATACTCCCTTACTATCCTGTTCCACGTTGCCTCGTCTACCTTGCCTGTTTCGGGGAGCAGGTTGATGCGCTGAAATTCTCTTATTGCCTTTTCCGTGTTCTCGTCGTATATTCCGCTTTCCACAATGTCCTCAAAAATGTCGTAGGTGGCGCGGAGCTCCAGCAGCAGAAGCTGGATCATGCTCACAAGCAACAGCGCGTCTCCGGGAGAAACGGCGTAGTCGGGCGGATCTTTGGGGAAGAGAAACAGCCCCTCGGAGTTCCTTTCGGTGTCTGTTGCCTTCAGAAATTCACTGAAAAGCAGATCCCAGGTGCGCTTGTCGGCAACGCCTGTGGCGGGGAGTCCCATGTCCTGCTGGAACTGTATCAGCGCGTCCCGCGTGGCGGTGTCAAATATGCCGTCTATGGGTACTCGGTTGCCCTCAAGCCCCTCGTATGACAGCCGCCGCAGATATCTTTGAAGATTTGTTATTGCCTGTTCACGGTTGAGTGGTGTATCCATGATCTCTCCTTTCCTTGTTATCCTATATTATAGCCCGGGAACTGTCCTTCATTGAGGCGGTTGCCGTTGTATAGGTCGCTGTAGAGGTTGGTTATGGCGTCCCAGGTGGCAGCGCCTACGGTGGCGGTGGGCTCTATGCCGAAGAAATTCTGCAGAGCTATGACCGCCGCCTGCGTCTGTGTGCCGAAATAGCCTGTGGGGCTGACGGACGGTATCTCGGGGATGAAATTCGCGATATAGTTTATGTACTCCTGCAGTATTCTGACGACCTCCGATTCCGAGCCGAGGCGCAGGGGGATGCCCGGGTAGGGGAGAACATTGCCTTCGATGTACTTAAACGGTATCGCCTCAAGAAATCCGAGATATGTGCGGTACATCACGTCCCACGTGGCGTAGTCCACCGCCCCCGTTATGGGCAGGTCAAAGGTGCGCTGTACGCTCCTTACCGCATTCGCGGTGTCACTGCCGTAGATACCGTCAACGGCAACGGCGGGGATGGTGTCATAGAACTGCGCGAGATAGGCTATGAGATACTGCACGTTGTTTACCTCAACTCCCGTGTCTCCCTCGGACAGCTCGCGCTCGTACTGCTGAGTTACCTCGTCAAGCTTTATTCCCTCGGAGTTAAGCTCGTTGAGGCGCTTGACGGCGTTATATATAAGCTGTATCCTGTACCATGTGGCAGGACCGACCACGCCGTCGGGGGTGAGGGAGAACACCTCCTGAAAGCGTCTGACGCTGTCCTCGGTGTCAAAGGAAAACACGCCGTCGGGAATGGCTATCTTGGGAATGGAGGGATAGTTGTCGGAAATGCGGTTCAGGCGTATCTGAATGCTCCGCACCGCGTCTGACGCGCTTCCGAGGCGCAGAGGTATCTCCGGGGCTGTGCCGTCTATGCTCATTATGGGGGCATTGCGCACAATGGAGATATCCTCGCCGTAATAGTATTGAAGTATCTCGAAGGGAGTAAGTCCCTGTCGGGCAAGCTCCACCGTCCCCCATTGGGAAAGCCCGGGGCAGGTGACCTCAACTCCGTCGCAGTAGGCGGTGAAGAGAGGCTCTATAAATCCGTCACGGACAACGTAGTTTGAAAAAATTTCGTCCACTATCTGTCCGATATTCTCAAAATAGTCTCTGCCAGCCACAAAGGACTGGTCGGTGGCGGTGGAATTGGTGATGTCAAAATTGTAGCCTCTGGCGCGGTAGAACTCTGTGTAGACACGGTTGAGGGCGAAGGATATCTGAGCGTAGATATTTGCGCGAAGAGCGCTCTCGGGCCAGGTGGGGAATATTTCGCTTGACGCTACATTCTTTATGTAGTCGGGGAAGGTGAGGGTGACGTTCTCGGCGGGGGTGTCGGGCGCGCCCAGATGAACGGTGATAAATTCGGGGATAAAGGGTACTCTCGGTCCGTTCATACGTCCTCACCTCCCACACCGCCGTTGCGTGTTTCCACAACATGCCTCGACTCGTCTACGGTCTTGTTTTCGATCTCAGGCACAAGGACGGCGGGCTGGACGGAATTTATGCCCGAGAAGATGGGGACGTTGTGAAAGAAGGCGGGGACGTATCCTCTCGCGTAAACATCGATGTTGTAGACCGCATAGGCCGGCTCGGTGTCCTGCGGTACTTCGGAGGCGGAGCGGGGCGGCGTGGGCAGGGAGACTGTGGGGGTCAGACCGTCGGAGTTGGTGACAAGAGAATAGATGATGGCGGATTCCTCAATGTTACCGCCTCGGATGTTGACGGCGGCGCCCTCAAGCGGGATAGCTCCGCCCGCGGTGGACACGCGCACGGTCAGATACCCGACCTCGGTGTAATTCTGCGACTGTTGATTTTGCGTCATATTTGAATATTTCCTTTCAAAACGTGATTGCTATATAAATATATGCCGCAATTTCGCGATTGTGACTGAGTTGATGAAAATGCGGAACGCAAAATAAGGATCGCGGCATGTGTGTCGCCACTCACGCGGTGATCCTGTGCGGAAGATGAATAGATGTAACTTTATCCCGATGATATTCCCCCCTGATATGCGGTGAATTTATCGATAAAAGATCACCCTTAACACGGTAATTTACCGGGTATTTTCTGATGCCTTTTTGCCTCAAAATTCACCTAAAAAATGGCAATATACAATATTATGTAGAAATGTAAAAGTGTAGTAAATTATGGATAATTTTAGGAGTTTTGTTAAAATTCAAAATTTTAAATTTTAACGAAATGTATCAAATATATTAACAAACTGCAAAAGCGTCAAAAAAAGTGTAGCGAAACGGCCATTTTCGTCATATATATAGTGGAGGTGATTCCGATGGACAAAAAAATCAAGTGAAAAAAAGCGAAAAACCAGAAAAAATCAGAAGATGATCGAGAAGAAATTTAAGGAGAAAATTAACAATGGAAAACAACCAAAATATCAGTATTAAAGAAAAATGCAAACGGGAACTGAAGCTGGACGATGATACGCTGCGCATGTACGCATACAAGGTGATCGATGAGGAGCTTGAAAAAGACGAATCGGAGAGAAATGATAAAGCGCTGGCGATGTGCGTTGCTCTTGAGCAAGAGCTCAGTGAAGGTCTGGACATAATGAGCAATGAGGAGCTGCTGAAGCGGTACTTGGATGTGAGAATAAGGTATGAGGCGAAACTGGAAGCGCATAAGAAGGCAGAGAGGAAGGCAAGACGCATGAAGGTCGTTCGCGCGATCTCCATCATAGCCGCTACCGTCTTGATCCTTATAGGCACGCTGGCTATCATGGCAAGTCTGGAGGACAAGAATCTGATAGAGTACATATCCGATAACATATCCAAGCTCTCCGCGGTGGGCGATACCTTGGAGGGAGAGGTGACACTGACAAAGAACGGCGTTTCCAAAAAATATTCTTCCATCGAAGAAGCGTTGAATGAGGGTGAGCTTGATATTATGTATCCTTCCGTTTTGCCTGAGGGCGTTGTGGTAAATGAGATAGTTCAGTTGAATGAAGGGGATGAAAGTGAATATACGATAGCCTTAAACACGGAGTCGAAAGATTTTACATTTACGGTAAGAAATAGTATAACTGTAAACATTGATGATCTTACAGATGTAACCGTACATGAAGTAGACGGAATAAAGTATTATATACAACATGAAGGCTCTGGTTATCAGGCTATATGTGTTCATAACGGATTTGAATATTCTATTGTATATAAGACTGTGGAGGGTTTAACTAATATTTTAGACAACATGAGAGGGAATGAATGATGAAAAAAATTTGGACATTGATTATTATTTGTTTAATAAGCGTTTCGATGTGCTTTGCCTCGTCCTCAGCTGTATTCGCAAGCACATTATCTATTGGAAATACAGATGTGATATTTGATGATACATGTATTTTATCTGATGATGTAAAACAGCATGTAGCAGAGAGCCTTGTTTATGGAAATTCGGGCATTAGCACATATGGATTGAGTTGCACTATATTCGGACATAATTCTACGACCGAATATATTACTACTGTTACACATTACGCCAAAAACACTTACCCAAAATGTTTTGAAGAAATATGGGAATTAGAAGTATGTTCAAAATGCGGCGAAACATTAACGGAGACAAGAATAAGCTATTGCTACATTAATTGTTGTCTATAAAATTAAATAAAACAAGTACGCGGGGGGCTGCGGTATAGCAGTTCGGATCAAATAACACCTCCCGACAGGAAAGGACAGAGAATGTTATGTTTTCTGTCCTTTTTTTCGCATCACAAAAACCCCGCCATAGTGGCAGGGTTCAATAAAGGCTTTGCCGATACGCAGAAAACAAATAAAAGGCAAGAGCAAATGTTTACACCAAGGGAGGCTTGGGTTTAGTTCCGGTCAAGCGGGTATACGTAACAATTGCATGGCTGGCAGGCCAATAAAAAGCGCACTTGTGCGCAGCCAGTAGTATTAGGGCTATGCCCGAAACTGCAATACCACCTGCTATGCAGGTGGATCATTATTGTGTTTATATATTTTTACGCGTGATAGTTGTTGATGTTGCGTCGGCGGTATTCTCCGGGAGTACAAAGCATGCTGCTCTTGAATCGGGCGCACAGGTGTGATTGCGATGAAAATCCGCATTCATACGCTATCTCCGAGAGTGTTTTATCCGTCCTTATCAACAGCCATTTTGCATGTCGCAGGCGTTCCTCCATAAGGTAGTCCTGAGGTGTCTTTCCCATTACGGTGCGGAATACGTGGTGAAGATGGTTTGGAGAGTAGCCAACAAGATCCGCCAGGGATCTCAGCGTGATCGGCTCCTGGTAGTTCTGTCTGATGTATTCCAGAACGTGTTGAATAAAGCCATATCGGTTATTGTCAAATTGCCCGGAGCAGTTGAGGTTATTGTGACTGTCCTTTTTCAGATAATAAAACAGCTCTAAAAGCTTTGCGTTGATAAAGTCCGATTCCTCGTCATATCCCTCGCTCAGCAAATGCACCGTCAGGCTTTCAAAAAGATCTACGTAGGCTTTGCAATCGATTATCTGGAAAAAGACAGGCGCTTGCTCAAGCATAGCCAGATAGGGCGAATCGGAGGGAAGGCTAAGATGCGCGTAATAGCATCTGAAATCAAAAATACTGCTGCGTGTTTGCCCCGGCTTGCCGCACAGCAGTGTCCCCGGTGCTATATCATAGGTCTGACCGTTGACCACAGCCTTACCAGTAGCGGAAATATAATACTCTATCTCAAAATATTCTGTCGTTCGGTTGTTTGAACGCTTTTTTCCGGGAAAGGCAATGGCGGTATCAAATACGCCAAAGCTTTTCAATTCACAGATCTTCATATCCGCCTCCTCATTGAAGTTAATAACATTATATCACGGTTTTTCCCGAAAAGCAACACGAATCGTAAGAATTTGTAATTTGTACGTAATATCGTGATATACCGCCGTAGAAAAATAAATTATAATATTTTCAATAAGGGGAAATACCCCGATATAATTTTTATAAAAAAGGAGAAGAAGAATGAAGATCTTTGAGGTGGACGGTCACAGTCCGAGCCTGTTACCTGACGGCGTGGAGCTTGAGCTTGTATGGAGCGATGAATTTGACGGAGATGAGATAGACGGGACAAAATGGGACTACCGTCTATGCATGATGGGTAAGCGTCATCCCGCGTGGACGGACAAGGGAGTCAGGGTTGAAAACAGCTGCGCCGTTTTCAGTATTTTTGAGGAAAACGGAGAGGTAGTCTCCTCTCAGCTGCAGACGGGTCATAATTTCATGGATGAGCCCGTAAAGGCTACGACCTTCGGAAATGATCATATCCAGTGGCCCATCGGCAAGCTGAAGGAGAACAAATACACCCATTGTTACGGATACTACGAGTGCCGTTGCCGCCTGCAGCAATTGCCCGGATGGTGGAGCGCCTTCTGGCTTCAGTCGCCCATTATAGGCGCAAGCCTTGACCCAAAAGTGACGGGCTCTGAGGTGGATATAATGGAGTCATTTTATCCCGGTGAGGTGCATGTGCATAACGTGTTCACTGGCGGATACGGTCAGGACATGCAGAGGCTCAAGGTAGGCGGAATGGACGGTGTCTCCACGGATGAATTTCATACCTTCGGCTTGCTGTGGACGGAGGACAGATATGTGTTCTATGTGGATGGAGTGGAGGACGGTGTTGTTACCGAGAACGTGTCTGGTATTCCGCAATTCATTCTCATATCCACTGAGTGCAGTGGCTACCGAAAGGCAGATCACCGTCCCACAGAGCAGGCATATGCCGCGGCGAAGGCGGGAGACACCTTCCTTGTGGATCACATCCGCGTGTTTGATATAGTGAAAAAGTAATATTAAGTAATATAAGTAATATTGGAAAGGGAGTCGGAATGAATCCAAATTTATTACATAAGGAGATAGAGACCGAGCTGTGCGTGATCGGCGGCGGACTTGCGGGCTGCTTTGCGGCTCTGTCGGCGGCGCGCAGAGGAACACGCGTGGTGCTTATTCAGGATCGCCCCATGCTCGGTGGCAACGCGTCCTCCGAGATACGCATGTGGGTGAGGGGCGCAAGGGGGATATACAACCGCGAATCGGGTCTTATCAGCGAGCTTGAGGAGCGCAATATACACGGCAACCCCACCCTGGTGCATTCGTTGTTTGACGCCACGCTTTACGGAATGCTTTATGAGAATTCCAACATCAGATTATTGCTCAATACCTCCTGCGCCGATGCCGAGATGGACGGAAACAGAATAAGATCGGTAAGCGCATGGCAGGGAACGACATACACATGGTTCACAGTCCGTGCGGATATATTTATCGATTGCTCGGGCGACAGTATATTGGCTCCCCTCACGGGAGCGAAATACCGCCACGGCAGGGAAGCAAAGTCGGAGTTTGGTGAAACACTGGCTCAGGACACCGCGGACAGCAGCACCATGGGAATGTCTGTCATCCTTGCGGCGAGGGAGACAGACCGTCCCGTTAAATTTATTCCTCCGTCATTCGCTACGTGTTATCCAACAGACGCGTCATTCAGCGGTGACGAGGTGGAGTCTGTGCATGCCCAGACCCGAAATCACACCGTGGGAACAAGCAAGTGCAATCTGTGGTGGGTGGAGCTTGGCGGAAATATGGACTCCATCCATGACGCTGACCGCTTGCGTGACAAGCTGCTTGCCAATATTTACGGTGTGTGGGATCACATTAAAAACAGGGGTGACCACGGCATGGAAAACTGGGATCTTGAATGGGTGGGATTTCTGCCCGGTAAGCGTGAATCAAGGCGCTATGTGGGCGACATTATCGTTACCGAGCATGATGTGGTCTCGGGTGGTCATTTTGAGGATGAGATCGCCTACGGCGGATGGCCTATGGACGATCATAATCCTTACGGTATGGAGAAAAATCCATTCAGCAATGTGCCCTCTGTTATGATCCCGGTGGATGAGCCCTACGGTCTTCCGTACCGCGCGCTGTACTCAAAAAATATTGAAAATCTGATGTTCGCGGGGCGGAATATCAGCGTCACTCATGCGGCTCTTTCGTCCTCCCGCGTAATGGCGACCTGTGCGCTCCTCGGGCAGGCTTGCGGAACGGCGGCGGGGATCGCGCTGCGCCATGGCTGTATGCCGCGAGGCGTGTATACCGATCATCTGACAGAATTGCAGGACGCGTTGCTGGAGGACGGTGTGTTTTTGCCGCACATAAAGCGCCGTGTCTCGGAGCAGACCATGAGGGCAAGGCTTAATATCGGCGATGCGGAGAGAGAAACGCTGTTCAACGGTACAGAGCGTCCGCGGACAGCCGACGGAGAAAACGGGATCGTGCAGAAGACAGGCGACAGTCTGATATTCACCTTTGACGAGCCCGAGCAGATCGGCGCTCTGCGCCTGCGCTTTGACCCCGATTACTCACGCCTGTCCGTGTCGGATAACTACAAGATGCGTATTTTTGCCATGAAGCTGCATACGGGCAAGGACTTTGAGCCTGTGCGGGTGGCAAGCACGATCGTAAAGGCATTCAAGGTATATGCCGACGGCGAGGAGATATACAGCGCGGATGACAATTATCTGTCGCTTGTAAAGATCCCCATCGGATGTAAGGCAAGGGAGCTGCGCGTGGAGTGGCTGTCTACACACGGAGCGGAAACCGTGCGTCTGTTCGCGGCGGATCTGATCTAAAGGTTTTGAATATGCTGCTCCATTCGGATGCTCATTCGTTTGTTGTGACAGTTCATGTAAAAAACAAGTCTTTCACAGATTTTTTGTGAAAGACTTGTTTTTTTGTGTCGGAAAAGTCGTGTTTTGTTATATAATATATGTGTTTTTTCAATTGACAGTGTATTTTTTTTATGATATACTGAATGCAATATAGCATTATAAATACGGAAAAGGAGATAAAAAATGAATTTCAAGGTAAAAGGCGGGGTATACCCCACAATGATCACCCCCTATAAGAATGGGGAGATCGACTATGCAGCGGTTGAGAAATTGGTTGAATGGTATTGGAAGCAGGGCTGTGACGGAATATTTGCGGCGTGTCAGTCCAGCGAGATAATGTTTTTGTCACTTGAGGAGAGAGTTAAGCTGACAAGAACGGTAATCGCCAAGGCAAAAGCCCTTGCGGATGCGGACAAGTCAAGAGAGCCTATGATGATAGTAGCATCGGGACACATCTCCGACAGCTTCGAGGATCAGGTAAAGGAGCTTGGTGCCATCTGCGCCGAAAAGCCTGACGCGCTCATACTCATAAGCAACCGTATGGACATTGAGAACACGACCGAGGACAAGTGGATAGAGGACACCGCAAGGCTTATTGCCGAGCTGCCCTACGATATGCCTCTTGGTGTGTATGAGTGCCCCAAGCCCTATAAGAGATTGCTGTCTGATAAGATGATAAAATGGTGCGCCGATACGGGACGCTTCTACTTTATAAAGGACACCTGCTGTGACGCTCCCACCATAAAAAGGAGAGTTGAGATATGCAAGGGAAGCAACCTCAAGATATTCAACGCCAACGCTCAGACCATGCTTGAAAGCTACCGTGACGGCGCATACGGCTACTGCGGAGTTATGGCAAACTTCCATCCCGCCCTGTACTCAAAGCTGCTCAAGGAAGAGAGCGATGTTCTCCAGGGCTATATCGGACTCTCGGCAATGCTTGAGAATCTCACATATCCTTGCTGCGCCAAGTATTATCTTGACAAATACGAGGGAATTGAGATGGAAACTTGGGCGAGAAGCGCCGATGAGAACAACTTCACCGATTATCAGAAGTCCTGCATAGACCAGTTTGCAACGCTTTCCGCTTACGTGTCAAAGCAGGTGACGGGATGCTGAAGGGAATACCGAGGATACTGTCTCCCGAGCTGTTGAAGGTGCTTTGCGAGATGGGACACGGTGATCGCATTCTCATTGCCGACGGGAATTTTCCCTGTGAAAGCATGGGGAAGAACTCCATAGTCATCCGCTGTGACGGACACGGAATCCCCGAGCTTCTTGAGGCAGTGCTTACGCTCATGCCGCTGGATCACGTTACGGATAAGCCCGTGAAGCTCATGCGGGTATCTCCGGGCGAGGATGTTGATACACCCATATGGAATACTTATTTCGATCTGCTTGATAAATACGACAGGCGCGGTCGGAGCACCGCCGAGCTGACCGAGCGCTATGAGTTCTATGAGCACAGCCGCGGATGCTATGCCATAATAGCCACTGGCGAGAGCGCGCTTTACGCTAATATTATGCTTCAGAAAGGTGTGGTCGTTTGAGCCGCAAAAAGGAGGAAAATATGAAATACGTTATCGGAACAGATTATGGAACACTTTCGGGAAGATGTGTGCTTGTTGACGTGAACACGGGAGAAGAGGTAGCTGAGTCGGTATTTAATTACCCGCACGCGGTAATGGATGAGTGCTTGCCGAACGGTGGTGATAAATTGCCCTCAAACTATGCGCTTCAGCATCCGCAGGATTATCTGGATGTGCTTAAAGCCACTATACCCGATGTGCTCAGAAAGGCAAACGTAAGCGCGGACGATGTTGTGGGCTTTGGCTTGGATTTCACCGCGTGTACATTACTGCCGGTGGACGAGGACGGATATCCCCTCTGTATGCGTGACGAGTACAAGGACAATAAGCACGCCTATGTCAAGCTGTGGAAGCACCACGCGGCACAGCCCGATGCCGATGAGATAAACGAGCTTGCCGCAAGGAGAGGCGAGGCGTGGCTTCCCATATACGGAGGTAAGATATCCTGCGAGTGGGCATTGCCCAAGATACTGCAGGTGCTCCGTGAAGCTCCGGAGGTATATCACGATACGTATCGCTTCACCGAGGCGGCGGATTGGCTGTCGTTTATGCTCACGGGAGAGGAAACACACAGCGCGGTATTTGCGGGGTATAAGGGACTGTGGAACGCGGAAACGGGATATCCCTCAAATGACTTTATGACAGCACTTGATTCCCGTCTTGACGGAATAGTTGGAACAAAGCTTTCTACCAATATTTTAGGTATGGACAAGATAGCGGGACACATCAATGAGAAGGGAGCGGAGCTGACAGGACTCAAGGTCGGCACACCCGTAGCCCTCCCCATGATAGACGCTCATGCCGCAATGCCAGCCCTCAATATTACCGATGACGGCGACCTTATGCTTATAGTAGGTACATCCGCTTGTCATATACTCAACTCGGGGGATATAAAGAACGTGGAGGGTATCTGCGGATACGTCAAGGACGGAGTTATCCCCGGACTCTACACCTATGAAGCAGGACAGGCGGGAGTAGGAGATATCTTTGACTGGTTCGTAAAGAATTGCGTACCCGCAAGCTACACGGAGGAAGCCGAGGAGAAGGGAATGAACGTGCATAAGCTTCTCCGCGAGAAGGCAAGTAAGCTTGAGGTAGGCGAGAGCGGACTTCTGGCGCTTGATTGGTGGAACGGAAACAGAAGCGTGCTTGTAAACTCCGACCTTACGGGAATGGTACTCGGAATGACACTGCAGACCAAGCCCGAGGAGATCTACCGTGCGCTTATAGAGGCGACGGCATACGGACTTAAGGTGATAGTGGATCAGTACGAGGACAGCGGAATAACGATAAACAGCATATGCGCCGCGGGCGGTATAGCACAGAAGGACGAGATGATGATGCAGATATATGCGGATGTACTGAACCGTGATATAAGAATAGCGGGCAGTACGCAGGCGGGTGCTTTGGGAAGCGCTATATACGCGTCCGTTGCCGCAGGTGTTTACAAGGATGTAAGGACAGCCGCAGGCAAGCTGTCCAAGCCCGATGTCAAGGTCTATAAGCCTATAAAGGAAAACGTAAAGGCGTATAAGCTTCTTTACAGAGAATATAAGGTGCTTCATGACTACTTTGGTAAAGAGAACAAGGTCATGGAGAGACTTGGAAAATAACCGATATAATAAAAACCGACAACCCTGATCGTAAAGATCGCCGTTGTCGGTTTTAATAATGGTTAAGCCGCGCCAAATACGCAAAAAGCAAAAAAGTACAGATAACAGAGAAAATATCAATTGACAAAAGCGGTATTTTATTCCCAAGTGCTACGTCACAGCGGAGTGCATCGGGGCGGATACCATAGGCGTGTTCGGTGAATACGGCAGCCTTGTTCTCAGAACCGCATTTACCTCTGTGGATACCGTTCTCATGCAGGATCTGGCGGAGGACACGGCGTATGACGTGTCCGATGAGGTGGAGCTGAGGGGAAACGAGATAATTATCCCCGGTGAACTCATAAGCCGTATTGGCACATCGGCTCAGCCGAGGGCGATACCTCCGAACCCGGAGTGGTGATAAGGCTTGAGGGAACGTGTAAATGATCAGCTTGAAACGCAATGCCGCCCGAGCATATCCGGATAGGATCGCTCAGGCGGCATAATTTTTTTATATGCGAGGGAATCCGTCCTGTGTCAGATCTCAAAGGCAGTCGAGGGATAGGCGGTGGGAAGATTTGAAAAGCCGTAGCGCGCGGAGCAATTGAGGGAGGACTCTATTCTTAAAAGACGGTTGTATTTTGCGACGCGCTCGCTTCGGCAGGGCGCGCCTGTTTTTATAAAGCCCGCGCCGAGCGCAACGGCGATATCGGCAATGGTGGTGTCCTCGGTGTCCCCCGAGCGGTGGGATAGGATAAATCGGTAGCCCGCGTTCTTGGCGGTGTGGACGGTGTCCATTGTCTCGGTCAGCGTTCCCACCTGATTGGGCTTGATGAGGATGGAGTTGGCTATACCGCAGTCTATCCCCGCCGCCAGCCTCTTGGCATTGGTTACAAAGAGATCGTCGCCGACAAGCATTATCTTATTGCCAAGCTTCTCCGTGACCGATCTCCAGCCCTCATTGTCTCTCTGATCGAGCACGTCCTCGATGGACATGATGACGGGGTATCTCTCGCGCAGCCTTACCCAATAATCAACAAGCTCATCGGAGGTCATTTTTCGTCCTGTTTTCGGCATGATATAAGATCCGCTCTCCTCGCTCCACCATTCGGAGGCGGCGGCATCGAGGGCAATGCGGATATTCTCTTCGGTGTAGCCCGCGGCGTGGATCGCTTCGGTGATAAGCTCTATCGCTTCCTCGTCACCTGACAGCGTGGGGGCAAAGCCGCCCTCGTCACCAACCGCCGTGGACAGTCCGCGCTCGCGAAGCAGCTTGCCGAGAGCGTGGTAGACCTCACTGCCTGCCCTCAGCGCCTCAGAGAAGCGAGCAAACCCCACAGGGACAGCCATAAATTCCTGTATCTCCACATTGTTTGACGCATGCGCTCCGCCATTGAGGATGTTCATCATGGGGACGGGAAGACGGTAGGCGTCAAGACCGCCGAGATAGCGATAGAGGGGCTGATGATACCAATTGGCGGCGGCGCGGGCGTTGGCAAGCGAGACGGCAAGCATGGCGTTGGCACCAAGGAAGGACTTGTCTTGTGTTCCGTCAAGCTGAATTAGCACACGGTCAAGCTCAGCTTGTTCGGTGGCGTTGATGCCGCTGATGGCGGGGGATATACGGCGGCAGACCGAGCAGACGGCATCCTCCACACCCTTTCCGCCGTATCTTGCGGGATTCTTGTCTCTCTTTTCGTGCGCCTCATAGATTCCCGTGGACGCTCCCGAGGGCACGCTTGCCATACCTACAGTGCCGTCGGCGAGGAACACGGACGCTTCCACAGTCGGATTGCCCCTTGAGTCGAGTATCTCACGGGCGGAGCAACGGATAATTTGCGGCTTGTTCATATACATTAATTCCTTTCTCATACGATACTTAATTATATGTATATTATTGGCAGGCAAATTCCCGAATATGTATGGGAAATACAAAATGCGGAATTGAGGAATGGTAAAAAAACTCCACGGTGCGGATGAAAGTGCCTTACAACAAGGCTTCATTGGTTGTAGCAGACCCTCATCTGCACCCATATAGTTGATTCTATACCAATATTCCATCAAATCATAGTTCAAGATCCTGTCAGAGTCAACTGTATTTTATCACACTGTCAGAGATACACGCGCTGTAAAACGGAAAGGCGTGAATATTGAGAGGATATCTCTAATATTCACGCCTTTAGCTTGCTTTGAGCAGGGAAAGCTTTTTATTCGATTGCTTCTGTTTTATCGGGAGGGTTGAATTTTACCTCAACATCTCCCACACCGCTACTTATGTTCACCTCACGGTGTCCGTTGCCGATCTCAGCGCCGTCGCGTACCGATTCGCCGTCCACCTTCACATCACCGATACCCTTGTCGATGTCAATGGAATAATCGGACTTTTCGCCTGTAAGCTCGAGCTTCAGCTGTCCAACGCCGCAGTCGATCTCACTCTCTCCCAGGAGCGCCGCGCTTATATTGACAGAGCCTACGCCCATGTCAAGATCAAGCTCGCTGATCTCGGATGCGTCAATATCCAGCTTACCCGCTCCGCCGTCGATATCGGCTTGGTCACTGATATTTATGTTTTTCAGCACCGTATCGCCCGCGCCCAGATCAAGGTCAAGCACCTTTGCGGAAAGACCTTCAATATGAAGCGTTCCGGCGCCTGTGCTTATGTCAGCTCTTTCAAGCTCGGATACGGGAAGAGTCACGTTGACCGTACATGAGGTCGTGCTGTGGAAAAAGGTGCTTTTCTCCTCTATCCTCAAGGTTTCGCCGGAGACGCGCACACTGACGCGGTTGCCCGTTACATACACCTTGAGCGTCTCTCCCGGCTGTATGGTGAGATTGGTGGCGGCAACGTCGATATCGAGTCTGCTTATGCTCTCATCGGAGAGATCGTGTTCGGTTATATCAACGCTGTCCTCATTCGGATATCCTGTGAGAAATCCTACCACACTTGCGACACCGCTCACTATTCCCGAAAATACGGAAGCTATGAGCAGCATGGCAAAGGCGATGGCGAGATATTTTATAACCTTTTGAGCGGTAGTCATTTTATTGTAACACCTCCGAATATACCCGTACCGTTGATATAGATAACGGGAGAGTCGGTCTGCTCGTCATTGGGACGGTGGTTTGTAACTCCGCCGAAGATGGACGTTGACTTGGTTTTTACAGTGACGTTGATAGGCGCTATTATGTCGATACCGCCGAACACCGCGCAGGCGTTGATGACCACATCCTTTTCGATGACCGCGCCGCGCAGATCGCACTTGATACCGCCAAATACGGAGTCAAGGGTGAGATTATCCAGCTTTTCGCCCATAAAATCAAGAGTCTGACCCGAGAACACAGCGGCGTACTCCTTGTTCTCCCCGCCGTCACGGCGAAGCTCGTTCATTTTTGCGCCTATTTTTCTGTCTGCCTTTCTGAGCGTTCCGCCGAAGATCATGGAAAGTCCGAGAACAACGATTATAACAGGGAAGATCAGCTTCATCATGAGATCAAAGGAAACAATGCCGCGGGTGCCAAGCAACAGTGCCACGCCGACCAGAAGGCCTATCATATTGCCCGCGCTCGGACCTTTTGTGAAGATGGTGACGGCAAAGGGAATGATAATAAACAGCGTCCACCAACCGTCAAAGAACAGATACCTGCCCGCGTCGATAAAGCCGAGAATGTCCGCGCCAAGTACAATACCCACCGCGATGAGAACTATGCCCCAGATTATTTTTGATGCTTTTTTCATAATAACCTCCGATCAGATTAGATAATAGAGAATAAATATGTGTGAGTGGGAGATGACAGTGTTATCGCACTCTAATCATGTACATTATACATCAACATACTTAAAATGTCAATATTTTGTCGGTATAATGTCACTATTAATTATAGCAATATTTTGCTGTTGTGTATCTGCTGCCGTATACAATTGATCATCTGAAGTAAAAAATGAGCAGATCATAATTTAACTCTCACCGTTTTTTTGCGGGAAGTTATAAAAGGCAACGGACGATCCCACTGGGGTCGTCCGTTGTGATCAATTTATTTATATTGATGTATCTTAAAATATCACAGGCTCTTGACAAACGCCTCAATGCGCTCAAGTGCTTGGGTGATGTGCTTGATGGAATAGGCGTAAGATATTCTCGCAAATCCTTCGCCACCCGCGCCGAAGGCGTTACCGGGGACGATAGCGCACTTGTAGTCATAGAGCAGTCTTGAGCAGAATTCATCGCTGGAAAGACCGAACTGCCCGATGTTGGGGAATATGTAGAACGCTCCCTCAGGCTCAAAGGACTCAATGCCGATACCCTTAAGACCGTTGTAGATGTAACGGCGGCGGCGGTTGTATTCGTCAACCATCATCGCCACGTCATCGTCACCGTTCTTCAGCGCGTCTATAGCGGCAAACTGCGCGGTGGTGGGGGCGCTCATGATGCAGTATTGGTGTATCTTCAGCATCTGCTCGGTCAGAGGCGCGGGAGCGCACAGATATCCGAGACGCCATCCCGTCATGGCGTATGCCTTGGAGAAGCCGCTGACGATGATAGTTCTCTCCTTCATTCCCTCAAGCGAGGCGATGGAGCAGTGCTCACGGCCGTAGGTCATCTCGGCGTAGATCTCGTCGGAAAGCACCAGAATGTTGGTGTCTCTCAGTACCTCGGCGATGCCCTCCAGCTCATCCTTGGTCATGATAGCTCCCGTGGGGTTGTTGGGGTAGGGGAGTACAAGAAGCTTTGTTTTTGGTGTGATAGCCGCCTTGAGTGCCTCGGGGGTGAGCTTGAACTTATCCTCATATCTCGTCTCAACGACAACGGGAGTTCCGCCTGCCATTCTTGTGATGGGCGCGTAGCACACAAATGAAGGAGTGGGGATAATGACCTCGTCTCCCGTCTCGACAACGGCGCGGATAGCGATGTCGATAGCCTCGCTGCCGCCGACGGTGACGATTATCTCCTTTTGGGGATCGTAGGAAACACCAAAGCGGCGGGTGAGATATTTGTCTATCTCAACTCTCAGCTCAAGCGTACCCGAGTTTGAGGTATAATAGGTCTTACCCTTTTCAAGGCTCTCAATACCTGCCTCGCGGATGTGCCAGGGGGTGACGAAATCGGGCTGACCGACAGTAAGACCGACAACGTCGTCCATGGTCTCCATTATATCAAAAAATTTTCTAATGCCGGATTTTTCCGTATTTACAACGGTCTTCGACAGTACCTTGCCGTAATCC
>JAFTQL010000034.1 GCA_017462795.1 Clostridia bacterium
GAGGGTGTTGCTATTATGTGGTAGGAGAACGTTGACGTTTCCATCACTGGTAACTCCACTAACCCCACCCGTTTCCAGCACCCCGTTGCGGGAACATACAAGAAGTGGTGTAACGAGAACGGCGTTAAGTACTTCTCTGTTGCTTCCGGCGGCGGAACAGGCCGTACACTTCACCCCGACAACATGGCAGCAGGCCCTGCTTCCTACGGTATGACAGATACTATGGGACGTATGCACGGTGACGCGCAGTTCGCAGGTTCTTCCTCCGTTCCCGCTCACGTTGAGATGATGGGTCTCATCGGCGCAGGTAACAACCCCATGGTTGGTATGACTGTAGCGGTTGCGGTTGCGATCGAAGAGGCAAGCAAGTAAGAGCGCATTGCAAAATTAAATAAAATCAGACACATCATTTCGGGTAAAACCGTTTTGATGTGTCTGTTTTTTATACTGTTTTTGGCGGGGGGCGATGAAAAAGCTGAAGACAATGGCGACTGATATGATGAGCTTTGATGAAAGATGTAACGAATATCTCGGCAATTGGGGACAGCGCGGTCTTGTGAATATCAAGGTCAGGAATATGCGCTTCGCTAACAATGCGGTCTACCAAAAGCCACAAATATGTTGACAAAACTCCTCTGTAATGATATAATTATTTTATAAAATTATTTGGAGGACAATATGAAGACTTTGGGTAAGATAATGTTTATAATTGCCTGTCTTTTGCTCTGCGCGGCTGTTTTTGTGGCTTGCGGGGGCGGAAAGCAGGCAGGTACAGATGATTCCGGAAACGGAATGACCGATGAGGTCGGAGGACAGGTCAACACGCCCGCACTTGCGGTGGAGGATCAGGAGGCGGTGGAGGATATGATCGCCGTCAGCTATGCCGTTCCCGACGATATCATCGGCTGTGACAGCTTCAGGATCGATGTTTATCATGGAGAGAATCTCATCTGCTCTACAGAGGTAGAGAAGGATAGGACAGATGCCATTATTGAGACGACCTACGGCAATCTGACCTTCAAGCTTGTGGGCAAGACGGATGAGGGAGACCGTGTGCTTGTCACCGACACCGCGCGCGTGTGGGCGGACGAATACAATGTTGCGTCACTCAACGCCACCTTCCCCGTGGTGTACTTTACACTTGACATGTTTTCCATGGGTGAGGAGGAGACTCCCGGCGCGTTTGCCGAAAAGCAGAAGCTGCCCATTATGGCGGATGTTCCCACCTTTATTTCCCTTGAGAGAGCGGACGCGTATTCGTGGGATAAGCTGCCCGACAATGTTCACGCTTACCCCAACATGACCGAGGAGGAGCGTATTGACGGCTCTTTCGGACTTAAGAACGAGCGTGTGGCGGCTTACATAAAGGAGCTTTACGACATCAATCCCGAGTCCACCTTTAATTTTTACTGTGTTGACAATTATCCCGAGCTTATACTTGGCTTTTTCACCGTTCAGGGCATTCCCGACGAGAGCTTTCACGCTACCATGATCTCCGACGGAACGGGTACGGCTGTTATATACAAGAGCATTTTTGAGGATGCGGACTCGATGACGGAGTACGACAAGATGGTGACGGAATGGGAGCGTATCAAGGCAAAGGCGGCGGAGGGCAATACGCGCTTTCTCGATGACGCTTACAACCGTTATACGGACACGTATTCCATTCTCGCTACCTACCCGCTGGTCATTGCCTCTGTTGAGGACAATGTTGACTGGTGGTGTTCAAGGGATCTGTTTACGGGCAACACCAAGAGTGAGGATATAAAGGGTGTGGTCGCCAAGCTGAAGGATGACGGCAAGATGAAGATATTCGGTATCAACGACATGCTTTCCATTCTTTACACTGAGGATCAGAGAGCGTTGAAGGAGCTGTTTCACTTTGATGCCGAGATGTTTGCGGATGCCACGGAGGCAGGAAAGAAGGCGCTTGTCATCATCGGCTCAAGCCCTTCTGCCGAGAACGGCGAGCTTGAGGGCTTTGTTGAGCTTCTCAAGAAGACATACGGCGATGAGTACATGCTGTACTACAAGGGGCATCCCGGATATCCCGTTGAGCTTGACAGTGAAAAGAACGCAATGTTTGAGAGATGCGGAATAAAGAATCTTGACGCGTCCATTGCCGCAGAGCTTATTATGTTCTACTGTCCCGACATTTATCTTGTGGGTTGGGGTTCGACCACCTTCAAGAGCGTACAGCAGGGCAAATTCCTTGCGCTGTTCAATTTCACCGAGGCGGAGGGCAAGGTGTATGCGGAGGAGCAGGGCTATCCCGACCTGCCTGACATGTATTTCAAGACGGTGACGGAGAACGGCAAGACGTATATTTCCGTGGAATACAGCGACGGAGACACTGTAAAATATTACGATGTTGCCGCCGGAACGATAGTGGATAAAACATGAAAATAGTTTATGAGGATGATTACATCGCAGTTTGCCGCAAGGACGCGGGAGAGCTGTCGGAGGGGGAGACCGATGGGTGTCTTCCTTATATGATAGCCCGTTATCTTGAGGGCAAGGGACATAAAAGCCCTGATGTTTTCACCGTTCACAGGCTGGACAGGGAAACAGAGGGCTTGATGGTGTACGCCCTTACCTCCGAGAGTGCGGCGGCACTTTCCGAGGACATACGGGAGGGTCGGTTTTTGAAGGAATACATCGCGGTGTGCCACGGTGTCCTTGACGAGCCGGGAGCGACTCTCACAGACCTGCTTTATTATGACCGCAGAAGAGGGAAATCCTTTGTGGTGGACAGAAAGCGGGCGGGGGTAAAGCAGGCATCGTTGGAGTACGAGGTGCTGTCCGTGTCTGATGGCTTCTCGCGGTTGAAGATCAGGCTTCACACGGGCAGGACGCATCAGATAAGAGTGCAGCTTGCGTCCCGCCGCCATCCTCTTGCGGGTGACCGCCGCTACGGCGCGCCAAAGGACGGATATAAAAATATCGCGCTGCTGTCCTACAGATTGGTCTTTGCTCATCCGAAAACGGGGGAGAGGATGGAATTTGTGGCGGACGGTAATAATGATAATAAATGATATAGAATAAGGCTGTCGCTTTTTGATTGGCGACAGCCTTATTTTTGACGCATCACTGTCTGTCAACGGTGATGACGGTAAAGAAGCTTTTATTGACCTCGGAGATCCTTTGCGCGATAGCGGCAGTAAGATCTGCGTCGGAGGTCTTCAGCTCATAGGGGGCGGTGATGTCAAATATAAGATTTGAGTGGGTCGCGCCCTCTACAAAACGGAAATCGTGGATATCCAGCCTTGTATCGATAGATTTTACTATCTCACGTGTAAGCGCGCGAAGCTCGGATATCTTTTCATTATCGGTGACGATGGGGTCCATGTGGATGGTGGCGCGCACGCCGAGATCTGAGTAAAGGCGTTTTTCCACGTTATCGATAATATCATGGATGAGGTACACGTCCTGAGCGCCGTCCACCTCGGCGTGGAGGGAGGCGATGGTGTTTCCCGGACCGTAGTTATGTACCACCATGTCGTGTATTCCGCATATCTCGGGGTACTGCTTTGTGATATTCGCGATCGCCTCCACCACCTCCGGCTCGGGTGGAGAGCCGAGGATGGAGTTTTTTGTGTCGTTGAGTATTTTTATTCCCGCCGCAAGGATGACTACAGATACGACCGCGCCCATATAGGCATCAGTCTGAAAGCCTGTATAGCGGGAGATCATGGCGGATACCAGAACGGCGGAGGTAGCTATGGCATCGGACAGGCTGTCGGCGGAGGTGGCGGCGATGACGGGCGAGCCTATCCTCTTTGAGATCCTTTTGCTGGATATGCCGAGCCACAGCTTGACAACGATAGACACCGACAAAACGATCATGACCGCCGTATTGAATTCCGCCTTGACGGGGGTGATGATCTTTGCCACCGACTCCTTCATAAGCTCCCAGCCAACCAGAAGCACGAGAAAGGATACTATCATGGACGCCACATACTCAATGCGGGCGTGACCGAAGGGGTGGTCACGGTCGGCGGGCTTTGACGCTATTTTAAAGCTGATGAGCGAGATTATCTGCGCGCCCGCGTCAGAGAGATTATTGAGCGCGTCAGCGGTGACCGAGATAGACCCGCACAGTGTTCCGAACAGCAGCTTGAGCACGGACAGAACAAGGTTTGCCGTTATACCCACTATGCTCATGAGCATACCGTATGCGTGGCGCACCTTGGGGTCACGAGTATCCGAACTGTTTTTTATGAATATCTTACACAGTAGATTTATCATGTTGACCTCTGTTGAATATAGTTAAAATCTGAAATATAAAAAAGGATTATATCCTGAATCCGCAAGGTAAAAGGTGCTGACGGCGAGGGAGATGACAGCGAGCCCACAATTAAGGGCTCGCGCTGTAAGCGGCGCTTTTTCCGCAACTCGGCGCGCGAGAGTAGCGGGAAGGGGTGTTGAGCCTATAGCCATGACCAGCAAAAGGGGAAGGTTGCGGTATAGCTCATAGAGGGCGTCATTTGTCGCCCCCGCGCATCCGATGCCGAAGAGCTGACCGAGATACCGTACTCCCTCTGAGGCATCAAGCATACCGTCGCAGGAGAATATCAACCATCCGACAAGTATGAAGAACAGCGCGTATGCGTGGCGGAGAAGGGACGGGAGCTTTTGGAGCAGCTTCAGTCCAAACGCCTTTTCCATGGCGAGGATGGCGAAGAAGTACAGTCCCCACAAAAGAAAATTGAAGCTTGCGCCATGCCATATACCCGTGAGAAGCCAGGTGATGAACAGATTCAGATACATCCGTCCCTTGCCCCGTCGGTTTCCACCGAGAGGGATGTAGACATACTCTCTGAACCACGAGGACAGGGTGATGTGCCATCTGCGCCAGAAGTCCGTTATACTGTTTGCGATATAAGGGTAGCGGAAGTTCTCGGGGAACTCAAAGCCGAATATCCTGCCGAGACCGCGCGCCATGTCGGAATAACCCGAGAAGTCGAAGTATATCTGAAAGGCAAAGAAAATGACGCCAAGCCATGCGCCCAGCGTTGAGGGAGCGGTTTTTGAATATGACGCCAGCAGCTCCCATTGCTCGCCCGCGCTGTTGGCGAGTATCATTTTTTTTGCGAGCCCCACGCAGAAAAGGCGCAAGCCGTCGGCGCACATGGCTACCGAATGGCTTCGTTTTTTCAGCGCGCCGTCTATCTCGCAGTAGCGCACTATAGGCCCTGCCACCAGCTGAGGGAAAAGGGAGACATATGTGATGAAGGTCAGTGGATTTTTTTGAGCCTCTGCGCACCTTCTGCGCACATCTATAACATATGACATCGCCTGAAAGGTGTAGAACGATATCCCCGGGGGGAGCTCTATTCCCACGGGCGTGACTCCCGCAAATGACAGCAGGGCATCCAGATATTTGAATATAAAGAGGCAGAGTATATTTGACGCCACGGCAAAGGTCACCGCGATATCCGCGCCGCGTGTATGTCCCTTTGCCATCTGCACCGATACCGCAAGCCCCGCGGCGTAGTCGACAAGGCAGACGGCAAGCATCAGCGGCAGGTATTCTGGCTGTGCCAGACCGTAAAAAACAAGGCTCGCCACAAGAAGTACGTGATTCTTGCCCACAGGGCAAATAAAATATAAGATAGCCGTAAGAGGCAGGAATAAATACAAAAATTCAAGAGAGGAAAAAAGCATATTTGACCTCGGATATTCTGATTTTATGTATTTATTTCTTGCTTTTCAGAACCTCCTCGACGGCGGACATTATGCCGATCTTGCCGCTTTCGTAGGTGAGTCCGCCCTGCAGATATGCGGTGTAGGGGGGGCGGAGAGGTCCGTCGGCGGACAGCTCGATGGAAGAGCCTTGCGTGAAGGCGCCTGCCGCCATAATGACCTTGTCGGTGTATCCCGGCATCTCCCAAGGCTCGGGAACAACATATGAGTCGATGGGCGAGCCTGCCTGTATGCCTCGGCAGATAGCGCACAGTCCTTCGGGGCTGTGGGTGATGACTGCCTGGATTATGTCGTATCTTTCCTCGTTCCAAGCGGGCTCAACATCAAAGCCGAGTCCCCGCTCGCCGAACATGTACGCCGCCAGATGGGCGGTCTTGAGCGCCTGTGCCGTGGTGTGGGGGGCATAGAACAAGCCCTTGTAAAGGCTCTTGTTCTGACCGAGTGTCGCGCCCACCTCAAGTCCGCAGCCCACGGATGTGAGGCGGTAGGAGGCAAGCTCAACTGCTTTCGCGCTTCCCGCGATATATCCGCCCGACTCTGCCATGCCGCCGCCGGGGTTTTTGATAAGAGAGCCGATTATCATGTCAGCTCCTACCGCGCAGGGCTCACGTGTCTCGGTGAATTCGCCGTAGCAGTTGTCCACCACGATATAGCAGTCGTTCTTGAGGGAGCGGACAAATTTTATTACCTCGCCTATCTGATCCACGCTAAGCGTTTTTCTGTTGAGGTAGCCCTTGGAGCGCTGAATGAACACCACCTTTACTCTGTCGCCCTCGTGCCGGAGCACCTCGCGGATGCGGTCAAGGTCAAACGAGCCGTCCTCATGAAGGTCTGCCTGTCTGTATTCCACGCCGAAATCGCGCAGAGAGCCGTTGCCCGCCTCGCCTGTATTGCCTATGACCTCGTCAAGCGTGTCATAAGGCTTGCCGGCGATTGAGAACATAATGTCACCGGGGCGCAGAAGTCCG
Source organism: Clostridia bacterium (assembly GCA_017462795.1). GTDB lineage: Bacteria > Bacillota > Clostridia > Oscillospirales > CAG-272 > HGM12713. Next base: position 6,675 of record JAFTQL010000034.1, read on the forward strand.
AAAAGACCGATGGTCAGCGCCTGTGTGCCATTGACTATGCTGTGGCGTACAAACGCCGCCTCAGCTCCCATAACGTCCGCCCATATCTCGTCAAGTATCTCTCTTCCACGGTCATTGTAGCCGTATCCGCTGGTGGGATTGAACACCGCCTCGCTTACGCGGTGTTCCTTGAAGGCGTTCATTATTTTTTGTGTGTTTTCAAACGAAATGCTGTCTATCCTTGCGAAAATATCCGCAAGCTCGCGCTCCGCGTCAGCCGCAAGGGACAGTACCTTTTGTGAGAATGCCATGGTGATTTTACCTCTTTTTGATCATATTGACTTGATAAATTCCGCACCCAGATCGATACAGCACTGTACGTCTCCAAGGTCGCACATCTCAACACCCGAGTGGATGTATCTTGTGGGAATGGATATAGCGCCTGCCGCCGCTCCCGCGCCCGCAAGCTGCATTGAGCTTGTGTCCGTACCTCCGAAGAGCAGGACCTCCTTCTGGTGCTTTATTTTGTTTTCCTTTGCCGCGCGGCAAAGAGCCTTTGTTATCTCCTCGTCGCATATTACCGAGGAGTCCTTTATTTTTATCGCCGCTCCGCCGCCGAGACCGCACGCCATGGGAGACGCGCCGAGGGTATCGCCCGTTGCCGTGACGTCAAAGCACAGAGCGATGTCGGGCTGTACTCTGAACGCGGCAGTCTGAGAGCCGCGGCAGCCAACCTCCTCCTGAACGGAGAAGACGTAATAAATATCATGGTCAAGCTGTACATCCGCAAGCGCCTCGGCGATCCCGAGGACAACGGCGCAGCCCACTCTGTCGTCAAGAGGTCTTCCGCATATACGGTTGCCCATGAGCTTTTCAAGTGAGGGGGCGGCTACAAAGAAGTCGCCTATCGCTACCTTGGTCTCCGCCTGCTTTTTATCCTTGGCTCCGATATCGATATAGAAGGCTTGTGCCTTATAGTCTGCCGCCTTCACCTTGTCCTCGGGGACTATCGCTCCCTTGACTCCCTTTTCGGAGACAACGCGGGTGAATGCCGCCGCGGGCAGGGAAATACCGCCCACGGGAGCTACGCGGAGCATACCGCTGTCCTCGATAAAGTTCACAAGAAAGCCTATCTCGTCCATGTGGGCGCACAGCATGATCCTTTTGCTGTTTTCCGTTCCTCTGCCTTTTTTAACGGCGATAAGGTTGCCGAGATTGTCGGTGGCGCATTCGTCGCAGAAGGGCTTTATAAGCTCCCTCAGCATATCTCTTATTTTTTCTTCTCTGCCCGAAACAGACGGACAGAGGCACAGATCCTTGATGGTATTGTAAAGCTTCATATTTCCTCCGTTGAGCAGACGGCGCGCAGTATCTCCTCGCACAGTCTCTGTTGTGAATGATAGTCCTCCATACTCGCGACGCAAGCAGGGGAGTGCAGGTATCTTGTGGGGACGGACAGGGCAACGGTCTTCACGCCCTCGCCTGTCTTGTGGATAGTTCCCGCGTCGTTTCCGCCCGAAACATATCGCTTGACCTGAGCCTTTATGCCCTTTTGCTTACCCAGCCTCAACGCGAGATCGACCAGCGGGCGGCAGTATATTGTGGAGCGATCCATCACGGAGACCACCACACCGCCTCCCACGTCGGCAACACGCCCGGACGGGTCAACGCCTTCTATGTCCGCTATGGCGGTGGTCTCAAGAACTATTGCTATATCGGGCTTTATTCTGTAAGCCGCCGCCTTTGCTCCCGAGAGTCCTATCTCCTCGCGGACGGTAAAGCAGAAGCATGCGTCAAGATCGCCCTCGGGGGGCTGTTTTTTCAGCGCGCGCATGGTCTGTATCATTGCGGCGCAACCCATTCTGTCGTCAAGGGCTTTTGCCTTGACAAGTCCCTCACCAAAGGTGTAAAAGGGAGAATCAAACACCGCAAAGTCGCCGACGCTTACGTATTTTTTCGCCTCGTCACCGTCCGCGGCTCCGATGTCTATATACAGCTTTTCCGTCTTTACAGCCTTTTCCCGCTCTTTTTTGTCCTTGTGGTGTATTGCCTTTGAGGCGATGATACCTGTCATGAGACCGCCCTCACCAAGCACGCTCACGCGTCTGCCCGCCATCACGCTTTCGTTGATACCGCCGACGGTGTCAAAGCCCAGCGTGCCGTTGGACTTTATCTCGTTTATCATAAATCCCACCTCGTCCATGTGGGCGGATATCATAACTCTTTTGCGCTTTTCGGCACTTGTGTCGCCGAAGCGCATGACGGCGATAAGGTTGCCCATTCGGTCATACACGGCATTGGGACAGATGTCGGATATCTCCTTTTTTATAAGCCCGGCGACTGCCTCCTCACGTCCCGAAGGACCAAAGGCGGAGCAGAGCCTTTCTATCAGCTTTTCCGAGGTCATATAAGGCTTACCTCCTCCCGTGTCATTTCCGCCGCTATCTCTTTTGAGCAGACAAACTCGCGCACGAGTCTTGCGAGCGACATGGCGTCAGTCATGGATATTACTTCGTTATAGGTGTGCATACAGGCGAGGGGAAGTCCAACGTCCACGGTGGGAATACCCAGACCCACAAGGTTTACCGTTGTAGCGTTAGTGCCTGTTGAGGACGGAGCGGCTATCAAGCTGAAAGGAATATCCTTCCGTCGGCAAAGCTCCGCAGTCGCCATGCTGAGTCTGCGGTCGGTGGCGGCGGAGAGGGAAATGGAGATTCCCTTGTCCATCTCCACGGTCTCGTAGTCCTTGGTGTCGGGCACACGGGCAAGGTTTACGTCAATTACCATGGCATAGTCGGGATCGCACCTGAATGCTCCTGCCGCGACGCCGCCGAGACGGTTTGTTTCCTCTGTGGCGGAGAGCATTACGTATACGTCCGCGGCAAGCTCTTCCCCGGGCGTTTCTGCTATGGCAAGCAGTGCGCAGGCGGCGCAAGCCTTGTCGTCAAAGCTTTTTCCGATAAGACGGCCGTTGAGCAGCTCGCCGTATATGGGCGCAAAGCCCACGGGTGTTCCTACGTCAACAAGCTCCTTGAGTGTGTCCTCAGAAAGTCCCGTATCTACAAGAAGCTCGCTGAAGGCGGGTAGCTTATCGTCCTTTTTGAGGTGAGGCGGTGTGGAGGCTATAACTCCGCGCAGTGGCTTTTCTCCGTAGACTATCACGTCTGCCGCCTGCATTATGGAGACATCTATACCGCCGAGATTGGCAATGCGCAGAAAGCCGCCCTTGCAGACCTCGGTGACTATCATGCCGATCTCGTCAAGGTGTGCGTCGATGAGGACGCGTGGGGCATTTTGCTTACCGCATTTTTTTATGAATATCCGATTACCGACAGCATCGGTAAGGGTGCTGTCGAACATGCCCGCGGTCAGCTCGGTGATGGGCTTTTCGGCTCTTTTTTCAAAGCCCGACACCGACATGACGGAGCAGAGAGAAAAAATAAATTCTTTAAGCTTGTTTTTGTTCATGGCTTGATTCCTCAGTGATTAATAAAGTGACATTTTCCCGCAATTGGGGATCTCGCTGCCTGCGGGCAGCGCCTGAGGCTCTGCCTCAGACTCCCTTCTCATGATGGGGGTGTTTCGCCGTCCGCGGACGGCGAGGAGAGCTCCGCGCCCTCAACTGCGCGAGCTTTTGAAAAAGCTCGATCAAAGCTTTAAAGAGTGGGGTTGGAGCTTTAAAGAGCTGTTATGACCAATATTTTTTGTCAAGGCTTCTGTATTGTATCGCTTCGGCGATGTGCTTCGCGCCGATAACCTCGCTGCCTTCAAGATCGGCGATGGTGCGCGCTACTCTCATTATTCTGTCATATCCGCGAGCCGACATGCCAAGCTTATCATATGCCGATCTCAGCAGTGCCGCCGCGGGCGCGTCCGTGACACAGTATTTGCGTATCTGCGCCGAGCCGAGCTGGGCGTTGCAATAAATACCTGTCTCGCCTTCCATTCGCCTCGCGGCAAATTCCCTGGCGGCGATGACCCTTGCTCTTACATCTGCCGAGGTCTCGGACTTCTCTGTGGTCGCCGACAGCTCATCATAGGACAGCGACGGCAATTCTATCTGTATGTCTATTCTGTCAAGCATGGGACCGCTTATTTTGGATATGTATCTTTTTACGTCGTTTGGCGAGCAGGTGCATTTTTTTGTGGGATGACCGAAATATCCGCATCGGCAGGGGTTCATTGCCCCTACGAGCATAAATGAGCAGGGATAGGTCACCCGTCCGTTGGCTCGCGTTATGGTCACTGTTCTGTCCTCAAGGGGCTGGCGCAGTGAGTCGGTCACCACCTTGGGAAATTCGGGCAGCTCGTCGAGGAAAAGCACTCCGTTGTGCGCAAGAGAGACCTCACCGGGGAGTGGATTTATTCCGCCGCCCACAAGGCTGACAGCGCTCATTGTGTGGTGAGGGGAGCGGAAGGCTCGGTGCGTTATCAGCGACACGCCCTCGGGCAGTGTTCCCGCCACCGAATGCACCTTGGTGGTCTCTATTGCCTCGTCGAAATTCATGGGAGGCAGTATGGACGGAAGCCGTTTGGCAAGCATGGATTTTCCCGTTCCGGGAGGTCCTATGAGCAGTATATTGTGTCCGCCTGCCGCCGCTATCTCCATGGCGCGCTTTGCCATTGCCTGACCCTTGACATCGGAGAAGTCCGCCGCCATATTGAGTGTGGCTTGCTCGAATGCCCTTCTGTCGCACTCCACGGGGGTAAGAGGCGCTTGTCCGTTGAGGTGCGCCACAAGCTCGCGCATATTTTTTACCGAATATACGGTTATACCCTCTACAGCCGCCGCCTCTCCCGCGTTCTCCGCGGGGGCGTAAAATTCTTTAAGTCCCGCGTTTCGCGCCGCAACGCACATGCAAAGCACGCCGCGGACGGGGCGAAGGTCGCCCGAAAGAGACAGCTCGCCGACAAAGCATTTATCGGAGAAATCCACGTTGTACTGTATCGCTCCGCCGCAGTGCAGAATGCCCAGCAGGATAGCGGTATCAAAGGCAGAGCCTTCCTTGCGCCTGTCCGCGGGAGCAAGATTGAGCATAAGCTCAAGGGCGGGGAAGCGGAAGCCGCTGTTCTCGCAGGCGGTACGGACACGATCCTTTGCCTCCTTGACCGCGAGATCGGGCAGACCCACCAGATCAAAATCGGGGATCCTCTTTTGCCCATTGCATTCCACCGTGACTATATATCCGTCTATGCCGTACAGACCGGCGCTGTAAATTGTAGAAAGCATTACCTTACCCTCCCATTTGCATACATAATACTATTCTACCACAATTTCCCGGATTTTACAATAGATTTATTGAAGTTGTCCTGAGTTTTAAGCGTTTTATCGGTCTGTTTGATATACGCGCGGACGCGGAAAAAGCCTTGCCGATGTAAAATCGTTATTGTGGGTTTACTTAAGCATGGGCATTTGACACAATCGTACACTGTGGATTTTTGTACATTATGCCTTTGGAAAAAAATTTGATTTTGTGGTATAATATATATAAGAATATAAAAAATTTATCGGGGAGGGCGATATGTTTAAGGTTGGCAGTTATGTGAGTTACCGTTCCGAGGGTGTGTGCGTTATATCGGATATCAGGGATGAGAGCTTCGGTATGATAGGCAAGCAGGAGCAGTATTACATACTCACGCCTGTTGGAGACAGCAAATCTACGGTGTTCGTGCCTCTTGCGAATGAGCGGCTGGTGTCGTATATGCGCCCATTGATGAGCGCCCGTGAGATAAGCGAAATGCTTGCGGAGGTGAGGGACTGCCGTATGGAATGGCTGCCTGACAGCAGGGCGAGGAACGCCGTCTTCCGCGAGATCCTTTCTTTGGGGGACAGGAGGGAGCTTGTGATACTTGTGAATACCGTTTCCGAGAAGATAGAGGCGGTCATAGCCGCGGGCAGAAAGCCGGGCACGACCGATCTCGGCGCTTTGCGCAGGGCGGAGAAGATGCTGTATGATGAATTTTCCGCCACCACGGATATCTCGTCGGCGGACAAGATAGTACCCCTGCTGAGAGGGGAAATAGTTATTGGTGACAAATCATAATTTGAAGATAAAAAGAGAGAACTCGGCAGATAACTGCTTTGTTCTCTCTTTCTTCTTGTTATAAGGGCTTGGGCTTATTCCTTTTGCGTTTGATCGACTTGCATTTTATTTAAAGTGAAAATTCTCCGCTGAGGACATCACCCTGCCAGATTAATCCTTTTTTGATATTATTTTGAAAGCATGACCTTATCGCTTGTAAAGCGGCTGCCGCTGGCTGTCTCAAACAGGGAGAGCAGTTGGTCTATGGTCAGCTTTTTCTTCTCCTCACCCGATACGTCTACCACCACATGTCCTTCGTGCATCATGATAAGGCGGTTGCCGTATTCGATAGCGTCGTGCATGTTGTGGGTGATCATCAGTGTGGTAAGGTTATTTTCGGTGACCAGCTTGTTTGTTATCTCAAGCACCTTTGCCGCTGTCTTGGGGTCAAGGGCGGCTGTATGCTCGTCAAGCAGGAGTATCTTTGGCTTTTTCAGGGTTGCCATCAGCAGTGTGACTGCCTGGCGCTGACCGCCCGAGAGCAGTCCCACCTTAGTGGAAAGTCTGTCCTCAAGTCCCAGTCCAAGCTGTGCCAGCAGATCACGGTAGCCTTCCTTTTCCTTGCGGCTGCAGCCCCACACCAGCTTTCTTTTATCGCCTCTCCGTGCGGCGATGGAAAGATTTTCGGCGATCTCCATGTCGGGGGAAGTACCCTTCATGGGGTCCTGGAACACTCTGCCGAGGAATTTTGCTCTTTTATGCTCGGGCATATTGGTGACATCCACGCCGTCTATCTCTATAGTACCGTAGTCGGGCTTCCACACGCCCGCGATGGCGTTGAGCATGGTGCTTTTTCCCGCCCCGTTGCCTCCGATGACCGTGACAAAGTCTCCGTCGTTAAGTGTCAGATCGAATCCGCTGAGGGCGGTCTTTGCGTTGACCGTGCCGGGATTGAAGGTCTTTTCAAGGTCTCTGATCTTAAGCATTACCGTCACCTCCCTCGTCTGTCCGTGCAGATGCCGTTTGAGCTCTGACGGGCTTTTTCTTTGTGAAGTACATCGATTTCAGGTAAGGCGCGGCGAGGAAGACAGCGACGATGATCGCCGAGAACATTTTGAGGTAGTCGGTCTTGAGTCCGAGAAGAACCACGAAATTGTAGATAACGTAGTACACGATACCTCCGCCTATAACGCCCACGAGGCTGACCACAAGATTGGGCTTGATCTTCATGGACACGGAAAGTCCGATAAAGATCGCCGCAAGACCTATGACAATAGCTCCGCGTCCGTCATTTATGTTTGCCGAGCCCTTGTATTGCGCCAGCAGTGAGCCCGAGAGCGCCACGATTCCGTTGGAGATGGCAAGACCGAGCACCTTATTCAGTTTTACGTTGATACCCTGAGCGCGGCTCATGTCGGGGTTATCTCCCGTGGATTTGAGAGTAAGCCCCACCTCTGTGTAGAAGAACAGCCAGAGGATGATTATGACGGCGATTATGATCAGACCCGCCGCGAGGATGGCGAGGGGATTGTTGCTCATGTGGAGCAGCTTGCTCGTTCCCGGTGTGAGGGTCGCCAAGGATCTGCCGCCGAGGATGGCGAGATTGACGGAATACAGCATAAGCTGTGTCAGTATTCCCGCGAGGATGGAGGGGATTCCCAGGGCGGCGTGCAAAAGTCCTGTGATCACACCTGCCGCCGCGCCCGCGAGGAACGCGATGAGTATGCTGCCCCAGGCGGGCACGCCCGCGTTTATAAGAACGGCGCAGACGCAAGCGCCTGTACAGATAGAGCCGTCCACCGTGAGATCGGCGATGTCGAGTATTTTATAGGATATGTAGACACCGATCGCCATCAATCCCCATATAAGCCCTTCCGCTATAGCTCCGGGCAATGCGTTTAAAAAAGCCATTGTTTACTGTTTACCTCAAGAATATTAGTTTTCGGGAACTGTGATGCCCAGCTTCGCGCAAAGCTCCTTGTTGTATACAACGGTGGGAGTAAGCGTCATGATATCGATATCGGACACTGCCTTATTGCCCAGGAGTATGTCAGCAGCCATCTTACCGGTTTCTTTGCCCAGCTGATAGTAATCGATAGCGAGGCTGGCGTAGCAGACAGCTCCGCCGTAGCTTGTGAATACGGGGACATTCTTTTCCTGACAGATAGTGCCTACTACCGTGTCGTTCTGAGCGACGGTGTTATCGGAGGGAACGTAGATAGCCTTGCAAGCGCCTGCGGCAGAGGTGACGAGAGCCTGAAGCTCGGTGGTCTCGGAGAAGGTGTAAGCCTCAACTACTATGCCCTCCGCCTCAAACAGAGCCTTTACGGCGTTGTACTGAATGAGAGAGTTGGACTCGTTGGTGCAGTAGAGAACGCCGACCTTGTCGCCCGATATGAGACCGAGAGTATCGATCATCATCTTTGCCTGCTCGTCAAAGGGAACGGCGTCGGATGTACCGGTTACGTTTGCGGGGATGCTTCCCGAGAAGGTGTCGTTATAGTCGGTAACGGAAGTGCCGAGGACGGGGATGGTGGTGGTGGCGTTAGCCGCGGCAAGAAGCGCCGGGGTGGCGTTTGCCATGATGAGATCCACGTTCTTGGCTGTGAAGGTATTGATAACGGTGGTGCAAAGAGTTGCCTCGCCCGCTACCTGAGTATCGACGCTGACAGTCTTTCCCGCTTTTTCTATTTCTTCCTTGAGAGCGTCGATAAAGCCCTGTGTAGCCTGATCAAGGGAGTCGTGCTCCATGAGCTGGCAGATACCGACGGTAAAGTCAGCCTTGTCTTCGCAGGAGGTGAATGAGAGACATGCGCCCGCGCAGATGACGAGCACCAGAATGAGAGATAAGATTTTTTTCATTTTGAGTTCTCCTTTTAAAAGATAAAATATAAAATATAAATTGACATGATCGTCAGGATCATGAAAATTACAAAAAATATATATAATAAAAAAGCCCCCGTTCTTTTCCCGAAGGGAAAGACACAGGGACAGCCGTTCTGACCGTGTTACCACTCTGTTTTACTCTTTTTTCGCAAAAAGAGTCTCTGTAGGTGCAAGTAAAATACACCGTCGCGATATAACGGTCGCTCCCGATAAAGCCTACACAGCAAATGCCTTCAGCCTACAGCTTGCGGAATGAATTCGCCGCTCCACGCTACTGCCTCGCACCTTGACGGCAGCTCTCTGACAACGAATAAAAACGGGTACTTGTTTCCGCTCAGACGCTTTTTAATATATGTATATATTATTCTATCAAATATTTGTATATTTGTCAAGTGATTTTTTCAAATATAATTTATATATACAAGTAAACGCCGATCTTTTTGTCGATTTTAGCCAAAACACTAAAGCTCATGCGTACCCCAATGTAAAAGATTGGGTACAAAACACTTGCATATTGTTTGGAGATGTGGTATAATTGAGATATAAATATTAAATTCGGATAACGGAGCGTAATCATGGTGAATGCTGAGCAAAAGATCGAGCAAAGGATCGATGAGATCATGTCCGGGATGACATTGCACGAAAAGGTGGAGATGTGTCATGCCAATTCCAAATTTACCTCGGCGGGAGTACCGTCCCGGGGGATAGACGAATTAACAATGAATGACGGTCCTCACGGTGTAAGAGAGGAGAACCACCGTCACATCTGGCGTACTATGGGAAGGACGGATGATTTTTGTACCTATCTTCCCACGGGAACGGCACTTACCGCCACATGGAACAGATCCCTCGGATATCTCCACGGAGAGGTGTTGGGAGAGGAGGCGCGCTACAGGAACAAGGACATCATACTGGGTCCCGGTGTCAATATCATCCGCACACCGCTTTGCGGCAGAAACTTTGAATACATGAGCGAGGATCCCTGTCTTGCCGCCGGGATGGTCCCGGGGATCATCAAGGGAATACAAAGCACCGACACCGCCGCGTGTGTTAAGCACTATGCGCTCAACAATCAGGAGCTTGACCGCTCTCACGTCAACGCGGAGCTGTCGGAAAGAGCACTTCGCGAGATATACCTTCCCGCGTTCAAGGCGGCGGCTGACGCGGGCGCTTATTCCTTTATGGGCGCTTACAACCGCTATAAGGGTCAGCACTGCTGTCACAACAAGGAGCTTGTCAACGATATTCTCAAGGGTGAATGGGGATGGGACGGTGTATATCTCAGCGACTGGGCGGGTGTGCATGACACGGAGGAGGCCGCCCGATACGGCATGGATATCGAGATGGGCACGTCTGCCGAGGATTACAAGGACTATTATCTTGCCGACGCCTTTGAGAAGCTGTGCGAGCGGGACGGGGAATATGTAAGGCTGCTTGACGACAAGGTCCGCCGCATTCTGAGGCTTATGCTCAGGGTAAATAAGCTCTCCCCCGACCGCAAACGCGGATCGTTCAACACCAAGGAGCATCAACAGGCTACGTACGATATTGCCAAGGAAGCCATCGTGCTTTTAAAAAACCAAGGCATACTTCCCCTTAAAAAGGATGTCAGAAAGCTTCTTGTGGTAGGTGAGAACGCGGATATGTACCATTCGCACGGCGGAAACTCCAGCGCGGTCAAGGCTTTTTACGAGATCACGCCTTTGCGGGGGCTGATCAACCGCTTTGGCGCTGAGAATGTGGAGTATATCAAGAGCACCCGATTCCAATACGAGCCTATACCCATAGAATATCTTGATATCGCGGATATGCGGGCGGGCTGCCGTGCCTTCCGCATGGAATGCTATGACAACGGTGTGTTTGAGGGAGAGGCTAAGGTATATTTTGTGGACAAGGTGGCTCAGCTCCACGACGGTGTGTCACGAATTTTTACCGCTGTGCTCAATATTCCCGAATCGGGAGACTACGCCTTTTATCTCAACGGCGACAGGGGAACGAAATTTTATTTTAACAATGAGCTTGTGTGGTATTTCAAGTCAAGCAATAACGGCATTCCTTATGAGCTTACGCGTCATTTTGAAAAGGGAGAGCGCGTTGATATTCGGGTGGAGGCAATTACTGTGGGTATGGTCCCGCTTGAATTTCTGTGGTCGAGAAGCGCAGAGGAGATGCCCATAGAGGCATTGCTCGACAAAGCGCGGGCGGCTGATGCCGTGATCTACTGCGGTGGGCTTAACCATTCCTATGATACCGAAAGCTTTGATAAGCCCGACATGGGGCTTCCCGGAGAGCAGAACGAGCTTATTCCGTTGCTTGCCGCCGCCAATCCCAATACGGTCGTTACTGTCACCGCGGGCTCACCCGTGGAGATGCCGTGGGTGGACAAGGTGGGAGCGATAGTCTGGAGCTGGTACGCGGGAATGGAGGGCGGAAACGCTCTTGCCGACATTCTGTGCGGGAATGTCTGTCCCTCGGGTAAAATGCCGTTTACACTGCCCTATAAGCTGGAGGACAGCCCCGCGCACCGCTACGGTGAGTATCAGGCGGATAACTGCCGTTACAATGAGGATATTTTTGTGGGCTACCGCGGCTTTGAAAAGGACGGTATACGTCCCATGTTTGCGTTCGGACACGGTCTTTCCTACGCTTCCTTTGAATACAGCGACCTTGAGGTGGTTGATGTCGGAGAGGCTCTTGAGGTGTCGTTCAGTGTAAAAAACACCTCCGATACCGATGCCAAGGAGACGGCGCAGGTCTATTTTGGAAGAGAGGGGGCGGAGGATCGTCCCGTAAAGGAGCTGAAGGGCTTTGAAAAGCTGACGCTGAGGGCAGGCGAGTGTCAAAGGACAACTGTCACGGTCAGAAAGGAGAGCCTGCGCGTTTGGGATAACGGCTGGAGGCTTTGCGAGGGTACATATACCGTTTCCGTTGCCGCGGCGTGCGACGATGTTCGTCTTACGGCAACCGTAGATCTTTGACCACGGTAAGATCTGAGACGCAAAAAAGATATATAAAAAGACTATGTAATATCCGCTTTGCACATCACGGCGGTGTTTACATAGTCTTTTTGTCACTGATGATATGTGATCAGTTATTTTTATTTTTCGGTTTTTTTATTTTATTGAGCTTTGCGTTGAGCGCAATGAGATCCTCCTTGGTGAGATTGATGCCCATTGTGCCTATCATGCCAGACAGACGGAGTACGGTAAAGCCGCCAAGCATCTGCATCATGCCGTCGTTCATCTCAAAGCCGCCCATAACGCTGTCGCCCTTCTTGGGCATGAGCTTTGCGAACATACCCATAAACAGCATCTTGCCCTGAATGGTGGAGAGTATCTCGCCTATCTTGTCATTGAGAGAGAAGTGTCCCTCCACCTCGGTGATATCAAACCAGTTGAGGATGGCGTTCTTCTCCTTCAGGCGGTACGCTTCATTGAATACCTCTACCTTGCGAAGCTTGCTCTCGTCCTTGAACTCGCCCGCCACCGCAAGAAGCTGTGTCTCTCCTGTATTGGGTACGTCAAAGTAGAAGAAGTGGTCGGGAGCGGTCTTTTTTCCGAGGCTTACACCGTTGGCAAACAGCTCTACCTCGGGGAGGTTTGAGTATACGGTGACTCTGGTAACATCCTCCACACGGTCAACATAGCGCTTGCCGCACAGGTGAACGAATGGGTCATCGGAGAGCCATGCCTTGTAGGCGTAGAAGGAATCCTTCTTATATTTACGGTCCATGGTCACAAGTCCCTTATGGTTCTGACCGTTCTCTCCGCCCTCGCTTCTCGCGTCAGCTCCGAAGTCGAACATGTTCCATACATGTGTCGCCCACATGTATTTTCTGCTGAAGAACTGCTTGATAAGCTCCTCGTGGTAGTATGCCTGATATTCCTCTGTGTAGTCACCCTGTACGGGCTTGGACGTATGCCAATTGAGCGCCTCGCAGCCGTACTCGGAGCAGCCTATGGGGATATTGGGCCAACGCTCATGGAACTTGTCAAACCAAGGTCCGTTCATTGTTGTGTCGCCACCGTACCAGCCGAAGTAGTGGTTATAGGAGACAAGGTCGGGGATCTGAATATAGGGGCTGTCCATGGAGCAGGGAGAGACGACCGCGATGGTGGTGGGACGTGTGGTGTCCATTTCATGACAGAGGTCGTTGAGGATGCGGTGGTTCTCAAGAAGATCGGGATCCTCGTCACCCTTCATGGAGATCTCGTTGGAGAGTCCCCAGACGGCGATGGAGGCGTGGTTATAGTTCTGAGTTATAAGCTCCTTCATCTGGGAGACGGTGTTCTCACGGGCGGTGGGCATGTGCTGAGAGATATAGGGTATCTCAGCCCAGATAACAAGTCCGCGCTCGTCGCACAGATCGTAGAAATACTGATCATGCTGATAGTGAGCGAGACGGATGGTGGTAGCGCCCACCTCACATATGAGGTCGATGTCCTCCTTATGATGCTCCGGAAGAAGAGCGTTTCCGTATCCCCATCTGTCCTGATGGCGAGCCACTCCGCGGAGGGGGTATTCCTCTCCGTTGAGTATAAATCCGTTTTCGGGGTCTATTCTGTAGGTACGGCAACCAAAGCGGGCGGAAACGGTGTCAAGCACCTTGCCGTCCTCGGTAAGCTCTGCCACGGCGGTGTAGAGGTAGGGGTCTTTTCTTCCGTGCCACAGGTGGACGTTCTTTATCTCAAGTGTTGCCTCATCGTCGCCCTCGGCGGATGCCACCGTATTGCCCTCGGCGTCCAGGACGGTATATTTTATCTTCTGACCGAGCTTTCCGTTTGTGACGTATGTCTTTATCCTTATATCCGCGTCACCGCCGCGGATATCGGGAGTAACGGCGATACCGGGGCCGCCGTAATATTCAAGGTCAAAGTGGGAATTGCTTACGCATATGATGTTTACGTTACGGTAAAGACCGCCGTAGAAGGTGAAGTCAGCCACCTGGGGATATACGGTCTGATTGGCGGAGTTGTCAACGGCGATAACAAAAAGGTTGTCCCGCTCAAGCGTATCGGTGATATCCACGCGCCATGTGGAATAACCGCCGTCGTGATGAGCCAGCTTATGTCCGTTGAGATATACGTCTGCGGAGGAGTTAGCTCCGTTTATTTCAAGATAATAGCGCTCCGCCTCGGGCAGATCCATTTTGTCAAGTGTCTTTGCGTAATAGCAAGTCCCGCGATAATAGTCGTTACCGCCGTCCTGTCCGTCGATAGCGTTCCATGTGTGAGGAAGGTTTACGAAATCCCACAGCACAGGCATTTCTGAGGGGATCTCGGTCGCCATTTTTGTAAATGCCCATTTGGTGTTGAAATTTACGATGTTTCTCATTTTTTCTCCTTTACGAATAAATAGTGTTATCGATAAAGTGCCCGATAATATTATATCATCGGGCACTTGAAATGTCAATTAAAAATTTATGATCTTAAACTGTTTCCTTTTGTCCGACCTTGCGGGCTTCAAGCTCCCGATTCATCTGAACGAGCTTCTTCTTGTTGAGGTTGTAGATAAGAGCAAGTCCGACAAACTGCATTACAGCGCTGAAGAGATACAGTGCGGCAACAAGATATCTCATGTTAAGTGCCACCGCGGCGGTCTGGTTACCCTCGTTCTCGCCGACATAACCGAGCGCCACCATTATTACAAGCACCAGAGCGGGACCGAGACCCTGCGCCAGCTTACGGAAGAAGGAGTGCAGTGAGTAGACTATGCCTTCCTCGCGGCTTCCTGTTTTCCATTCGTTGTAGTCAATGGCGTCGCCCATCATTGCCCAGCTTACGGTGGAGTAGATGCCTATACCGAGGCTGTTGATAAGCTGACAGAGTATATAAATGACCATGCCCTTGCCGTCGGGGGTGATGGGAAGTATGAGCATAAGAGCACAGGCTACCATTGAGCAGATAGCGCCAAAGGTGGACAGCTCCTTTTTGCCGTATTTAACCACCATCTTACGAGCCAGAGGTGTGAACGCTATGATGGGGATCATGGAGAACACCTGAACCACACCTGATATCTTGGCGTTATTGAAGTAAGACTGGAACAAAACGGTAACCGCAAGCTCTCCGCCCTTCATTCCGAGGAACATACCCATAGCCGCGACGGTCGCGCCTACGGCGGGGCGGTTCTTTACAAAGTTCGCGAATGCCTTGAATACGTTGAACTTGGGAGTATCCTCAAGCTTGATATCCACGTCCTCGCGGATCTCGGTCTTGCGGATCATGAACTGGAAGGAGATAAATCCGAGAATGCCCATGATAAGCGCGGCGATAAACACGCGCTCGCCGATAAGGTTATCCTCAGAGTCGTAAATGATAAAGGGAAGGATAGCCATGGGAACCATGTTACCCACCATAGAGCCTACGGAACGCCATGCGGACAGAGAGGCTCTGTCGGCGGGGTTGGAGGATATGAGAGACAGTAAAGAGCCGTAGGGTACGTTAGCCACGGTGTAGAACGCGTCCCAGATGACATAGCCCGCGATAAAGATGATGATCTGTGCCGCCAGAGGTGCCTGGGGAATGGGGATAAAGCAGAGCGCGCCCGCGACTATAAGTCCCAGAGAGCCTGCCCATATATAGGCAAGGAACTTATTTCGCTTGTACTTGCGCTTGTCGGCGTCGATCATAGAGCCGATCAGCGGATCGTTGATAGCGTCCCATACCTGAACGATAACAAGGAGAAGGGAATACCACAGATCCAGTCCCATAAACTGAGTCCAGAAGATTCCCATAGTGCCCTTCAGCGCAAAGCTCATGTTGCAGCCGAAATCACCCGCAGCGTATGCAACGCTGTCAAGCAGACCGAATTTGCGATGCCCTTTGGCATCCAATTTCTTTTCTTTTTTCATGATTGCTTTCCTCTTTCTTGATGTTTTTCATTTTTCAATAAAAATTGCAGTGTCAGAAGCGCTACATCTATTATAAAGTATTTTCCCAAACATAGTGAGTAATTTTTTAAACAATTTTTGTATTTTTTTCATTATATCGTTGATTCGGCTGTTGTAATTACACAAAAAATGTGTTATAATAGTTACAGTGGTTAGAAAAAAAGTGTTCACTGCGTCCGGCTTTTGAGGAGGTCGGATAAATATCAATATTGTCTGATGAGGCGCACATATGTTTTATGATAACGAATTGCAGTTTTTATGCGAGACCTTTAAAAAAAGCCATGTGCGGGCTTTGGCGGTAACGCCCAACGATTTTGTAAGCACTGTTTTTGATACGAGTATTGAGGAGAGCTTGGGCGCGACTATGCGGGAGGACAGGTCGGTCTGCAAATTTTTCGGAAATCTCGAGGCGCGGACTATGTATAAGACCACGGATGCCTTCAAGCGCTGCTATATCTATCTGCTTCTCCCCGACACCGAAAAGACCACTATTCTCTTTGTGGGTCCTTATCTCCCCGCTCCGCTGACTCACGGTGAGGTGCTGGAGATCGCAGAGAAAAACGGTATCTCTCCCAAAAACCGACGGTATCTTGAGGAATACTATTCGGCTATCACCGTTATTTCGGAGAACAGCCATCTGTTTATCATGCTCGATACATTTTGCGAGCGCATATGGGACAGCCCGTCCTTTGCCATAGTGGACGACAGCCTGCGCATTGTAATGCCCGCTTCTCCCATAACCGACGTAAAAAGCGACAGCTTTTACGATATACTTGTCAGCATGAAGGCGATGGAGAAGCGATACGATTTTGAGAATGAGCTTATACGGGCGGTGACACTGGGACAGCTCCATAAGGAGAAGCGCTTGCTTGCCGCATTTTCCGAGAGCATGTTTGAAAAGCGCGCGGCAGACCCCTTGCGGAATGCGAAAAATTACTGTATCATCATGAACACGCTGTTGAGAAAGGCTGCCGAGGCGGGCGGTGTCCACCCCGTTTATATTGACCGTGTCTCCTCATCGTTTGCCTTGAAGATAGAGCAGATGCCCGCGCTTTCCCGGAATTTTGAATTGATGAGGGAGATGTTCCGCTCATATTGCAGGCTTGTCCGCAGGCACTCCATGAAGGATTTTTCTCTGGTTGTTCAGAAGACCATACTTCTTATAGATTCCGATCTGTCCGCGGAGCTGTCGCTAAGCGCCTTAGCGGGGCATCAGAATGTAAGCGCGGGATATCTGTCAGCCATATTCAAAAAGGAGACGGGAAAGACGGTCTCCGAATATATACGTGAGAAGCGGGTCAGGCATGCTATCCATCTGCTCAGCACCACACGGCTTCAGATACAGACCATAGCTCTTCACTGCGGTATCATGGATGTTCAGTATTTCTCCAAGATCTTCAAAAGGGAGACGGGAAAAACACCCAGGGAGTACAGAGAGTCCATAGGTCCGGCAAGATGATATTGTTTCCAAACGGTATAAAATATATTATTCAATTATTATTATTCAATATTTCGGAGGTAAAAATTTATGAACATGAAGCTTTCATTCCGTTGGTACGGAAAGGACGATCCTATTTCTCTGGAGTATATTTCCCAGATACCGGGTATGCGCTCCGTTGTTTCCGCGGTCTATGATGTGAAGCCGGGTGAGATCTGGCCTGAGGAGAGCCTGAGAAGGATGAAGGAGGAGTGCGAGGAAAAGGGACTGATATTCGATGTGGTGGAGTCTATCCCCGTACATGAGGATATCAAGCTGGGCAGAGGCGATGTTGACCGTCTGCTTGAGGTGTATTGCGAAAACATCCGCCGTTGCGCGAAATATGGGGTAAAATGCGTTACATATAACTTTATGCCTGTTTTTGACTGGACGCGTACTCAGCTCGACAAAAGGGCTGCCGATGGCTCTACCAGCCTTGTGATGTATTGGGATCAGATGAGAGGGCTTGACCCTCTGAAGGACGATATCCATCTGCCGGGCTGGGACTCCAGCTACACGCAGGATGAGGTGCGCGAGCTGATAACCGCTTACGGTGCTATAGGAGAGCAGGGGCTTTGGAATAATCTGGAGAAATTTCTCAGGACGGTCATACCCGTCGCCGAGGAATGCGGAGTAAAGATGGCTATACATCCCGATGACCCGCCATATCCTATCTTCGGTCTGCCCCGCATTATCACAAACGAGGAGAATCTGGACAGATTTCTGGCGATCGTTGACAGCCCCTCCAACTGTCTGTGTCTCTGCACGGGAAGTCTGGGCTGTGCCGCCGGCAACGATGTTACCGCAATGGTGCGCAAGTACGCCAAAATGGATCGCATAGCGTTCATGCACATCCGCAACGTGAAGATCATGGAGGACGGCTCTTTTGAGGAAAGAGCTCATCTCTCCTCCTGTGGCTCGCTGGATATGTTTGATATCGTAAAGGCGCTTTGCGAGTGCGGCTATGACGGATATGTCCGTCCCGACCACGGCAGAATGATATGGGGCGAGAGCGGAAAGCCGGGATACGGTCTGTATGACAGAGCCCTTGGCGCTACGTATATAAACGGTTTGTTTGAAGCCTGCGAGAAGATGATAAATTCCCGATGAGAGGAGCACAGCGGCAAGTCTGTTTACGGAAAGGTGATATATGAGTACACCGCCGTCGGCGGAGAGCGTGAGCTGATGTATTTCGGACGCTCCGGCGCGGATAAACAAAAATAAGATCAGAAAAATCAAAATGAAAACCGCCTAAGGTGCATTTTCGCATCTTAGGCGGTTCTTATTTGTATAACGAAAACCACGCGATAGTCGCGTGGTTCAATAGAGGTTAACCGATGAGGCAAAATCCTCCAAATATGTTATAATAGTAATTGACCTGCCAGTCAAAACTAAAAAACATATTTGGAGGATTTATCTATGAAAA
>JAFTQL010000035.1 GCA_017462795.1 Clostridia bacterium
ATACTTTCCGTCTCTGTCCTTTTCAGCAAAAGGAGTATCACAGCCTATCATCATTCCTCTGATGCCGTGAGACGAGCTTACGACACCCTTGATATTTTCGTTTCCTGCCGCATTTGCCGCATAGGTCTGAAGCTTGTCGACAGTCCACGTCCCGGCGATTACCTCGTCGTATATCTCTTCCTCGTCAATACCGTGCTCTTCGCCAAGGTCTACGTTATAATACACCACCTCGGCAGCGGTGGTCTTGTCCATGAGAAAGGTTGTTGCAAGAAAATAGGTCTGATCCTCTATCTCGCACTGCTCGTTTATGGACTCGTAATACCATTCCTTATCTCTCATCAGATACTCGGAATCGTTAAAATCATAGTAAAGTCCTTCTATTCCCAACGCAACCCCATAGTAAGTCTGCGGAATAACAAGGTCGTAGGTATCGTCACTGCTTCCCGCAAGACAAGCGTTCCGCACGGACGCCGCAAATCCAACCTCGTTTGCCCCGTTACCGTCCTCCGCGGTATACTTTATCTGAATGTTGAACAAATTGGATACCAGCTGATTTCTCTTTACAACGGCGGATTTAACCGCGTCTATATGTGACGACTCGTCAAAGAACTGCTGTGTTTGCATAGTGCAAAGTATTCTGAACTCAGCTCCGCCGTAGTCTCTATCAGGAGCCGCATCAGCATATACGAACTCACCGTCACCTGCAGTATTGCCAACATTACCGGTATTGCTTTCCACGCTGTTGTCATCTTTGGTGCAAGCCACTGCTCCAAGCAACAGGCACAGCACAAACAGCATAGCTAACGCTCTTTTTAAAAATGCTTTCATTTTTTCCTCCTATTTTTCTTTTTGTTGTTGCTCTTGGAAGAAATAACAGCCGCAGACATAGCGGTGACTGCCGCCAATCCCGCATAAGCAACAGTTGAGCCACATCCGCCCTTGCTTTCATCCCCTTCGCCGTCTGTCGCAGTAGCTTCCACTACAGTGTCCTTGCCCGAAGGTGCTACGGCGGTATCCTCAGGTTCATCCGTATCATCGGGATCTTCAACAGGCTCAGGCTCCGTTACCTGCCAGGAAAGTCCGTATATATCGGCAAGATAAAGTCCCGTTTTTGCAACCTCCTCGTCGGACAAGGCTCTGTTATAAACCAATACGTCGGCAATAAGCCCCTCAAAGCCGTAGCCTATTCTTACCACACCGCTTTTATTTGAGGTGCGTACTACAGACTTGCCTATCTCATATTTCAAATCCGTATTTCCGTCAAGAAACTGAGTAAGAAGCGCCGTATCAGTGCTGTCACCGTTCCATGTCACAGCCATAATATGCCAATCTGTGTCCACGAATTTCTGAGCCTCGGCGGCATTGTATATTCCGCTTCCGACATAGGTGGTAACGGCGGCTGAGGCTTCGCTCATATAGGTTCTTATTCCCTGAGCGTGGGTGCTGTGAAATAGCACAGCACTATCCTCGGGAACATCACTGCTTGACTTGTATACCACGAAAAATGTCATATTGCCCGTAAGCCCGGACAGATTCTGTACGGAAATTCCGTGAATTCCGTCAAATGTAAACGCCGATCGTCCGTTTACGGCATATCCCGTAAGCCCTACGTCTGCTGTCTTATATGTGTCGGGGCTTGCCGCAAGGTTAAGTATCAACGAATCCTCCACAAGCTCCGCCTCAATACTGTCATCAAGAATGGGAGTATTCCTCAAGGACACATTGGGCTGCTTTTTGCTCAACAGCCAATCGATGTCAAAGGTCGTTATCTGTATTCCCGAAGAGAAACAGCTGATATCGCCTCTCTCGTAAATAATACTTATAAGCTGTGTTGAGGGATTGTACACGATCTCGCTGTAAGAGCACAAGCCGCTGTCAATTATGACTTTATCCGCCCATGTTTTTCCCTCGTCGTAGCTCAGCCACACCGCAAGATTGCGGCGTTCGGAAACGGGAGAATTCAACGAGCTGAACAGAGTCAGCGAATTTCCCTTACCGTCGTAGTTGGGAATATTGGTAACAGCTCCTCTGATACCGTACTGACACTGCACCTCAAGACTTTCGTCTATGCGCTTTTCCTTTATACTCCGTCCACCGTCGTAGCTGTAGGCTACGTAGCGCCCACAGGTATTCGATATCATACGTGACGTAATATAAAGAGTACCGTCGGGAAGCTCACAAAGCGATGTCTCGTCCGTACCGAACGGCATACAGTTAAGTGAAGATTTCCACGTTTGACCGAAATCATCGCTGTATATAAGCGTTCCCACCATTCTCTCTGACATTTCCTTAACGGACGCAAGCGCGCTGTTGCCGGCTTTCGCAGCGAAAACCAAGCGTCCGGCATTATCTCCGTATTTAAGCTGAACTCCCGTGCCCGCTCCGTGAACACTGGCAGTCGAATACGGCTTTTCGTAGGTCGTCGGCATCTTTACTGAGCGCTTCGTCCACGTAACGCCGCCGTCCTTTGTTTCAATAATTGCCGAGCCTACGGGATTATTCGCCCTCTCCTCTGCCGTCATAGCGTTGTACTCCGCCTTTGCCGCATCTGTTACGATAGTAGAGTAATACACCAGCATAAGATTATTATTTAGCTGATCGTAAACGGCAGAGCCTATGATATACGTCCAGCCGTCCTTTTTGAGAAGATATTCCCACTCGGAGAAATTTACTCCGTCCGTCGCCTTACTGTACGCCAGCCACTGAATCTCGGCGTAGTCGGAAACTGACTGCTGACGGTCGTTACAGAAAGCGTACATCGCACCGTTTTCTCCCGTGACCAACATTGGTATGCGGAAGTTTGAGTCCCCACCGGTGGGAAACACCAGATCCGATTTATGGTAATCAGACGCGGATAAAGGAATGGAAAATCCGACCACCATCATGGAAAGCACAAGCACCATTAAAAGAAATTTTTTCATCAGTGCTCCTTCTTCTTACCTATGAAGGCAGCGCCCATAGCGGTAACCGCCATAAGAGCAATACCGCCTGAAAGGATCGCGGAGGAACATCCCTTCTTTTCCTCACCGCCGTCCGCTTTGGTGTCGGCAACATCAGCCGCGCTTACCTTCACCGTACAGGACTCAGCACCCGTCATGCTTCCGTCAGCGGATGCAACGCTGATAACAGCCTCACCCTCGCCTACTGCGGTAACCTTACCGTTTTCGTCAACGGTTGCAACAGACGTATCGCTGCTCGTCCATACAAGAGCGGGAAGAGCCTCGGTCGCGTCCTCGGGAAGAGCCTTTGCTGAAAGCTCGAAGGACTCACCAACCTTTATTTCCTTTGACGTCTCGGAAACGGTTATGCCCTCAACGTCAACTATAACCTTAACCTTACACTTAGCCTCAAAGCCGCCGTCCTCGGTCTTAACGGTGATAGTAGCCTCACCGCCGCCTACTGCGGTAACAAGTCCGCCGTCGCTTACGGTAGCAACCTTTTCATTGTCGGAGCTCCAGATAACATTCTTATTCTGAGCGTCCATGGGCGCTACAGTGCAAGTAAGTATTTTCTTTTTTCCAAGCTTGATCTCAATGGATTCAGCGTCAAGCGTTACTCCCGTTACCGCTTTTTCGCTTACAGTAACCGTACAGGTAGCGGTGCGTCCGCCATCAGCGGTGGTGACGGTAATCGTAGCCGTTCCCTTCTTATTTGCGGTTACAAGTCCAACCGCGTCAACAGATGCAACGGATGTATCGCTACTGGTCCAAGTCATTCCACGCTCATATGCGTTTTCGGGATCGAGAGTAGCCTTAAGAAGTACGGATTCGCTCACATACAGATTCACGGTAGTCTTATCAAGAGTAACACCCGTAACGGCAACGCCGCTCTGTCCGTGTATTTCTCCCATTCTGTATTGCTCAACAGCGCCATCAGCGGTTGCGGAGAACGCCGCGGTAGCTCCCGACGCGTCAACGTCATTGAGTCTTACCGCAAGTCCGAGATAGCTCTCTATAAGAAGATTGTAATTGCCAACCGCAACGGGAACGGAAATTTCAATTGCATATCCGCCCGAGGTAGCAACAGCCGCGCTTGTAACCGCGCCTGCTTCAATTCCGTTTACGGTAACGGTATTTTTCTTGTCAACAGTAACAGTAAAGATATTCTCTCCACCGTCAAAGGACAGAGCAATAACAGCGTTGTCACCGTCAAGGACATCACCGTCGGTAATGTCAATAAACATATAAAGCTTCTGATAGTCAGCCACGGTGTAGATATCCGCAACGGTATCGTTCCATGTACCAACAGTCAGCGCATTCGTTCCCGTTCCATAATCATAGATGCGAGAACCGGTTTTATACGCATCATCAAAAGTGCCGTCAACAGTAGCGGTTCCCTCGCCTACCATAGTCATTCTGAGCTTGCCTGCCTCAGTAGCTATAAGGAAGGACTCGCCCTCAGCCACGGGAACTGCGAGCTCGTCGGTGGAGTTGACCGTCACCTTACCCGTAGTAGCCCCGTTAGCATCGTTACCTACCGCATTCTTTGTCACAGTCTGGTTCTTGGTATATACATGAAGATTTTCACATACGCTTGCAGGCGTCGTACTGTCGATAATACCGATTATGTACGCGCACTGAGCGTTAGTACCTTCAACAATACCCGAAGTATAGCAATTGGTTATGTTTACGGTAGCGGAATAAGCTCTTCCTACGATACCGCCGCCACGACATGTGCCTGCGGATACCTTACCTACGTTATAACAATTATTCAGCGCACCTGAGTTATAACCTCCAACGATACCGCCAAACATATTGTTTCCGTTCCATGCAGTTGCCGCACTACCGTCAACATAGCCATAGTTGACGCAGTTTTCTATCTTACCCTCTGCATTATTCATGCAGAAGCCAACAATACCGCCCGTGAATGTATAGGTAGTTGCATCAGTAGCTCTCTTTACGGTAGCCTTGTTATAGCAATTACTGATAACAGCACCGTTGGATATCTGTCCCGCAATACCGCCTATTCTACCGCCGGTGCTTGATACGATACCGCTCTCAATACCAAGATTCATAATTTTTCCGCCTGCAACCCAACCGAAAAGTCCTGCGGCACAATTTGCGACATTAAGGCTTCCGTCAACACCTGTATACTGACTTGCATTAAGATTCTTGATAGCATAACCACAGCCGTCAAATATACCGCTGAAGAAAACGCCCGAGGTAAGACTTCCGTTTGCGTCGTAGCCTATGGGGATCCAGGGCTTGTTGTTAAGGTCAATGTCACAGGTCATCTTAAAATAGGTGTCTCCGCAAGCGGTCTTGTCGCTTGGGCTTTGATTTACATAAGACGCAAGATAAGCCAACGCCTCGGGGGTACTGATGAGATAAGGGTTCTCTACAGTACCGTTACCGCCGTCGTATCCGGTTCCCACGGTTCCGTCCCATGCTCCATCATCGGCAAAGCTGCCAACGGAGAATAAGGACACAAGGGATGCCAAAAGGGTAATTATCATCAGACAGGAAATAAGTTTTTTCATTTTTAATTCTTCCTTTCAATAAAAGATTTTCTAATGGTGCCAAATCATCATACACCTGCGCAACTGTCTGTTTTACGCATTTGAGTAAGGCACTATCATGTCTATATTATAGCAAATCAACAAAAAGCACACAATGAAATAAGCCTACCTTTTGGTGAACAAAACCGACTTTTTTAAAAATATCAAAAAGCCGACACAGAAGTATCTGCAAATTATGTTTTAAATCTGTAATACTCATGTTCACAATCGTTTTATTGTCCACTCAAAAGATCGGGGCTGTCCATTCGTCGTGAGAGGGACAGCCCGGAAATATATCAAAATTTTTTAATCATTTATATCTCAGGAAAAAGTTCGTCAAAAGCACCGATATCGCCATCCCCCGAGGCGATCGCTGTAAGCCCGCTGGTGTTACAGATATCCTGCGCGATGAGCTTTACTATTTCCAATTCGGGTGTTCCGTATATTTTCTTCATTTCTTTTTACCTCCTATCAACCAGCAAAAGAATCAGAAATTACTACGTTGGCAGTTGCGCCCATAACCACAGTGCCGTCAAGCGTAGTCCACGTGGGAGCTACCCGGAAAGCAGTATTAAACGCGGCTGTGGGAACGCTTGTAATGGTGTACGTTGCAAAATACTCGGATACACCGCTGAAGTACTGAGGACCGTAATTAAAGGTATCGGCATTCGTACTTCCCTTAACGCTCTTATATACCGTCGTAGTAGTCTTAGAAACATTATCATTACCGTAGGTTATGCTGAAGCCAACGCACGCAAGATCGGTAGATTCAACGGTAGTAAGAAGTCTGAGGTTAGTGGACGTGCTGGAAGCAGTAGTACCTGCGGTTACCTGGAAATTAACCGTCAACGCGTCAGCATCAACAAACTTAGCATAAGCACTGCCACTCACGGTAGTCTTTGCTATCGCAGTGGTGCAACGCGCGTCAGTAAACCAACCGGCAAATACGAGTCCGTCCTTTGTGGGAGCGGTATATCCCGTCGCACCTCTGTATGTCGCAATATCATCGTACTTCTCAACCACACCCAAGGTGGTGCCGTAATTAGTAGCAACAAGAAAATCCTCAAAAATGCTTTCAGTGGGAACTACGAGAGTGTCGGTGGTGTTGGTAGCAACATTTACAACATATGTCGAATCGGCACCGCATATGGAATATGTAATTGTAGATGCAGCATGACCTGATGTATATGCGGTCAGATTGGTATATGTCCCCGCCGCGTCAACAATTCCAAATAGATAACCTGTATTATTGTTTCGTGAAGAGGTTATCTCACCGGAAGAATAGCAATTTTCAACAGTAACACTTCCGTTAGCATGCCCTATAAGTCCGCCCGCTCTGGAATTTGCATGACCAACTACATTACCTAAATTATAGCAATTAGAGATCGTAGGTGCTCCGCTTGAATATAACGCATTAGCGCAAATCCCAGCATAACAATTGTTTCCACTATTCCACTCTCCGCCTATGCTTCCATCTATAGTTCCATAGTTAACACAATTTGTAATTTTTGTATTATGCGAAGAACTATTTCCTACGATTCCACCCAGCATACACCAAGAACCACTAAAATTTTTTACTACAGTCGCTTTATTATAACAATTATCAATGATAGGTGCCACTCTTGTTCTGGCAACAATACCCGCACCAACGTACCCCGCAGTATTCACATATACGGTTCCACTTTCAATTCCTAAATTTGAGATGCTACCGTAATATGCTGCTCCAAACAAGCCCGCTGACGCATAGGACATGTTATTGCTTCCAACAAGCAAATTATAAATTACATATCCATCACCATCAAAATAGCCGCAGAAGACAGTAACATTCGTAAGAGCTGCTGTGCAATCCTTCCCGATAGGCGTCCACTCGATATTGTTAAGATCTATTGATTTTGTAAGCTTATAATACTTGTCATATGTCAGAACTTTATTCCAATCACTAGGATTATCATTCACAATCTTAGCAAGATAAGCCAAATCCGCGCCCGATTGAATAAGATAAGGGTCATCAGATGTACCCGAGCCGCTGAGAGATGTCGAAACCGAGCCGTCCCAAATGTCAATATCAGCAGACTTTGCCGCTGTGCCCGTTATGGCAAAAACGGACATCATTGAAATCAGGAGAGTAAGCACCATCAGACAGGAAATTAATTTTTTCATTTTTCATTCTTCCTTTCAATATTTTATTTTGTAGTAGCGTTTAACGAGGAAAGATCGAAAGATACCGTGCGTTTTCCTATGCGTCTATCACAGGTGGGGGAACCATTAAACAACAGGATCCGCACTGCACCTTTGATCTATCCACAGTCGCCGCACACAACTGTCTGTTTTGTGAACGGTACGCTGATAATGATGGTAGTATATCATATTTGTTCAATACAAACAATGAAAAAATCCTTTATTTTGGTGAATAAAACCGACTTGTTTGCACTTTTAGCAAGTAAGTAACTTAAACTTTTCATAGTGGTTTTCTATGTGTCACATTTATTTTACCATTTCAACTATTCACGCGATTTTCAGATTACAAAAAGAGGTTTAGCCCGTTTTTGAGCTAAACCTCTTCGCTAAAATATCAACCGCTGTACTTATCACAAATTCTCGGCATCTGAAAACAACACTTGCTGTCCTATTATGTGAAAGACACTCAAATATACCTGCTCTTTACAGCATGGTTTGTGTATCGTCGGGATCTCCGTTTCTCGCAAGATCGTATTCGTGCGACCAATCAAGGTCGCGATACTTTTCACCTCTTGGATCGGTTTGAATCCATGTCGTGAGCATATCAAGCATTTCCTCCGTCCAGGTTGCTCTGTCTATCTGCGCCGTGGTAAATTTGTTCTGCGCGATCATCTCAAAACCGAAATCATCCTTGACGTGCGTTTTAGCCGCACCCTCGACGACCTCTTGTACCAAATGAGCGGGAATGAACAGCACGCCTCCTCCAGCGCCATAGACGATATCGCCGGGAAGTACGGTTGCCTTTCCGATACGCGTAATGCCATTAAAATCCTTCATCACGAACTCGCGGATGGGAGTTGGGTCAATGCCGCGATAGTAGACCTGAACATCGGGCACCTGCTTCATCTGCTCCACGTCTCGTATACCGCCCCAGATCACACCGCCTCCGGTCTTGGTTTTGGTGCGAATAGCGGTAGTCAGATTCCCTCCGAGGAAAGTACCCTTGTAGATCTTATCGTACATATCGGCAACAACCACATCTCCCTCCACAAGAGAGTCGATGACCCACTGGTTATAGTTGCCCCTTCGTCCCTCTTCAGCACCCACGCCAAACATGACGTCGTGAAGATCAGGACGTGTAGGAACAAAGGTGGCGGTCACGGCGCGTCCGATAAGCTTTCTGCCATCGTCGTGCAGTGTTTTGAGATCGCCCTCGAATTGGCTCTCATACCCCTTGAGAAAAATGGGCTTCCACAACTCCTCCAAAGTCATTTTTCTCATCTGATCCAGATATTTTTGCGGTACCTTCGGGCGTCCGTCGGGAAAACGCTCACCCTTCCATAAGGGTGTTAACTCGATTATCTCGTCTCTGTCATTGAATTTCATATTTTCCTCCTTCTTTAACGTGGTCTATATCCTTTCAACTGTATCTAAAATTCCTTTCAGGTATCCGATAGCGAAGAGCCTGCCGAGCGCGTCGTAGCCCGCGAGAGTGGACTGTTCTCCCGCCAATGTAGGTACGTGGTCTACTCGGATGGGAACATTCACGCCGTTTTGAATATATGTTTTCATCAAGCTTGCCATGTCGATATCTCCGTTATCATGAAAGGTCTCGCGGAAATGTTCCGGTTCACCTTTTGTGTTACGGAAATGGACAAAATATATCTTATCCGCAAGCTCCTCGACCGTCTTTTCCAAGTCCTCACCCATAATGAAGTAGGTTGCCTGACACATAGTGATACCAAGGCTATCGCTCTCGACTATGTCATAGACCGCTTTTTTGATGTTAGCCTTGCTTATCATTATTCTTTCCACGTCTCCAAGACGGGATATGGGCGGATCGTCGGGGTGAAGCGCTAATCTTATGCCGTATTTCTCGGCTTCGGGAATGACCGCTTTTATAAAATATTCGTAGTTCTTCCACAACTCGTCTGCCGTTATTCTCGCTCCCGTAGGTTTAAAATCCGCCATATTGAACTCAGTCACGCGCGCTCCGCCACGCTCGATGAAGTCGCTTGATGTGCGAAGCCAACCAATATGCGCCATCCAGTTGAAGCAGATCGTGTCAATGTTCAGTTCCCTCATTATCGGAAACATCTTGATAACCTTTTCTATGCTCTCGTCACGCTTTTCGTCTCCCGCCTTGATGTGGTCATGCACCTCGTTGGGCATGGGCTCGATAACTACGGGAGTTATTCCGAAATCGGTAAAGCGCTTATGTACAGTCCGCCAATGAGACTTATCGATCAGATCAAAGGCATCGTCCTCGGGAAGCCTTATGACACCGTGGCGCACTCCTGACTGAATTGCAAAATCCCAAGTCGCGTCACGCTGACTTCTGAAATAATCCGTTAAGATCATGTCTTCATACCCCGCTAAGTGTCAAAAATCCGCCGTCAACGGGAATGGTTACACCCGTGACGAAGGAGGACATTCTGTCATCCAGGAGGAAGCGAATACAGCCGCACATATCGGTTGCCTGTCCGAAGTTGCCCATGGGAGTATGCTTTATGACATCCTTGCCGCGCTGTGTAAGTCCTTCCTCCACAGTGCCGAGATACGCCTTGCTTCTCTCGTTGACGATAAATCCCGGAGCAACAGCATTGATACGAATGCCCGCCTCGGCAAAATATGCCGCAAAGCCTTTTGTAAAGTTAGCTACAGCCGCTTTGCTCATAGCATAAGCAAAGTTACGCGTAAGAGGACAGTAGGTATTCATGGAAGCAAAGTTTATGATGCTTCCTCCGCCTTGCTTAGCCATATATTTCGCAAAAGCTATAATAGGATATACTGTACCCATGGTATTCAGGCGAATGACACCCTCAAAGGCTTCCATATCGATATTATAAAGTCCCTTAATATCTTCGGGACGGTCCTCTTCAAGCTCTCTTGGATCGAACTTTGTAATATTGGGCATTGCCTTTATATTGTTTCCGCCCGCTCCGTTAATAAGAAAATCGCATCTTCCAAGCTCCTTGATCACGTTCTCGGCGAGAGTCTCAACAGACTTCTGATCTGTAACATCGCAGGTATAGCAGTTGCATTTGCCGCCTGTCGAAAGTATCTCGGACTCAACCTTTTTCAGATTATCTGTGTTGCGGTCTGCCAAGGCTACCGTAACACCGAGACTTGCCAGATCCTTGGCTACCTGTGAGCAGATCACACCTGCCGCGCCTGTTACGACGGCTACCTTGTTGTTGAAATAAGTATCCATTTCATTTCTCCTTTATATTTTGATTTTATTTTTTGCGTTTCCATAGCATATTTTGCGAACGATATCTCCCTGTATTTCAAACGGCAGATCCCTATCCAACGCGGTATTTTGTCCGTCCATCCATGAACACAGCAATCTGCGGAAATAATCGTGGCGTACAAAGGACAGAATGCTTCGGGAATCTGTTGTCATTCCGATGAACTGTGATGCCACTCCGAAGGATGCTATACAGTTCAAGGTGTTTTCTATACCGAGGACATGATCGCACCACCACCATGCAGGTCCAAGTTGTACCTTTGAGGGCACTCCGTCCTTGGAAAACGAGCCCTGCATTACAGCAAGAGGCGCTTGATCGTTCATATTCAAAGAAAAGAGTACTGTGTCGGGAAGTCCTCCCGCACATTCCATTACATTCAGAAGATCACAGACAGAGGAAATATTGAAGCTTCCTCCCGCCATCGCGTATCCTCCTGCGGGTCCCGCCACACGGGCAAGTCGTGAGCTTGTTTTTCTTTTGGCATCCAAATGCAAAAGAAGTATCCAGCCTCGCTTTGCGTATTCGATACCGAGGCGCGTGAGGATATCTGCCTTTTTGCCGTTGGTATCATTTTCAAAAAAGTCCGCGTCAAGGGCATGATCGGCAAAGCGACAGCCTGCCGCAGAGAATCTGTCAAGCATAACACATACCGCGTTTATATAAGAATCCGTATCGGTTATCTGTGTCTCCGTTTTTCGTGACAGCTCCGTTATAACTTCCTTCGCAGGCTCAATCAGATTGTCACCGCGCAATGAGGGTGCAACTTTCTTACCGTCAAACGGCGAGAGATCGTCAAGGAGTGAGGCTACGGGAGATTGATATTCTACGTTGAATCGGTCAAGTATAGCATTGTTTGAAAATTCATCCGACGAAAGCATCTCGCCGCACTTGTCATATATATATTTTGCGTTTTCCCTTGTGGGAAGCTCGTCTATCCCGAAAATGCGGGAAAGCTCCATTTTCGACCAATCGTATACGGGATTCCCCACAAGATATGGAACTATCTCACAGTATTTCTCGAACTTCTCATATGACCCGGCGTTGCCTGTAATGAATCGCTCCTCCACACCGCAAATGCGCATCAACCTATGCTTATACGGATCGGAGGCAAGCCACAGCTCATAGAGATTCTCAAACCGTCTGTCACATGCGATATCCGCCACCGACACGTGATTATGATAATCGATAACAGGCAGATCCTTCGCAAATTCCAAATAAAGTCGCTCGGCGTTTGTTGTTTTCAGTAAATAGCTCTTATTCATACTTTTATTACCTTATATACTTTTTTGGTGATCGCCCCAAAAATTTATCTCCTTTATCATTCCGTTACAAACTAAGTATAACACAAATCAATACGGGATTCAATTGCAAATACAGCCATTTTTAACACGATTCAATCATTTTCATATTGACATCCGGGCAAAGGAGATGTATAATATATCCGAGGTGATAATATGAAATATCAGTACAATTTACAAGAGCCGAATTTTACGGTAGAGAACATAGACATACAGAACGTATCAAGACCGAAGGATTATAAGCATTCCTTCCGTAACGGACGTACAAAGCACGGATTCGTATATACCGTCAGCGGACGGATGCTCGACATATTTCACGCAGGAGATAAGGAAAGCATATACGTCAGCGCAGGAGAGCTGATATTTATTCCCAAGGGCAGTGTCTATACAAGCGTGTACCTTGAGGATGATACGGAGATAAAAATAATACAATTTGATATTGCGGGAGGCGAGCTTCCCGAATATCTGTCAAAGCCCGTAAAGCTTAATCTTCCCAAAGTAGGAGAGCTTGTAGAGGCGTTTTTCAATCCCATGAAAAATCACATCTCCAATCATCCGTTTTATTATCTCTCTTGTCTTTACAACCTTTTATGGCAAATTGACGAAAGCTATTTACGCATACCGACAAAATACAAAAAACTTCAGCCGGCATTATCGGAAATTACCGAATATTGGCAAAAAAATGAAACTGTATCTTACTACGCCGACCTGTGTAATATGAGTGAGAGCAATTTTCGCAGACTGTTTCGGGAATATATGGACATGTCACCAATAGAGTACCGTAATGATCTTCGCCTGAAAAATGCCAAAGCAATGCTCGGTAGCGGAGAGTACAATGTTTCCGAGACCGCGGCAGCATCGGGATTTTCAAATTTGTCCTTTTTCATCAGACTATATAAAAAAAAATACGGCTATACGCCGAAAAACGAGTGATCGTAAAGTCACACCCCTACAGATATTTTACTATGATCAGATCTTATATCTCTGCACTTGCATTAATCTTTTCAATAGTGTTTCTGATATTATTTACCACAAATCCACTGTTACCTGAAATAATAAGTCCGCGATTGGCATAATAGGTATTCAAACAATCCGCAATAAAATCAACAAATTTTCACAGCATCGCAAAAGCATCAAAGCGACCGCAGATACCGAAAATCTACGGTCGCTTTTTCTTCACTTTACGCAACATTCCTGAGCTTGCATTAAGTTTTTCCTGTGTGACACACTTATAACTATATGGCGAATTTGGTTTGCACACCCACTCCTTGATATTTAATACAAAATCCTGTAGTCCCCTCCGGGCGAATCTGCGGAGATAAGTGTGCTGTCAATGTAAACACCGTCATGAGTATAAATGCCCTTTTTCTCGTTTTGAGAAGAGCGGCGGAAGGAAAGGCGGTATTCCTGTCCTCTGTATAGCCGTTTTACACTGTATTCATTCCAATCCGAAGGAACACAGGGGCATATACGTAATCCGTCAAAATCCGCTTCCGCCCCCAACATTTTCTCAAATCCAGCGTGAATGAGCCATGCGGGTGTTGCCGTAAACCAAGAAAAAAGATTCATTCCAAAACGCTCGGAATCAGGACCGAAATGCACGTTTCCTGTACAGTACGGCTCGCTTGTTCTCCGACAGTCCGAATTATCGGGGTGATTGGGCAAAAGACGAATAAAAGTATCGTAAGCCTCATCATACTCTCCCCTTGCGATATCGGAATATACCTTAAAGGAAGCCGCATGAAGATAAACCGAGGCGTTAGCGAAGGTCCCGGGAAGCTGGTTTGCGAGATTTCCGCAGGTCTTATCATTGACATAAGGCGGGTACAGCAGCAAAGGACCGAACATGGTAGTCAGATACGTGTTCACCGCCGTTACCATACTTTTGATACGACCCGGATCGTCCTCAATACCCGTAAATATAGCCCACGTTTGTGGATTAAGATATATCTTGCCCTCAGCGCAACGGCGTGAACCAACAGGCAAGCCATCGCTCTTGAAGCCGTAAACATACCATTTTCCGTCCCACGCCGCGTCTCGAACCGCACTTTTATATTCGGCGTTGCGTAGTCTCATTATCTCCGCCTTTTCTTCATTGCCCACAGCATCGTATATCTGCGCCATACAATCCTGCGCCCAATATGCCTGCATGGTAGCCCACGCGGATGTGGCTGTTCCGTTTTGATTTATTCCCGCAAGACCGTCCAGCCAATCTCCGTCTCTCATAAGCAGGAGTCCGTTCTCTCCCCTGTGCCCGTACGCATAATTTACAGTTTTCCACAAATGCGCCTCGACCGTATCGGTGTCATCCGTGTCAATATAAGGAAGAGGTCTGTCAATATACGAAAGATCCCCCGTCTCCTTGAGATACTGAAGAACCATGGCAGGTGCCCACAGAGGACAATCCACAAAATCCGCTTTATTGGTGATCCCCGCATAGGAATCGTATCCGCGCACCGAGTGACCGTCAGAATACAGGTGACTCAACGACTCGTCCATTCGTGCCGCGGAGTAATCGGGACGTATGAGCATAGCGCCCCAGACATCCTGCAATACATCTCTGAAGCCTGCGTTTTGCGTATTACGATTGTACAGATAGGTAAGTCCCAGCTGATATTTCAGCCACACATTGAGAAACCGCTCTGAATTTTTATCGGGAAGTGAGCATGTGTTGTAGGAAAATTCCTTCTCCCAATAGGCAAGGGTATCGGAGCAAGCCTTTTCGGCGCATTTGCTTGAAAGATATCTTGTGATCGAGGAGGTTACTTCCTCACATTTATCCGAAGAGGCAGATACTACCGTCCGTGTCAAAGTCCCTCCAACAGGCAAGAGAATATCCGTATAGAGATTTACATAGGTATAACAATAGTCCTTATAAGCAACAGGATCTTTTTTCTTTGACGCAAGCACCTTCTCCCGCTTTTTCTCAACATAACCGCAGGTCATATCCTCAAAAGCAAACGCGCCGTACATGGTATCAAAAGGAAGTCCCAGTCCGTCTCCCTTTGCGAAATATCCGTGATCAATTCTCTCCACCGCTAAATTCTCACACGGCTTTTTACTGCCATACACATTAAGCGTGTTGTTGAACGCCCACGCCTGCTGAGCGTGCAAGCGTAAACGCCTGTCCCGATTACCCGTATTGCGTATCTGAGCTATCCAGCATTCGCAGTAAGCGTCCCGAGGAACAAAAACCTTTACCGAGAAAGCTATACCGTCAACCTCACCGATAAACTCCGAGCAGCCCGCCCTGACCTTGCAGATGATATTAGGGCTGTCAAAAAGATTGACCGTTCTGCCGCTTTCAAGGTCAATTGCCTCAAGCAGACGCTTGCCGTCAAGATCACGGACTATATAAAATTCCCTCTTGTAGTATTTTGTGACGCGATTGTAAAAGCCGCCGAACGCGGTATAGCCCTCGCCCCGATTTGCAATAACGGAAATAAACTTGTCATTGTAAAGCATATTCAGCCATTGACGCGGTGTATTGGGGTCTGTGATGGTGTAGCATGCTCCGTCCTCGGAAAAATATCCGAACTCTTTTGAGGTATCGCAATAGGTATCGTAATCTGTATAGCAGATCCGCGAATCGATGGCGTAGCTGCGTTCCTGGGTGTTTTTCATATCGACTCTCCTTAAATTTTGATAATATTGTTCACTTGACGACAATCGCAACTGTGCTTACGCAACCGCGGCACAGTCGATCTAACTACATTTATCGTATCATATCCAAGCTGTAAATTCAATATCAGGATGTTCCTGTTTTATATCATATTGTGTTATGGCTGATTTTTTACACCACGAATCAACCGCTTTGTTGATGCACTATGATTGAATTGTGTTAAAAAAAATCATATTTGCAATTGCAGCACTGTTTTTTTTATGTTATAATATTTTCAAAGTAATTTCAGAGACTGTTGGAAGGAAATAAAATGAACGTATTTATTTTTACCGATCTGGAGGGTATCAGCGGAGTTACCAATATAGATTTCATGGACAAGGACAATCCAAAATACAGCCTTGCATGCCAGCTTCTTTGCAAAAGCATAAATTCAGCTGTGTCCGCCTGTATAGACGCGGGGGCTGACAAGATATACTATATCGACGGACACGCGGGCGGCGGAAACATATGTGAGGAAGCAATAGACAAAAGAGCGTTAAAATGCAGTCTGTCCGAATGGCAAACACTTCTCGAAAATGGCGGCATTGACTGTCAGATAGAGCTTGGCTCTCACGCACGCGCGGGAACAATAGGCGGTTTCCTCGACCATACCGTATCCTCTAAAAGCTGGTTTTGTCATAAAATAAATGGAATTGAGATGAGCGAGCTGTCATTGCACGCTCTTGTTTGCGGAGCTTACGGAATCCCAACAGTTGCCTGCATCGGTGACGAGGCGGCATGCGAGCAAGCCAAGGAGTACATTCCCGATATTTACCGCGGAGCAGTGAAAAAAGCAACCTGCCGCAATTTTGCCGAGAACTACGACAACGCGGATAATATTCTCACGGACACGATAAAGACAGCTCTCAACAATTACAAAAACGTATCAATTTATAAGATAGACGAGCCGGCAACCGTCAGCTTGACCTTTTGCCGCACAGATATGTGCGAAAAGGCTTACGCGCGTTGCACTGATGAGGTGACTCGTGTGGATGCCCGCACGCTTTGCAGGACCGTAGACAAGATCACACGATACGGCGATCTGAAATTTTAAGAGGACATATATATGATATCAATCGGAAACACGACAAAAAGAAAAATAAATAATTTCTGGAATCACTGCCTTTTCCATCCCACCGACGCCGTTGAGGACGCATGGGGTGGACGCATACTTGACAGAATATCCGAGGACGGCGCTATCAGAACGGTACGTATTTATACCATGTTTGAGGATATCGTATATACGGACGAAAATGGTAAGCTGAAATATGACTTTCGAGTAAGCGACCTGCGTCTTGATTATCTGGTACAGAAAGGATACGACCTTCTTCTTGCGTACGCTGGCATGCCCGATCACATCGCCGCAAGCAATACGAATAAGACCAGCGTTTCCAAAAACAAGACGAGATATAAAGGCAAGCTTTTCAATACCTCTCCTCCCCGCGATTATTCTCTTTGGGAAGAGATATGCTACGAGTACACGAGACACAATGTGGAGAGATACGGTATAGAGACAGTTTCAAAATGGCATTGCCATTGCTTTAATGAGCCGGATCTTCCCTCATTCTTTATGTCGGAGCTTCCCAAGGACGAAATACAGACACGCTGTAAAGAATACTGCAAGCTGTATCAAAGCTTTGAAAGGGGTATAAGACGGGTATCCGATCGCATACGTATAGGCGGCCCCGCAATCGCTCGCAGCTTGGATTTTCTTGGTAGCTTTCTTGATTTTGTCAGAGAAAAAAATCTGAAGCTTGACTATATAGCAGTTCACAACTACGGAACATCCCCACGAAGGATGCATGAGGAGGGTGACCTTATCTGCGTGCGGAACACTATCAAAAAGCATGAGGCTTATCTTGACATGATCCGCTCTCACGGATTCGGTAACACGGAGATCATAGTTGACGAATGGGGTGCGGCAAGCCACGGATTTTTTAATAAGGACGAAGCCCCGGAGCTTATGTTCCGCGAGACTGAGGTATTTTCGGCTTACTACGTAAAGCTCATTCATCAGATGCTGAGAACCGACTCCAACATTTTAAAAATGATGATATGCCTGTCAGGTCAACACGAGATGACGGAGGATTTTTCGGGCTTCCGGAATTTTCTGACACTCAACTTTATCGCCAAACCCATCTATAACGCGTATATTCTTGCTTCCAGGCTTGGAGAATATCTGCTGGACGCTGAAGTCGAAAATAAAAATCTTTTTGTAATACCCACTAAAAATGATCAGGGCGATTACGCGGTACTGCTTTCGTATTCCTCGGACAATTTTGAACAGACGCTCCCCGACAGAGAAGAAACCGTAAGCTTCATTGAAAACATATCCGGCAGAAAAATAACCGTTTGGCGCATTGATAAGAATACCACCAATCCCTATCGCTTGTATCAAAAAATGGGTATTGGAACTCCTTGCGAAGAAGATCTGAAGCTTCTTCGCGAGGAAGGAAGACTGAAGCCTGTACAGGAATATATCCGCAAAGGCACGGACAGTATAAACCTGAAGCTGACCGCCAACTGCACATATTTAATAACCATTACCGAATAAGAAGAAAATACACAGTATAGAGGAAATATTTATGATAATAGAATATATAATAATATAAAGATTGGATATTTCCATAGTATCAATAAAATATCAAGGCGACCGCGGATTTTTTGTTCCCGCGGTCGCCCTTTTTCTTTATCAAATAATATGCAACGAGCACTACATAAATTCGATATATCTGTTTTTCATATTCTGCCCTTGTATCTTGTATTATTATGCCATTGTCTCAAGCATTTTCATCGTCACCTCATATTTACACGGATTTCCAGCGGAATAATTTTCAAATTCACTTACCATATATTCCGCCATGCGCGCTACCTCGCCTCCAAGACTTCCCGCTATATGAGGTGTCATAAAGCAGTTGGAAAGTGTACAAAACGGATGAGAAGGCTCTACGGGCTCGGGATCTGTCACATCAAGCACCGCTGTCAGATCGGCACGCTCGGTGAGAGCGCGGACGAGATCATCCTCCACTATCTGCGCTCCTCTGCCCGTATTGATGAAGGTGCCGTACCTCGGCATCACTGAAAAATGAACATACTGTAACATTCCTTTTGTTGCCTCATTGTTCGCAAGATGGTTAGAGACCACACGGCAGGACGCAAACAACGTATCAAGTGAAACTGGGGTCACGTTCAGCGCCTCAGCCTTCTCCTCAGACAAAAACGGATCAAAGGCAAGAACCTCAAGGTCATATTGCTTTAGCATCTCGGCAACCAACGAGCCTATCATTCCGCAGCCGATAAGTCCAACTCTTTCCTTATAATTTCCTATACACTCCGCTTTGCGCTTATATGCTTCGTCAAGACGTTTCCCAGCCATCAACCTTGTATGTGTAAAGAATCCCTTGCCGGCGAGAATAATCTGCGCAACAGTATACTCGGCAACGGGAATCGCATTTGCCGCCCACGCGGAAAATACCTTAACTCCACAATTAAGGAATGGGCGCGCAAAGCGCTGCACCGTACCCGCCGCGTAAAACACGCATTCCAGCTTGGGAAGAAAGTATTTTATCTCATCTTCCGTAAATACAGGCATT
Source organism: Clostridia bacterium (assembly GCA_017462795.1). Lineage (GTDB taxonomy): Bacteria > Bacillota > Clostridia > Oscillospirales > CAG-272 > HGM12713. The sequence goes on from JAFTQL010000035.1 coordinate 19,479, forward strand.
CCCCAAGTCGAGAAAATTATCTGCGTATCGCTGAACCTGTCGGGAGACGAAATGACATCCGCCTTGGTATATACCGCTTTGTCGAGCTCAAGCATATCGCACAACCTTGATACGACACCGTTATTATACACGGCATAGTATTTTTCCATCTTTTCACACAAAAATATTGCTTTCATTCCTTTTCTCCTATAATAGCTCTTAATGCCTTTGCCTCAGCGGAAAGCGAAGCCATTTTATCATCGGGCATAAATTCAAGCAGTAGTGTTCGGGGGGTGTTGAATTCGCGCAGATAGCTTTGCCATTCTTCTATCCCATCATTTAACGAAAATCGCTGTGTTTCTTTCCATTGAAATACGTGGATGTGATGTGTAAAGGGGGCGATTACCCTGGCATACGTCAAATTTTCCTCTATCGTCTGCCATTGAAAAGGCTGCCAATACATTTGAAAATTGGGAGAGTCTATCTCTCGCATCAGCTCAAGAGCATCGTCCAATCGCTGAGTGTAAGTATTTTTATGACATTCCATACACAGAATAACACCTTCACTGCTTGCAATCACCGCGGCTTGCTTGCACTGCTCTGTCAATTCCTGCTTTTCCTGTTCGGAGTATTCTTCGCCGCTTTTCGTTCCGCACCAAAGGCGCAGAATATCCGCGCCTAAAATCTTAGCGGCTTGGATATAATCCTCCAGCTCCTCTATAGGCGTTTCGCCCAAGCGAAAATACGTACCGTAGGATGAGCACTCAATGCCGTATTCCGTCTGTAGCGCGGCAAGCTCGTAAAGACGCCCCTTATCATGGCATGGCGCATGAATATCACTTCCCCATTCTATACAGGAAAGCCCCGCTTTGTTTGTTTCTTCTAATATTTCCTGCGGTGTATACTGTCGAAAAGAAACCGACACAACGCCTAAGCGATAGTTATTCTTCTTCATTGTCAAGCTCCTGCTTCTTTCTTGCCAGCAGTGTCTCAAACCACAGTTCAGGTGTGGGCATTGGCGAGACCTTTTTTATATATGATACCGCGTTTTTCGTCAACGTGCGAGTATCTCTCTGTTTACCGCCGCTTCTATCGGGCGTGCAGTCCACAAGCGCCGAGCCGTGGGTTCCGATATTCTCCGCCGAACAAAGCATTGCCGAAAGGACAGCGCGCTGTGTAAGTACCGTATCATACAGTTTGAACAGCTCCGCGGTCTGTGACTTATCCTCTATTGCGACCGTCTCAAAAAACTCATCGCATATCTTACTCACCTTCTCAAGCAGAGCCTTCATGCCATCAGTACTTCTGTCAAAATCCGCCACACGGCTCATCTCTGTCTGTAGCCCGTCTCTTATCTCTGTTATATCTGACTTACCGTATTTGATATTTGGTACAGTATAACTTGGTATAGCACGTTGAGCGTCCTTTTTTCCTGCTATATGCTCTGCCGCCCTGAGACTTCCCACCTGTGTAGAGTTCAACGCGCTTCCGCCCGGTCGATATACACCGAATGTTCCTGCCGCTTCTCCCGCGACATAAAGCCCCTCTATCTCGGTCTGCCAATTTTCATCGACTGCCACACCGCCGTTGCAGTGTTGAGCGCACACGGCTATTTCAAGATATTCTGTATAAAGGTCAATACCGTGAGACGCGTATAACTCAATGGCACCCTCATTCATTTTTTCCAATCGCTCAATAGGTGTCCCGAACAATGCGCCCGAACGACGGAGATACTCGTAAGCTTCGGTGGGAAGAACAGCAAATCCATTTTCTAAGCCTCTTGGATTTTTGGTGTAATCAAGAAATACTCTGTTGCCTTTCTTTATCTGCTCAGCAACGAGAATATCGACCTTTGATGAGCCATCTGTCTTTCGCGTGTCAAAGGGCCACTGATAGCCCTTTAAGAATATAAGTCCGAGTGAACCATCGCCTGATTTCTCATACAGAAATTCACTCTCGTTTCCGTCCTTATCTACAGAAATATATCTTGGCAACACCTGCTGATACGTTCCCGACAAATTCCAACGGAATTTTGTGCTTGCTATGCCGTACTGCCATTCCTCCATATTGGAAAGCGCCGCTCCCGCATCGATTGCAAGTCCCGTAGCTCCGTGCTGGCTTTCCGGATAAACGGTGTTTTTATAGATGCACGCGGGACCGCCTGTGCAAAGTATAACACTTTGACAAGCTATTACAGATAGATCTCCCGTTACTGTATTGACACAGGCTACGCCTGTTACAGAATTATCATTTGTCAAAATTTTAATAACTCGCTGAAAATCTATTATTTCAATCCCCTTGTCAATTACAGACCGCTCAAGCGCCTCTGTCATATATTTTGAGGTGAGAGGTCCGCAGGAGGTGGCGCGGGTTCGCGGATCATGGTCGGTCTTATATCCCGCGTACTCTCCGAACTCATTGGTCGGGAAAGGCACGCCAAGCTCCACAAGGCGCATAAAGCATCTCGTTGAATACGCGGCTTCAGCCAACGCGTGCTCGCCCATAACGCCGCCTCCCGAATACAGTGTGTCCGCCATTTCTCTTACGCTGTCCCCGTCCGAGCCGCAGAGCGAGAGCTTATAATAGGTCTGCTTATCACTTCCCGTGTTTCTTGACGTTCCCATAAATCTGCCCTCGGTAATGATGGCAATATCCCTCACCCCGAGATCGTACAGCCTGTCAGCCGCGTTAAAGCCCGCACAACCCGTACCTATTATGAGCGTATTGTACTTGTTCTTCATAGCTTTCTTATGTGCATTCCTCCGTCAATAATAAAGGACTGCCCTGTAGTATATCCAAATGTTCCGTCACACAGGGCAACTACCGCTTTAGCGATATCATCGGGTGTTCCCCACCGTCCTATTGGAACAAGACCGTCCGCAATAAGCTTATCGTACTTCTCCTTGACCGCCGCCGTCATTCCAGTTGCGATGATACCGGGGCAGATCTCGTTGACGGTAATTCCCTCGCCTGCAAGCCTGTCGGCAAACAGCTTTGTTATCATGGAAACTCCCGCTTTGGATATACAGTATTCCCCGCGGCTCGTTGAGCTTGTGTATGCCGAGCAAGAAGAAATGTTGACGATAGCGCCGCCCTTGCCCTGCTTTATCATCCGGTTTGCTACCGCCTGAGTCAAAAACAATGTGCCTTTGGTATTGATTCCCATAACGAAATCATAGCTTTCCTCGGTCAACTCCAGAATATCACGGCGCACCTTGGGCGCGACTCCCGCAACATTGACAAGAACGGAGATATTTCCTTTTTGTACTGCCATATCAACAAGATTCTGTCTTGAATCCGCGCAGGATAAGTCTCCCTTAACGTATGTAAAATCATGTCCGTCAAAATCGGGAAGATTATTCGCCTCCATTATATCCATACCAACTACCGAATATCCCGCGCGGCAAAGCCAAAGCGCGCTTTCTTTGCCTATTCCTCCGAGAACCCCCGTAACCACCGCAATTTTCATTATTTTATCTCCTTATAAAGCTTTCTGTAATATTCATTGAATACCGCGCATCCCGATACCTTTTTGTTTCGCATAAGCTCCGTACACTTTGAACAAGCGAGACAGCATTTTTTCGGGTCAAACGCCCCATTCATATAGTCTCTGTAAAGCATGGGATATGCCAGCCACATTCTGCCGTACCCCACCAAATCGCAAACACCGTCACGCAATTGCCTTTCCGACTGCTCCATCAAATCCTCTCTGTAATATGACAATCCCGAGCCGACTACGCAAAGCGACGGAAATTTTTGCTTGATATGCTTTTCTATCGTCACAAAGCGTTCAAGTCCCGTCTCGGCAGACTCAGGAGCGATATATCCGCCCTTTCGGTAAGGACGGTTAACGTGAGGATTGTAATAGGGGTTGCCCACGGTTACGTTCAGTATTTGTATTCCCTCTTTTACAAGTCTCTCTATGAGCATATCGGGCTCGGTAAGATCAAGCTTGTTCGCTTCCGTCGTACCGAAGCCATACGGTTTTGGTACCATGTCCGAAACGCTAAGGCGTGTTGTCAGCAAAATATCCTCGGAGATTGCCGCTCTTACCGCCCGAACACAAGCAAGATATAGCCGCATGCGGTTTTCAAAACTTCCGCCGTACCGTCCGTCACGGGTAAATGCAGACAAAAGCTCCTGAAAGAGATATCCGTGGCAGGATTTTACATCCACTCCGTCAAAGCCCGCCTCCACCGCCAGACGAGCGGAGCATACATACTTTTCGGGAAGCGTATCCAAATATTCGTCCGTTACGATATTCCCGTCCGTCACAGGACGCCTTTCCTCATAGATAGGGTGACGATAGGCGATCATAGGCGTAATGCTCTGTCTGCCCGAATGGGTCAGCTGAAGAATAAATATGGGGGATATACCGCACTCCTCCATAGCGATTCTTCTCATATCGCTCAAAAGCTTTTTGAAGTCGCTCAGATTATCCCACGTAAGCATCATTTGTCTTGGATTGGTTCTTCCTTCGGGACAAACCGCGTTTGCCTCAAACCACACCACTCCCGCGCCTCCTTCAGCAGCTTTTATGTATTTTTCGCATGTCAGCTCGCTCGGGCTTCCGTCCTCGTTGCAGTCGCAACCCTCCATAGGCTGAAATACTACTCTATTCGGAATTTGTTTTTTACCAATATAAATGCATGAATCGATCATCTTTTAAACAAACCTCTTTATTTTTATTGCGATTACATTATATCAGAAAATAAAGACAATTTAAATGTTTTTTCTTGCAATATATATTGCTTTTCTTGCAAGAATATGATACAATAGATCAAAGGAAGTGGGTTTTATGAATTATAAATTTGATACGGACAGATTTTCGTTTGAATATTTGGAGAGCGAAATTGAAAATACCGTTTTATGGGAGAACCATTGCCATTCGCGATACGAAATAATTGCGGTATCAGAGGGATATATCAGTATTATGATCGAGGGGCGAAGCTATAACGTGACAGCTGATCAAGCGGTGATCATCCCCCCGTTAGCGTATCATACCGTTACCGCAAATAAAAAAGGAATTTATAAAAGAATAACGGTACTGTTTGACCGCTCTGCGATTCCAGATATATTGCAAAAGCTCTTTGAAAAAGATCACTTGGCAATTCCTGTATTTTACTCATATCAACTCAATGATCTCAAAAGGGTATGCAGATCGGAGCGCGGTGAGCTTTACATGCCGTTGGCTGAAAGTCTGATGATACAAATGTTGTACGAGTATATTGATTCGGAAGCCGCAAATACCGCGACGGATATTGGCGAGCCGTTGAATCAGGTTATTTCTTATATCGACAAGCATTTGCGCGAAAAAATAAAGCTTGACGATATCGCCGTTCATACGGCACGCTCAAAATCCTCGATCTGTCATTTGTTCAGGGAGCAAATGAAAATATCTCCCAAGCAATACATACTTCAAAAAAAGCTTGCCCTTGCCGAAAAACTGATCCGCGACGGAACACCTCCCACCATCGCGGCTATGCAGATAGGGTATGATAATTACAGCGATTTTTACCGTATGTACATCAAGCACATTCAAAAGACACCGTCAAAGAAGAAAACACAAAAATTCGTATAACGACTATTTTTCATAAAATACGTGGAATCTGTCTGAACCGCATCCTTATACCATGAGCCGCTGGATGCTATAAAAAAGGGGCTGTTGCAAATCATTTGCAACAGTCCCTTTTTCACGGTTCTACTTATTTATCTTTATGGTATTGCTCTTCAAAAATTCTGCGACCTCATCAGCCGTGGGAATGGACACGCTTGCTCCTGCCCTGCCAATTGTTATGGAGGACACGGCGGAGGCATAATACACTGCCTGCTCTATGCTTTTACCGTCACAGAGCGCGGAGCAAAATCCACCGATAAAGCTGTCGCCCGCCGCGGTGGTATCGACACGCTTTACATCAAATACGCCCACGCGGCGTACTTCTTCTCCGTTATGATAAGCGCATCCCCGACCGCCCAACGTAATTATGGCGTTCTTACATCCCATCCGCCTCAGCTCCGCCATTGCCGTCTCGGCATCGTCATCGTTATTCTGCGGTATTCCCGTTATAAGCCGAGTCTCTATCTCATTGGGTATTATCCAATCGATATATCCGTAAATATCCTTTTCAAGCTCCTTGACGGGAGCGGGATTCAGTATTACCGTCTTGCCCCTGTCCTTTGCCATCCGAGCGGCGGCAAGCACCGCGGATGTGGGCACCTCCAATTGCATAACGAGTATATCCGCCCAATCAAACAGCTCCGAATGCTCTTCTATTTGCTCGGGAGTGAGCATATCATTCGCTCCAACATCCACCACTATCTGATTGTCTCCGCCGCAAACGGTTATAAGCGCCGCTCCCGTCGCAGTATCGGTTCTGATAACGGAGGCGCAGTCCACGCCATGGTTGCTCAAATTTTGCAATGATATTTCTCCCCCATGATCCCGTCCTACCGCTCCGAGCATTCTGACATTACACCCAAGCTTGGCAATAGCGATCGCCTGATTTGCTCCCTTGCCTCCGCAGTTCATGGCGAAATTGTTTCCTATAAGCGATTCGCCGAGCCTCGGCGGTCTGTCGGCATGAACCACATAATCAACATTTATGCCGCCGATCACAAGTACGTTTCTGCTCATCTTAAAGCTCCTTCTCCAAACTCATCCTCGCCGAATACTTCTCTGCGGAATACTCTTATATTATCCTCGATACTGTCTCCGCAAAACACTGCCGACGTACCCGCCACAAAAATATTCGCGCCCGCGTTTTTCATAAGAATGGCATTTGGAACACTCACATTCCCATCCACCTCTATCACCATATCAGCTCTTCCGTGCTCGTCAAGATACCGCCTCGCTCTCGCTATTTTATCAATAGAGTGGGGTATCATCCTCTGTCCCGCAAAGCCGGGATTCACCGTCATTATTAGCAATCCGTCTATGTCATCAAGAACATCGGCGGCAACCTCCACAGGTGTGGCGGGATTGAGCGCCAACAACACTCTTGCTCCCTTTTCCTTTACAGAGCAAAGCACCCGTTGAAGATGCCTCACGGACTCAAAATGAATACTTACATAGTCTTCCTCACCTATTGGAAAGGCATCAATATGTCTTTCCGGGCACTCGGTCATAAAGTGGATATCCAAGGGAATATCGGTCACGCGCCTGAGCTGCCTTACATAGTCGGTACCAAGCGCGAAATTGGGCACAAAGCTACCGTCCATAACGTCTATGTGCAACAGATCAACTCCGCCCTTTTCAAAGCTCCTCAGCTGTTTTCCGAGATCAATAAAATCACAGCACATCATAGAAGGCGAAAGCATATTCTTTATTTTCATATCACCGTATTCTTATCCTTCAACCAAAAAGCTTTTCCGTAAGGGTCATATTCAACAGAGCAAACTGATCTATGCAGGACTTCTGATAATCGGTAAAGTTATTTTCGTCCGCGCTCCTTGCGTAGGTCGGCATCTCTACTCCCTCATATTTGTTAAGATAATACTTTGCGCAGCAAGGATATGTAAGAGCCTCTATCATAGCGGAAAGTGCCAGATATCCCTGAAGGACTTCATTTTCCTCCTTCAACAGCCTGGAATAAAGCGCGGGGTGGAAATTTGCCATAACTCCGCAATATCCGTACGCACCGTCACGGTAGCTTTCAAGCATGGTCTGACCGTTGGCGTTGAATATCTTCAGGTTACTTCCCTTACATATCTCAACTCTCCTTTTTATGGTGGGAGCGTCACCGCAGGTGTCCTTTATAAAATGAAATCTTCCCGTCTCGGCGCACCATTTTATCATCCTGTCGGAAAGCAGGCGCTTATAGGGCTTGGGACATTCGTACATTCCCAGAGGCATATCCTCGGGAAGCTCAGCCATAAGTCTTTCCGTATCCTCTATCCATTTGTCGTCGGTGGTATTTTCAATATCCATTCTGTTGCTTATGAGTATGAGCGCGTCGGGCTTCTCAGCGCAGATGGAGTTCAGCTCCCTTACCTGCTCCTCAAAGCTGTCGGAAATGTGTCCCGACGCAACTATCATCATGGGCTCTCGGCTCTTATCCGAATCGGCAAGGGCTTTTGCCTTGGCGATTACAGTTCTTGTAAGCTTAACTCTCTCCTCAAGTGACATGAACATTATCTCGCTTGACTGACAAGCGGCAAATATTCCGTCACAGCCCTGCTTCCAATACCATTCAACCAATTTCTCAACAGCACCATAATCGATCTCCCCGTTCTTATAGGGGGTGATCATTGTGGGGTATACCCCGCCCTTTACTTTAAAGCTCATAGTTTACCTCTGTTATTTCATGTATCATATTCTTATCCTATAGCTGAATAACGTCCACGGTAAGCCGCGCGGGTCTTATTTGTTATGACCCGCGATCCTTGCGAAAAGATCGGTAAACAGCGCGTCGCGGTTTATCCTGAAAACGTATCTTATCATATGTCTGCGAGGATCGAAGCCATATCTGTGATCGTATTCGGGAATAGGCGCGGGCGTGAGATATGATCCCATAAAACGATCCTTGTCGTTCAACAGCCACGCCACCGCGGTAACATCCCATATACATCTGCTCCATGCCTTTCCCGCCGCATAGGATTCTGCCTCATTGATGGCGTTCCGGACCAGATAATCACCTATGGGATTTGTACCCTTGAGCCAGAATTCAAGCTCCGGGCGTGTGGTTCTGAATTCGCTGACCACTCCCTGACAGGGCAGCTGCACCAAGGGTGCGCCGCATCCGAAAACTATCCTTGCTGCGGCAACGTCCTGCATCATATTGAATTCCCTTGAATCCACCCAATTGTGGCTTGGACCGCCAAGCCATACGATGACCGTATTTTCCCTCATCGCCTCTCTGTTTATGAGTATGGCGGAGGCAACATTGGTTATCGCGCCCAGCGCTACCACATATAAGGGGGCTTCGGGCGTATGAGCCGCCGCCTCCCTTGCTATATATTCAGCCGCGTCGGAGATCACAGGCTCATTTTCGTTTTTCATAAATATCTCGGAGCCGCGGTATACCTTGCTTTTCATGTCATGCTCGCCCATAAGGTCAAGCACCTTGATTATCTCATCATAGCTCTTGTTCATACCGTCGGCGGCGGACTCACTCCTGTTATTTTTAAAGGGAGCCGCGCATATTCCCAGTGTATTGATGCGCTCCTTTGCCAGAAGCATATATGTAAGCGCAAACTGGTCGTCTATCTCATTATAAGCATCCGTATCCAGAACGGCATCCACTTTGCCGCCCGGTACTCTTAAATTTTTATAGTATTGTTCGAGTGTCATGGTTTTTCCTTTCGTAACATCTCCAATAGCGACAGGCTGTCTATTCCCGCGCACCGTAAATATATCCCGGTGCGCGGGGGAATAAACAGCCACGCTTTTTTAACCTATCAGAGTATTATAACCCTTTTTATTTGGCAAGCAACGTATCGTTGAATACCTCATCAACCTTTTTAGATATCTGTCCCTTCATGATAGCGCCTCTTGTGCTCCACTTCAGGTCGTGCATCATAGCCTTACCGGGAAGCTGGAATATGTATGCGCCTCCAAAGGATTCGGATGTACACTGTCCGAGGTCAAACACAACATTGGCACGTATGAAATCGAACATCTGAGAATTTATCTCATCCTCGGAATAACGAAGCTTCATACATATCTCAAACACGGCGGGAGTGACCTGACGGTATGCCTCACTCGCGAAATCCTCAAGAACCGCCGTCAGCATCAGCGCGTCCTCCTCGGACACATTTGCGAGAATACTCCACATTCTGTTTACGCCGGGACGGCAGGTGGAGATATATGTCTGCTGATCTGTATCGTATTTCGGCATGGGAACAACTCCCCATTTGAAGGTCGTGGATTCGGATGTGCTAAGATGCTTCGCATTGGTAAGAGTATCTGTATGGAACAGCGCGTCTCCTCTGTTGAAGGCGGGACGGTCGCGTCTTGTTGCATCGGCATAATGTCCGCCGTTGTCAAGCTCGCAGTATACATCGGGCTCATCGAGGAAATCCGTCATCTTGTCAACAAGGTCTATCGCCTTTTCTCCGAAGTACTCCTCATCAAGTATTACCTTTTTCTCGGTGTCGCTGTACTTGAAACAGTTAAGTCCCGAGGCGAACCAGTACGCGTCAAGATCATAGCCCGCGCAGGTATAGCCCCATTTTCCCTGCGTAACAATGTCGCCGTCGGCGCTGTCACGTATATTGCGGGAAAGCTCCATAAACTTTTCAAGTGTCCAGTTGCCCGACATTACAAGCTCCGTAGGCGATTCTACACTGTACGCCTCGACCATATCGATATTATAGAACATAGCCCAGACACCGTAAAGATAGCTGCTGGATATATCTCCGCCCAGCATGTATATGGAATCCGCTATTTTCATATCTCCGATAAGCTCATCGGGCCACCAGGGCTTTTCAAAATCAAGATATGAGCCTTCAATAGTACTCATGTCGTAAAGCAGATTTGAACACATGTATTCGCCCTGAGCTCTGAACCCGGTGGAAAAGAGAGAATATTCTCCACTACCGGACAAAACACTTGCTTCAACTTCTGCCTTCATGCCCGTGCCATCGTCTCCTATCAGCCTCAGATTTACGTTCAGATCCTGATTCACCTTCAATACCGAGTAGCAGACCGCTTTATCAACTATGTCCATTGAAGGGTCAAGTACTGTAAATATAGGTTCTGCCATCTCGCTGTATATACGTGCCCGCACAGCCACCTCTCGGCCGCCGTAGTCCAGCTCGCCAATGGGGAGCTCGCTGAGGATATATCCGTTGGCGTCGTATTTTGCTCCCTCCTCGTAGGTCTCAACGGTAATGGTATCGCTGCTGTTGCCGTCGTCGCCTCCCGTACAGCCCGCAAAGGCACACGTGAGTATCAACAAAGCCAAAAGAACGGAAATGATTCTTTTTATTTTTTTCATATATCCTCCTGTGAAATTATTTTCAAAGACGGTTGCTTTTTATTTTTCCTTTTTACGTCCGCAAAACGCAAAGCAAGGTACTGCTATAGCAACGATCGCAAAAGCGGAAAGACTCAATGCCGAGCCACAGCCCTTATCTTCGGATGTATCGGTCGTATCGACAGCTGTTGTGCCTGCCGCGGTTGTATCGGTAGCCGCACCGGAGGTATCCGACGCGGATGTATCGGTTGCGGAGGTATCTACGGATGTGTCTCCGGTATCCTCAGGCTGATCATCACCGGGCTTGTCATCATCGGGCTGTTCTCCAGATTCTTCGTTCGCGTACATTGCGAAATTCTTGATTCCGTATACATCTCCGTTACGGAAAGCAAAGTACATATCGCCCTTGTTATAGAACAGCTCCTCTGTCTCTGTTATACCCATGATCTGCCAGCCCTCGCCGTAGTCATAGAACGATGTAATACCAAACTCGTCGCAGACGATCTTAAACTTAACGGATTCGCCCTCCGCCTTTTTAAAGCCGATTATGTCGTAAATATGAGCAAAGCCATCCTGCGCGTTGCCCTGAGTCAGATTACCGCTCTTCTGATACCACCAGATACCGCATCCGGTGTCGATCTTGGTAAAGTTATCAAAATAGAATCCTATCTTAGACATTGGATTCGTGCTGTTGATATCCACAAGCACCAGCTCATACTCAACGGTGTAGCCTTGGAACGCGTTTTCCTTTGTAGTGTCAAACTCGGGGATATACAGAGTATTACCCTGAATGTTGGTGTTTTTGGATGTATCAAACAACACCATATCCTTTTCCTTATCATAGGTAACAGCGGTGCTGTTCAGTCCGCCCTGCCATGAGGTAATACCTGCCATAGCCGTACCCACTGCGGGGAAGAAGCTTGCTACGTTCTTTGCCTTTCTGAAGGTCTCCTGAGAGATAATGTATTTGCTGTCGGTCTCATATGTAGGCTCACGCTCGATCTCCTCAGAGGAACCGCCCGCGCTGAGCTCACCAAAATGGACATCGGAGATAGAGGCGCTGTTTGTAATGCTCAGTCCCTTGATACCCCATGTATCCTTGCCGCGCGCATTGAAGTACAGTCCTCCGTATGTAAAGGTCAGCTCATTTACGGCTATACCGTCATCTATAGCCACCCATTTTTCAGCCTCGGTATCATAGTAGCAGACAACTATCTTGTCTGTAGTCTGAATAATGCGGAATTTAACGGAGTCGCCCGCAGCCATCTCGGGAGCTATTCTCTCTGCCTTGGTATGATTCAGTGTCTGAGCTACGCCATTCTCATTTACAAGAGCCAGACTCCTGTTCTTTGCATACCACCACAAAGTGGGACCCCATTCGTTTTTGTTGTTGTTCGCAACAAAATTCGCGTCTCTCGTTTCGGGATAGGGAGAAAAATCAATGGTAGGATTGCCCGATGATGCGTCTACCAGCACCAGCTCAAATTCAAGGGTCTTTCCGCTGAGCCAGTTGTCCTGAGTGGTATCGATGGAAGAACCAGTAAGATCAAGCCTCATGGTGCACCAGCCGTTTGTTCTGCCAAACGTAAGCATCTCATTGGCGGTATCGTAAGCAACATTTGTATCTGTGAAGGCGGTGACAAGAGTGGAGAGCGTTCCCGCGGTATTCGCGGCGGCAAGATCGGACTGAGAGAAGAGTGTGTCGGACGAGCTCTCAGCCGCCATGGCAACGATACCGGGTATCGCAACGGTTAACATAGAAATAACAAGTATAAGCGCAGTAAATAATCTCAAAAATTTTTTCATGATCTGATTATTCCTTTCTTGGATTTGGTTGTGTTTCAATCTTTATGTGAGGTCGCACAGTTAATAAATATTTTTGATCAAATGTCTATTGAAAGAGCGTTTTCGGCTATAAATTCATTCCATGTTGTATGTGTTCCGTATCCTGAAGCTGTGATAATATCCAAAGATACGATATTCATGCTTTCAATTTGAGGAGTAATATATTTTTTCATAGCTTACCTCCCGTCCGTGCAGATAACTGCACCGTTACATTCGGCATTTGCCGCGTCATAGGTTATTTCATATGTGGGACCATATACATAAGTACCGTTCTCAATAACATAAGGCTTAACCAAAAATACAACCTTGCCGATATTCTTCGGTATTTCCTCTATTGCCAATGCGCAGAAATACTTATCCTCCGGGGCAGCTATCACATCTATATTTCCCTCTTTATCCGACGCAAGCAAAGAAGTGTATACATATTGATCGTTATAGCGCTTTGCGGCTACTGCTCCGCTCGTTGAATAAGACGCTGAGACCTCAAAGCCTATCTCGGAGTAAACACCGCTGTCGAATACAGTTCTATCGACTGTTGATACAAATCTGATGTCAAAGGAATCTGATACCGAATCACTATCAGTATCGTAAAGCTCGGTATTCTGAACACCTAAAAATTCAGAGGCAGTATTTTCGTATATGATCAGATTTTTGATTCCCCAGGTATCCGGGTTTCTCGCAAAAAATATCAAGCCGCCTTTATTGACCTTAAGCTCGCTGACCGCATGACCATCATCAATAGCTACCCACGCTTTGGTATCGGTATCATAATAGTAATGTGTCAGCTTGTCAGCAGTCTGCGTCATACGCATCTTCAATGTCGTTCCCTCGGCGAGAGGTATGTTTTTTTCAGCAATAGTATGCTCGTAAGCACCGCTTTCAGTCGCTGCAACAGGATATGCATTAACAGACGATACACTTGAATTCTGATACCACCAAACAGCGGGACCGTTATTCATTTGATTGATGTAACCGCTATTTGCGGGATCTTCCGGCTCAGAATACGTGTGCATACTCAAAGTAAGATTTGTAGAAGCCTTTTTGACCATCACTACTTCAAATTCCACTGTTTTTCCGCTCAACCAATTTGACTGTGTCATATCTATTTTGTCAGACGGTGCGGTTATCTTGAGATAACTCCAACCTGCCGTTCTGACAAAATCTATTCTGTCATTTTCGGTGTCATAGGTAACAGTAGTTCCCCACAAGCCCTCTGTTACGCTCGATAGGTTGTCATTCTCATTTGCGGCCTTTATGTCTGCCTGGGAAAACAGGACATTGCTCCTTGTAACGTCATCGGAGCTTGGCTGATTTGCCGCGGTGATTGGCATAACATAGGTCATTGTTGAAATAATCAGGATGAGCGCGATAACTAATGAACTCAGCTTTTTCATGTTTTTGTGTGCTCCTTTCTTCTTTTGTTTTTTATTGGGCGCGATTAACATCTAAAACAACATCACCATCCCTTCTTATATCTCGGTCAGTCGGTGAATCGGAAAGAATAAATGTCAGCGTCGGACATTATAAATCTTATCCGCACAGGCTTTCCCGCAAGATCGGAGAGCTTACCCTCGAAATTAACCTCACGGTCGATGGAATTTCCAAACAGCTCACAGCTTCGGTATTCGTTCAGAGTCTTACCGTTTCTGTCAGCGATCTCGATGTAGATACATCCCGCCGCGCTTGTTTCAAAATTGACCGTAAGCTTATTTCCCGAAAAGACGATGGGCTTGGTCTCAAGCACCCGCCTGTCATACCCCGAATATCTGCTGATAAATCCGTCTGGGCGTATGCCGTAGCGGTACAGCAGATTTCCGCTCTTCTCCTTTGTCCATCGCTTGGTGGGAACGAGGAAGGAGAGCTCAGGTGCTTCATTTGGGAAGTCCGAGGGGGTTTCAAACATTCCCGCGTTCATAAAGCAGTCTCCATATCTCCATGACCAATCGTTCTCGGCTCCCGGGCGAAGAAAAGCTTCATCGGGGCGGTACCAGGTCCTCTTATCTCTTGAACACATAAACATGCAATCCGTCACCGTATATCCGAACCTCGTATGGCCGCTCATCCTCTCACGCCTTGCCTCTTTACCGCAAAGAGTCTCGTAATTGTCTGTCCAGCCTGATCTATCGGTATATCTTGCGGGAAATCCCACGGATATGTGTTCTGCTCTGTAATAGTTTTCGACGTTGTTGGTATAAAGATGAAAATCTCTCGCGTCCTCGCCAAAGTCCAGTTGAACAGGCTCTGTCCAGTTTTTGAAGTCCTCAGACTCCATACATCTTATATCCCTCGTCATCGCCCTGGGGAAGCCTACCATGCTGTCGTCCGAGGGACACGCGTCCTTATGCCAGCCGCGGAAATAGCAATAATATTTTCCCGTCCGCTTATCATAGTGCGCGGTATTCAGGGAATCAAAAAAGAATTTACGGGAGTATATATCCCAGCCGTATCTGAAGTGTATGCCATCAGAGCTTACATAGCACCGCAGATCACACTTGCCGTCATGTATACAGTTTGATATTCCCTTGTATTTCTCGTCCTCGGGACAAGCGGGATTATCATCCTTAAAAACATAGAAGTTATCCGTTGTGGGTGAGGTCGCGTCGGGGACAAGCGCCCTGCTCAAGATAATGTTGTTTTCCTTAGAGCCGTTGAACTCGCATATGCCAAGCTTTGGCTTTACCCAATGTATACCGTCCTTACTCTCGGCATAGCAGATACACACGCCCACAGGAGCGCCCCTTGCTCCCGAATGGTAATACATTCTCATTATATCACCGTCTCTGAACATGTTAATGAAATAGCAGTGGCTTCCTTCCCATTCCTCGTCAAAGCTTATCACATGCTCTCTGCGCTGCGGAGAATGCATTCTTTTCGGAGCGGTGGTCTTGGCTACGTCCACTATGTAATCATCCCAAAAGACCTCTCTGGACGAACCGATATTGATTATTTCCATATCTTTACCTCAATTGCTGATTATGTTGTTATCCTTAAGCACTTTTTTATAGTTGCTGAATCGATAAAATGTTATACACGGAGCGTCATGACAGTATTTCAAAGTCCTGTCTCCGCTGTTCTCACGGACGACAAACAGGATATCGTCTCCCTCAATTACAAAGTCAACATACTGGAAGCCGTGAGCCGTGATAGATTCAAGCTTACCGAGCATTACTCTGTCAACAAGAAGTGTATCCACCACCGTCCAATTGACAAGATCCTCCGATACCACAAAGCCCAATACCGCTCTCTGCAGATAGTCGGTGAAGAAGTAATTGGTGGTGCTGTCTCCCATATACAGACACATCAGACTTATGTACAGTCCCGTGGACTCATCATAATGGACTGCGGGTCTGGAAATGGAAGAAGGAGTGTATATAAGGCTCTTCTTCTCCAGCTTTGTTCCGTTGCACTCGGTTACATAGGAAAGTGTCTTTCCGTCCTTACTCAGCTCGTATATCAGCATAGTTCCTATCTGACGGTTGCTGCGATACATAACGTAAAGCTTTCCATCCTTTCCCAGAAGCACCGAGCCTTCCTCCCAGTCATATCCGGGATTCGCGTTCAGCTTTTCAACAAAGCCCGTCTCCCTGCGCCAAGTGGAATTGTTGTACAGCTCGGAAACGGTGGTACTTACCGTCCAGGAAGATGCTACCATATAATTGCTTCCCAAGGGAGCGCTCAGTATGACGTTTGCATAGCTCTTATAAACTCTGCCGTCGTGTATGAGCACTGTTCCGGGACCGCCGCCTCCCGGATTTATATCCGTGGTTGCGAATTTGACAGATCTCAGCGCGCCCGTCGTCATATTATACTGTGTGACCTGTACATTTGAAAATCCGCCCATTATGTAGATATATCCGCTGTCCTCAAACATGGCGGGAACATTGTAGCCCGATATCTTTGCTATCCTCTTCCACGTAGCGCCGCCGTCCTCACTCTTTTCAAACATGAGGATCGCGGTCTGCGCTCCGCCGTTTATATAAGGTGTCTCGGAATACGCGCTGTACAGCACGGTCTTTCCGTTCTTATCCGTGACCGAGAGTATGGTCGGGTCATAATATATGCTGTAGTCCGCTTTGGTGTAGTCAACGGTATTTTCCGTGTTATAGCACGCGTCATTCTGCTCTATCACGACCCTGCTCTGCTCGGTGTTGTTGCTCGGCTCGGAACTGTACGGATTAACAAAGAATGTCTTCATTCTCGCTATGTATTGCTCATCCGTATATCCGCCGATCTTCGAGCTCTGACCGAACGCCGTGCCCGACGCGGGCATTATCACGCTTATTCCCGTTTCCGAATCGGTATAAAGACTGTAATCATTGTTTTTACAGTATTCCGTAAGGTCAAAATAACCGTTCGCGTCAACTGAGATATTCTGACCGAAATACTCTCTCGCGAACTCCGCGGGTATCTTTACGACGTCTCCGTTTGACAGCGTCACCTTGCTGTAATCGCTCTTATCAAGCTTGACGATATGTCCGTCGTAAAGCGCGCTGGAGCTGCCCTTATATACGGCAAAGCCCTCTCCGAGACGCTCAACCAAAGCTCTCACCAGCGCCACATCATTTTTGTCCTCAGCCTTGAAGGAATTCTCTATCCACTCATCCACCTGCGACGAATACGTTTTGTAAATGCTTTGATAGTATTCGACATAACTCATGCCGTTATATTTTGATGTACTGTAAACAAAATCCTCGCCCGAGGCAAGCACGAAATATTCTCCCGAGCTTTCACTGAGCACATCATTCGCGAAATACTCAAACAGATACGCATACGCGCGGTTATCGGTAGCGTAAAGCACGATATCATCTCCGTCAACGCATATCATAAAATCATCCTCTGTACGGAGAGCCTTATCCGTTACCAATTGTCCGACACCGTCCCGTACCTCTCCCACAACGATCTCATGCTCTGTTTTGTATTTAGCGGCATCCTTGCTTCTTATCAGCACACCGCACTTGGAATACAGTGTTTTTATAAAGGTATCCACATATTCATCAAGCTCGTCGTTGCTTGAATCATATACGATAACATAGTCGGTCTTCTTTCCCTCAAACAAGGTCAGAAAGCTCATATCTATATCGCCTCTGCCATAAAACAGCGACATATCCTTTTCAAGGGCAATGGTTCTGTCGGGATTCGCTACTATCAAATAATTTTTCAAATATCTCAGAAGACGGGTATACATATTTGAGTCGCTCGCCCATAATACTATATCGTCTTCCACCGCGACCACCGCGAAATCCTCGGTAGCAGCCTGCGACACCACATCCGCCACACACTCTCTCGCGTCTCCCACGATGATCTCATGCTCGTTGAGCGTGTTCATCTCGCTTACATCCTGTAGCTTGATCAGCGCTCCCGATACACTGTATACAAGAGTGACTATCTCGTGGGCAAGTGTCTTTGCCGCGTCCTGATCTCCGTCATATACGATCACATAGTCAGAGTATCCGTCCGAGGCAACCGTCAGTGTGTTATCCTCCTCGACAACGCTGTCCGATGTTTCTGTCTCCTTTATGTCGTCACCACTGTCACCGCATCCGACACAGCCCACAACGAGACACAATGCCAGAACGGTCATAAATATTTTTTTCAAATACATTTGAATAACGGCCTCCTTATCCGTAAATATTCCTGCGTGTAAAATCTGTGTTTTTATGAATTTCGCAAAATCACAGATTTTCACTTTTTTACCTGTTTTTTGTACAAAAAGTCCAAACAAAGAGCAAGTATTTTCTGTTTGCTTCTCAATTATATCACACCAAATACCAATTGTAAACACAGCAAAACACGCTAATGTCTGTAAAAAAAACGCCTGCATATTTACAAAAAACAAGTAGCATGATATAATATTATCAAGTACAAAAAATAACGTATCATGGGGAAATAAAAATGATAAAAGTAAATTACGCGCCAAACAGAGCATCAATAATAATATCCGAAAACCAAAAGCCGCAACAGGAGATAAATGTTATGGCAATGGGCAACAGTACATTGGATTACGGATATGATTATAACGCAACGCAGAAATTTTACGTACTTCACTTTCTTATCGCGGGTAGGGGTACTGCCCTCGGTCAGCCTATAGAAGGACCTATGGGATTTGTTTTTACTCCCCAAAAAACTCACTGCTACTGTGCGGGAACAGACACAAATTATCCCCGATGGGAGCAGTTCTGGATAAGGCTCAACGGAACGGATGTAGAAAAGCATCTTGCCGCCGCGGGCTTCCCCACAGAACCTCAGTTTTTCGAAATGCCGTATCATGATCAGCTTAAAACATTTTTCCATTTTCTTTTCAGAAATGAATCCTATTTTGACTGTGACGACTATTATTACTTTCTCTCAAAGCTCAACCGTCTGTTCTCCATCCACTCCTACACCTCGGCAGCCTATCCGCAAAAAAAGAACCTTTCAAACCAATACGTCAAGGATGCGGTGGCTTATATAAAAGAAAACTATGCCGAGGATATCAAGCTTGAGGATATTTCCGATGCTCTTCACATTTCCTCAAAATATCTGTACAAGCTCTTTAAAAGCGAGCTGGGGATATCACCTATGAAATATCTCAACGGTCACCGTATAATATGCGCGCAAAGTCTGCTTTCCTCGCAAAATCTTCAGATAAAGGCAGTGGCAAAGGAGGTGGGCTTCAACGACCCCGACTATTTCTGCCATGTCTTTAAAAAGCACTCCAACGGAGTTTCACCTACGGAATATAAAAAGAATATAAAATAACCGAATATCAAAAAGCCGACCGCAGAATCTCTTGCTTCCGCGGTCGGCTTTTGTGTCGGCTGTTCAGATATTTTATATTTTTCTTGACATATCCTTTGTATTTATACTCACGGTCTCGCTTGAATGATAGTGCTGTGGGCATATCAGGCGCAGATACGCGTTATGATAATAAGACTGCTTTCCCGTGGTAGGGGATATACGTGTTCCGAGACATTTCTCGTCGTTTTCAAATCTATCCTTGTCAATGGGCCAGAACGCTATCGTGGGCTTTACCTTTTCGTATATCTCCTTAGTAGCTCCGTTAAGACCGTGATGCGAGACCTGAACCATATCACAGTCAAGCATACTGCCGTAAGCATTCACCATGAAAATACAATTATTGGTCTCTGAGTCGCCCAGCGCCAAAAATGTATTTCCGCTCGCAAACGTAAACTTAAACGTCGTACTCGCCACGTTCAGATTCCATACCCAGTCGGGAAAGATATCCTCATGGGTGTGAATGATTTCTATCTTGCAGCCCGCAAGATAAAGCGTTTGTCCCGTATGACAGTTGAATATTTTCGTGCCGGGATACTTGTCTCTCAGTATCTGTTCAATATCGGCAATGTGCTTCTCATATCTCTCCGCTCCGCCGTCATAGCATTGGGATTCCTTGCTTGCGGAAATGATCGGATTGTTCCAACAGAACAGCTCAAGGTCGATATTGCCGCTGTTTTCATTCAGAAAATCTATAGGAAGCTCCACATGGTCGGAGTGAGAGTGTGTTATCAGCCAAACGACCCTTGGTTTTTCGTGTGTTACAGGCTTTCTCTCACACATAAATTTCAACAGCTCGGCGCAATCAGCGTCATTATGCGGACCGCCGTCAATGATGACAAAGCTGCCGTCCTCAAGCTGGATAACAAACGACTCTCCCGCCGCCACTCTTGACGCGCCCGCTCTGCCTATCTGCGTTACGGTTGCGTCCGTTATCCTTTGATATTCGGAAGCTACCGTAGGCGGAAGATATCCGCGTCTGGTAGTAACGATCTTTAAAACTCCGTTGCTCAAACGAGGATAATACGCGAGATTTATCTGCTCCTCTGAGCTTACAAAGGTCGAAAAGATATTGCCGTCCCAATCGGCGCTGTCGTATTCAACATAAAAGCTTCCCCTGAGCCATGATCTGTATTTGCCAAGCTCATCGGGCGTAACACCGTCATAGCTGTATTCATACCCGTCATTGCGCAACAAATACGGAGCTGAGGCCGTTGCTTTCTCAAATCGGTACATAGAATATCTCCTTTAACAATATTATAACAAAACACCGTTTGACACTACATATATCTGATTATCTGCCTTATGAGATTTTCCGCGTATATTCCGAAGCCAACGGCGTTTGGGTGGAGCGAGCGGTCAGCGAAAAACTCAGGCGAGGGCGGAACGAGGGATGTACCGTCTATGTGTATAAAGCCGTGCGCCTCCGCTTGCTCGATAATAACCTGTCTACAGGATATAAGGCTGTCTATACCTCTTTTTCCCTTCTCAAAATCCGCTCTCCAAATGGGGGATATTACAAATATATTCTTAGCCTCGTTGTATTCTCTCTTTATGATATCCATAAAGGAGCAGGCATTCCGTCGCACCTCGTCAACGGTATGATAATGAGAGAAATCGTTTGTTCCGAAAGCTATAAATACTGTCTCGGGATCAAGCTCTATACGGTCAAACACGGTCTGATCAAAATATCCTCCACCCACTCCGTGTATAACGCTGTTCGCATTGAAAAATCTTGACACTCTCTGAGCATAGGACAGACTGTCGCGGTCGGAATCGCACCCCTGCGTTATGGAATCTCCGAAAAACAGCATTTTTGTGTCAAATACATGGGGTGTGATATACGCGCCATCGTCAAGCTCAAAATCGCTGATAACTCCTATGGCATGAGCGGGAAGATAAACGGTTATCCTCGCGCTGTCCATGTCCTCGCCGAAAACGCTTTTTATATCAAAATGTATAGGGGTATTTGGCTCGCTGACAAGATATTGCTTTCGGAACAAGCCGTCAACGTATATTTCAAACTTGTAGCCCGATACAGCGTTAAAGCTGATCCTTTTTGAATTGGTATTAAAATCCAGCCTTATACCCGTTGTGGCAAGCGCGCGGGGATAAAAGGACTCACTCAGAGCCTTCCATGCCTCCAGCTGCTTACCCGTACATTTGTAAAAATGTATGCCGTCTGCCTGTTCCTCTATGCTGACAGCACCCACTGTTATCTTTTTAATATCCTCAAATCCGAGCTTCATGGTATTCCCTCAAAAAATTTTTTCGTAACTATTCATTCAATCTTCAAATTTTGATTTGTAAAGGACGCGCTTAGGGGAACTTTCTTAAAAGAAAGCTTCCCCTAAGAACCCCTCAAAGAACTTAAACACAAGAAATATATAATAATTTTCAGTGTTGCTTTTCTTTTGGTTACTTTTCTTTTCGCGAAAAGAAAAGTAACCGCGTCCTTGATAAATCCCAATTTGACAGGTTATCTGAATAGATACATTTTTCTTACGAAATGTTGTAAGGGGTGTCACAACGGACACCCCTATTATTATGGATCAAAGAACCCAGTCGGCTGTTCCGTCAATATCATGAGCGCCGTCTGACAGCGACAATCCCGCAGAAACGGTCATAATATCGTTGGTGGTGAGAACGATCACTTCCAAAACAGGGCTAATATATGTTGCTTTCATATTACTTACCTCCCGAAACTGTTCCGCTGGGTATTTCGTCTACAGTAAACACCACTGTAGCCCCGTCGGTCTGAGCGTCATTTGCGTCAATATAATATGTCTTTACCTGGAAGGTCACGGGAGTATTTGCAGGCATATTACCGATAATCATAGCAAATATATATCCGTTACCACCGATAAGACTCTGTGCGGTTATCGCGGTGTCACCTGTAGCAGTATTCGCGTTGATAGAGGTATATACCGTACTGGTGGAGAAGCTTGTGGACTTTGCGTTATCGCCGTATACCGCAACCACCTCAAAACCAACAGACTTGTAGTTAGCTGTATTATCATCGGCAATGGTTGCCACAAGTCTGATCTTGTTAGTGTTGTCCGTCTGATATCCCTCAAGCTCAAGAATGCTGTCTGTTACGTCAGACTCCTCAAGGCAGTGCTCGGGGAACATCTTAAGAAGAGACGTAGGAACAAGGTGTCCGACAGTCTTTGTAAAGCCTTCAACATCGGCAGCGTCAAGACCGGAGACATCCTGCTCGGTCAAATGATCAGACGATCCGCTTTGGAAATCCAAGCCCTTAGCCAATCCGGTAGTCGTTACGGTGTCACTTATTACGGTATCGACCACAAAATTTTTAGCGGTAAGAACAGGTGCATAAGCGGTCAAGCCATTTCCTTGTGAATATCCCGATCCGCTCCAATAATAAGAGTATCCGGCAAAATTACTTAAATCTCCGTACAATGCACAGTTGGTCAGATTCATCTGGATACCTCCGCGTACTGTTCCTCCAAAAATAGCACCGGAGCGCCACATTATTACAGAAGAATCTTTCGTATTTATATCAAAATATGAGTTAGATACATTTACAACCATGCCTTGATTCAGCGTACCAATCAAAGCACCCATTGCATTTGACGCGTTACCATCAATTGCGTCACCCGTAACAGCAATCGAACCCTGAATGTATATGTTGTCAAATGTAGCAGTTCCATTAGCCTGTCCAAAAATAAATCCGCTCGGCTGTTTTGTTATAGATGCCGCCCTACTCATACTTGCATTTACCAATGCAAGATTTTTAACGGTCAGTTCGGGAAGATTAGTGGCATCGTAGGGAGTACCTAACAAACCGTTATTTTTTTCACCGTTAATAACCAAATTGCTTATTGTGTGTCCCTGTCCGTCAAATATTCCAATAAAGCCTTTACCATATGTTTCAACAGTAGGTAAAGGATCAGTCATTGTAATATCATTATCCAATACAACGGTAGCGTTTCTAAGGGTTGCTTGACTTGCTATAAATGTCTCTCTAAATTCCAGCAAACCTGCTTCGTTTACAATATGCCAAACGCCATCATTATCTTCATAGAAATTATCAGATGCACTGACAGGCACTATCATCATCGAGCACATGCTCGCCAACATTGCTACAGCGAGAATAATGCTCAAAAGCTTATTTTTCATTTGTTTCGCTGTCCTTTCAAAAAGTTATTTTTCAATAATGTAACTATTCAGTCGACTCGTCAATTTGGGATTTAGCGGTGGAGTTAGTTGATGTTGAAAACAAAATCTATCTCCCCGACAAATTAAAATTGAAGGTTGACTGAATTGTTACTCAATAATGCTTATCTTTTATGCTTTACGCTTTATATTTATGTGTTTTAATCAGTCTTCCTTCTTCTTGAAAGCAACTGCTACTGCGGCTACACCAACGATAGCAACTGCGCCAAGTCCGATAACACCGCCGCAGCCCTTGTCATCAGCGGGCTCTGTTGTGCCTGCTCCCTCGGTAGTCTTGCCTGCCTCGGTCTGATTGTCGGACTTTTCGGTATTCTCGGCAGTTTCTCCTGCCTCTGTTGTACTGTTGTCATCTGTGTCGGTGGCTTCATCGCCGGGCTGGCTCTCGCCCTCGGGAACAACGGGGGTCTGAGCGTCAAGAAGTGTCTTGAACTGGTTGTAAAGTTCAGTGGGCATTGCGTAGCCCGCAGTCTTTGTCCAGCCCTCTGCGGGTGTCTTAGCGTTAGCACCGATAAGCTCTGCATGTGTGCAGAATGTTGTTCCCTCGGGAGCAACGGATACCTCTTCACCGAGAGGAGTATTCACACCGTTTGTTGTTGTGTAGAGACAATCTGTGATAGTTGTGCTGGAGTTCTTCTGATGAACGAGACCGCCCGCAATAAAGTCCATAGCATCTGCGGTTGAGCTCATTATACCTGCGGATACACAGTTCTTGAGAATATCCGCTCTTATTCCGTCAGCAACAAAGCAACCGAAGAAGTCTGCACCGATGTTAGCGTTTCCGTAGTAAGCGCAATTTGTGTATGTATTGTGTACATCATCCTTCTTTGTTGTACCTGTAGAGCCTATGAAGCCGCCAACCTTGTCGTGTATGAGTGTATTCATTACCATTTTACCGGCATATACGCAGTTTGTGAACTTGAACGCGATACCGCTGGTGTTGCACTTTCCTATAAATCCGCCCACATTCTCAGCAGTTCCTGCGGTGTTGTTGGATGCCGCTGTGGTGGTTATAAGATCGATGGCGTTGTAAACATTTTCAAAGGTAATGCAGTCCCAGTTGCCCTTACCGTCGCCCTGTCCCTTTGCAAGATAACCGTAGAAGCCGCCCATATCGTTTCCGCGAACGGGAACGACAGAGTTGACAACAGCAAGGTTCTTAACCACGGGAGTAATGATTATAATATTTCCGTCAGCGTCCTTCTGTCTGTCATTGCACTGGAAGTTACCGAAAATACCTCTCTGGTAGGAGTCAAGGGAGAGATAAATACCGGAAATGGTGTGACCCTTACCGTCAAATGTTCCCCAGAAGCCGTTAACTCCACAGCCTGTGATATCCCAGACATTTGTAGGAGCGGTGGTGCTTGCCACCCAGCCGGGGTTAAGGTCGATGTCGGCAGAAAGCTCTACCGTCTTACCAACGAAGGTGTTCTTAGCATTGATCTGCGCCGCGAATGCGAGAAGATCTGCCGCGTCGCTTATAACAAGAGTGGTTTTGGTATCATCATACCAGGTGGAGTCTGCTGTGATAGCCTCAGCCGCGCTTGCGGGCATTGCCATCATTGAGAGGCTTGCTGTCAGCATGAGTATGCTGAGAAGAACACTAAAAAACTTTTTCATAATAATAAAAATTCCTTTCTGTTTTTGTTTTTTATGGGTCGCCGGGTGTTTTTGTCGCGTATCTCCCCCTTCGTGTGTATTGCTCATATGTCCGCATCAGTTGGTGGGTACGAAGGTTATGGCAAAATACGACTCACCGTGATAATGTAAACGATCGCCCGATGTTCCGTCGGTTCTCGTCCACTTGGACGTTTTCAGGTTTGCCTTGAGCTTGGCATTTGTCGCGCTACCTGTTATTTTGTTGTTATCCTCAAATACTGTTTTTATACAGGACCAAAGACATATCTTGGGATCTACATAGTCGATAAGCTTTTGTGTAAAGCCCGAAAGACCATGGTGGTTTACCTGGAAGATATCACTTTCAAGCTCGGTTGAGTATACATTCGTAAGACGCTCACTTCCGTCATCCTCAAGGTCGCCGACCACAAGCATCGTCCTGCCGTCCTCAAAGGTCATTCTCCATACATTGCTTGTAAGATTTTCGTTGGTAAACTCAAGAGGCCAATAATCCTCCTGGGTTGCAAGGAACTCTATCTCAACGCCCGGAAGCATCAGCTTCTGTCCGCTGTGATATACAAATATCTCGGTCTTTGCATAGTAAGTTTTAAGCGTGCTCTTGAGATCCTTGATGTAAGGCGACAGTCCCGCACCCTTATAGGGCATGGCGTTCGTATCGGGAAAATTGTAGCACACCATCTGAAGATCGATCTTATCCTTATAGTTCTTCAGGAAATTTATAGCAAGCAGCATATGGTCGGAATGAGCATGGGTAAACATCCATGTAATTCTCGGCTTGCTGTCAGATGCGGGCTTATTGCTATTGAGATACTGCCAAAGCGCTTCGGCATAACCGGAGATATTTTTACCGCCGTCAATAATAAGGAAGCTTCCGTCCGCAAGCTTTAGCATATAGGACATTCCGCTGTCCTCTACCGAAAATCTGTTTTGCGTAAGGCTGACATTATTTACTCTTGTAAATTCCGGAGCCTGAGTGGACGGAATATATCCCTTTTTGCCGAATACCACACGGAAATCCTTGAGCTGTGGATAATACATGGTATGTACCTCAAGCTCGTCGTTATAGTAGGTGGCAAATTTATTTGTACCTATGGTGTTTGTTGAGTGCTCTGTATATCCCCTTTCTCTGAGCAGCGTACCGTAGCCCACAACCTCCTCTGAGGTCACGTTCTTGTAGGCAAGATGCAGCATGGAATTACTTGCCGCTCCGTCAAGCACGTATCCGCGCTTGGTGACCACCTTGGGCACGTCGAAATCTACTCTTACGCCCTTTCCGCTATGCTCGAAATCGGACATAAAGCCATATTCTCCGTCGTCGCTTTTGGTGATATACGCCGCAACGTAATCAAACGCCAGCTCAAAACCCGCCGAGGTATAGGAGGCTATCACAAGCTTGTTGTTCACAAAGCCTATATAGTATTCCGAGAAGGCTATCTCATCGTAGACCTTTACGCTCTCTTCTCTGTTAGCCACATAGCCTATGATTATCTCATTTGCCGTCTCCTCAGTGCCGCTATCCTTCAGCTTCAGCGTGCGGCCTGTCTTTTGCATAAGCGAGCTTGCGAACAGATTTGCCGCACTTTCCGCATTATGCTTTCCGTTTATGATCACATAGTCCTTTGAGCTGTCGCTTCCGAACAGAGATATAAATTCCGCAGGCTCGTCTGTTTCCACAGGGTCTGTCTCTACGGGATCTGTCTGTTCAACAGCGTTATCGGATGTCTCACTTTCCTTTGTCTCGCCGTCCGGGCCACATCCGCAAAGAAGCGTGGCAAGAACAAGCAGTAAGGCAAGAAATTTTGTTGTTTTCATAGTTTGAACTCCGATCACCGCGCCGCTTATTCGGCAGAGCCACTCAGGCTCTCCAGAGCCGCGCGAAGCTTGGTATATTCCGCGTTTATGGTCTTGTAGTTTCTCTTGTATGTAGAACTGATACTACCCGTATCTACCATTGACTCAAGCATCGAACGAATACCAACATTACCTACGAACGCAAGCTCATACATGCCGTTTGCAAATATAACATCAAGCATTTCGGAATCCTCAAGCGCCTGCATCTTCTTGGTCTTAAGCGTGGTCTCATATACGGCGTCCTCAAGGGATGAGGATGCATATGCCATATATTCAAGCACCATTCCGGTCATCTCAAGCTCGGTGTTCAGGTGAGGGATTCCCCATGCGCACGCGTATTCGTCTACCATGTTGTAATATCTTGTCTGATCTGTATCATACAAGGGCATGGGCAATACGCCGTATCTCAAAGCTCCGCTTGTGATCTCCTCGGCAAAGCTTCCGCCGCCCTCAAGGAACAACAGCTGATCGTCATTGAACTTTGAACGAGCGTATGAGTAGATATGCGCAAATCCTGCGGTATTGGCACCCTCACACATTCTCTCTATGGAGATGGTGTTCTGCTCATCGTTGAGGAAATCGTTTACCTTTCTGATCTTCTCATCCATCAGTGTATCAAACGTCTTAAGCATCGGATATCCGTCCTCATCCATAACGGTAAAGGATACGCCAAAGCCCGTGAGAAGTCTGTAAGGAACCTGCGTCAGCATTCCAAATCTGTCACCCGCCTTGTATTCACCGTCACCGTTGGTATCGTCACTTACCGCCTTTGCCATGTTGTACATTTTCTCAAATGTCCATGTCATGTTCTTTACATCATCGTAAGGATCGTCAAGATTTGCATTGTCCGCAAGCGTCTTGTTATACCACAGGAAATTGAGATAGCTTCTTGTGGAATAAGGAGACAGATTACCCTGCATAAGATAGTTGTGACCGCCCATCTTGAGCTGCTCCACACAGTTCTGGTCCCACCATTCGTTGGAAAGATCTACGATATCATTCCAGGGAAGGAGCAGACCCTCGCTGATGATCGGGAAGGTATCGTACATTCTGTCAGCCATCGCCTCGCAGATGACCTCTCCGGACATTCCGTTCTTTCTCAACTCATCTCTCGGAGACTTGTTCTGTACGGGTGTAATAACTACATTATATTTTGCCTCGACAGTCTTATTTCTCTTAAATGTCTCGTTATGGATAAGATTTGCGCTCATTCCCTCCGCCCAGACATCTTCCATGTTATATGCGTGAGAATCCCAGCGGTACATGATACGGAATTCCGCTCCGCCGTAGTCCTTATCGGGAAACTCATCTTCGATCCCCGATGCATTTGATGTGTCCTTGGGTTGCTCCGTGTCTTCTCCGCAAGCCACGACAGAGAACAGCATCAAAAGAGCCATCAAAACCAAGGTGATTCGTTTTAGGTATTTGCTGAATTTCATTTCTTTCCTCCATAATTTTAATATTTTCAGAGTTTGCGTTTGAAGATATGCAGTGAGCTGTAATTTTACGGGTACATCACTCCTTTGCTTTTTCGTATTATGACCGTGTCAGATCAGTCAAGCCGTACAGTCTGACCCGGCGCCACCATATAATTTTGGTTTTTTCCGTAGCTCGTGATATATATATCTGTAACCGTTGGGTTATACACCAATTTTCCGTCCGCCGAGAACTCCAGACGCTCGTAGCTTTGTATATAGTCGTATATTTCTCCGTTGGTAGCATACCAGATATCGTCCCTGCCGCCTATGTATTCGGCAAATTCCTCGATCACATTCCAATTGTCATCGTTATCAAACTCATAGCTGTGCCCCCAAAGATAGAACATTCGCGGATAATTTCTCCAGAAATATTTTCCAACATCAAATTCCGTAAATTTTTTCGCCAGCTCCATCAGCCGCGGATCGTTGTGATGACAGGTAGCGGGAAGTCTGAGCCAGTCGGACGGAAGCTTGAAATCCCCCGTGGACACCGTCGTTCTGGAATAATGTATTCCGCACATCCTCAGCTGCTCCACCACGCGGTCATTGTAAGAGCCGTTTGCGTACGCCATACCCTTGATTACTCTTCCAAACCGCGTCTCAAGATTTTTTCTGTCCTCAATAATGTCGTTCAAAGCGACCGCGCTGTCCACATCAGCTAAGGAAATATGCTTATATCCGTGTACAGCCACCTCATTCCCGCTCTCCGTATACAGCCTTACAGCCTCCTCGGCAGTCATTCTTCCGCTCGTTCCCGTGGACTCCCTGCCAAACATTCCCGAATTGATATTGAACGTACCCTTAAGACCGTATTTGGACATAATGGATATCAGGCGCTTGTCCTGAGCCACGCCGTCGTCGTAGCTGAGTGTCACCGCCTTATCCTTGAAGCCCGGAAATCGCATATGTCTTTTCTTCATATTATATTTCCTCCCGATCAGATAGCTATAAATATTGACGCGAGCAATGCGATAGCCGTGGCGGCGTAATCCTTTGCCGTCAGCTTTTCCCTTCTCACCGTACTGATAACCGTCGAACATACCATAACACCGCCCGTCACCAACGGATACTGAACAGAAGCTGGCAGCACCGACAGTGCTATCAGCAGGAAAAGATTTCCCACGCCGTTAAACACCCCGTAGCCCGAAACAAACAGCAGATCCTTTCCCTTAACAAGCGGGATACTCCGGTATCCGACAAGAAGCCATACAGCGCATATAACAGTCATCACCGCGCTTGACAGGATCATAAATCCTGTGCTGTCGGTATGGGCATACTGTGAGGATTGGTGTATCTTTGAGATGACCCCCGCCATACCGTTGAGAAAGAACACCGCAAAATAGTAAAGCAACGCTTTTTTATTCTGTTTTCCCGACCGTATATTAAGAAGCACCGCTCCGACGATAAGCGCACAGCAAATTGTCTTAAAGACAGTCAACGGTTCATCGTAAAAGATGACTCCCAGAAAGAACGGCAATATCATTCCTCCGAGCATGGAGAACACCGAAAATACCGACAGATTGGCAACCGTAAACGCTTTTAAGCTGTAATAGCTCATAAGTATTCCCGACGCGGCATACAAAACAGCCATCAGCAGGGAAAACCATGTTAATTCCACCTTAAAGCCGCTGATAATAAGCATGATAACAATGATAACTATACTTTTATACAGCGAAAAGACCAGCGATGCCTTCAGGTCAGCTCCGTAGGAGCGCTGAAAGCGTTGATTGAAAAAGAACTGCAGCGAAAAAAGTATTGTAGCCGCGATTACCAATCCATAGTGGATCATTTACCTTCGCCTTTCTTGAATATCATGGCTCTGTAATTGTTGGGATTGTCGCTGGCGCATTCCTCCTCCCAAAGCCGCTTGACATTCTCATAGACCTCATCCTCAATATCCGGCGTTCCTCCCATACAGGTGGGAAGAAGCATATCTCCCGCCACCTTGGGATCGGTACAGGCGGTGTCATTTCTCCACGCGTCTCTCTCCTCCTTGTTGCGGAGATCGGGAATCCGCATGGATACACTTCCCTTAAGTATCGAACGGAAAGCAAACATACCGGGCAGGAACATATCCAGTGCCTCATATACATCAATAATATCCGCCTGCGGATTTCCCTTTATCTTTTCCACAAAGTGCCACATGCAGTAATAGTCCGAGTTGCCGTGTCCGAACGCCTTTGCTTTTTCATCATGCTCTCTTACAGGCATATATTCCTCTACGGGAAGCTTTGCGTACTCGCCCGCATTCTTGTCGCACTTCACAAAGATGGTTTTTGTATCTCCCTTACCCGTGTTCTCTCTTGCGCTCTCCATACGTCCCTTTGAGCCGTACATTGTGTACCAGACCGAGTTTTCGTAAAGACCGCCGTGAATGCTCTTGACGATACCGCCGTTCTCCAGAGTTACCATCTCTATACCAAATTCAGCGCCCTTTGCTCCGCCGCCCAGACGACGGGCGTTTTTGGTCGTTTCTATACCGATGACCGATACGGGACGAAGTCCTGTAGCGTGAATTATCGGACCCAGCGAGTGAGTACAGTAAAAGGTTGAGTACATATTGTTTCTCCAATGGTCGCGTATACCATAGGTGATGGACGGCCATATGGGCTCGCCGTTATGTATATACTCGCACTCACCGTACTCAAATTCACCTATCTTATTCTGAGCGTAAAGCCTCTTCATTTCATAGGGAGCGGGCATATAGCAATAATTTTCACCGAAAGCGTATATCATGCCGGTCTCTTCAACGGTCTCAACCAGCTCTACCGCCTCCTTCATGGTCTGAACGGGCGTTACCTCGGAAAAAACATGCTTTCCGAGCTTCATTGCCTTTATAGCAAAGGGCGCGTGCTCCGTCGCGTAATTTGCCAACACCACGGCATCCATGTCGTGCTTGATAAAATCCTCAAAATTGTCATAGAAGACAATATCCAAGCCTTCCGCGTCTCTCTTTTGTGCCTCCAACACCTCGGGAGAGTTATCACAAATAGCAACAATCTCCGCGTTTTCTGCTTGCTTGCAATACTTGATCATGCTTGACCCGCGATAGCCGCCGAGTACACCGATCTTAATTTTCTCGCTCATAATCATTGTCCTTCCAAATGCTATATTATACTGTTTTATGCAAAGATCTCCTGTATAAGAAAAAAATTACCCAACAAGATCATCACATCAACCATATCCATTGTCATTATATCACAAACTATAGATTATGTAAATTGAAAAAATCTATATATACATTTAAAAAATCAACATCCGTATTGACAAAAAAATTCACCCATGTTATAATTGTATCACACACGATATATTAACAAGGGGTGAACAAAGCATGTATCAGAATATTTGTAATTTCCTGCCCAAATTCAACAATTATAATTTCTTCAATGTAATAAATGCGGTATACGAAACACAATGTCCCTCAGATCCCAAGCCCAAGGTGGTGGCGACTCACCGAATGTACATGATAACGGAAGGCGAAGGAATACTCCACACCGAAAAAGGCGACGAGCCGTTAAAAAAAGGAGACATCATAGTAATGCCTCCTTCCAAGCGATTCGCTATCGAGAATACGGATCGCCTTATATATATTTACACAAGCTATCTCGGCATTCGGGCAAACATTCTTGCCGAAGACTATAAGATAGGTCCTTGCGGTTCTGTTTTTCACAGTCATGACGCGCTGATACCCATGTGGTATTCAATGGTAACAAAACAGCTGAAAAACGCCAGCGTGTGTTGCGAGGGTGTGGTATTATATACCTTCTCGGAGATCGGAAACGATATTTTCTCATCCAATGATCCACATATCACGGACAACGCGGCGCATAAGATCAGAGACCTCATTGACAAATGCTTTACGGGCAGTGATCTTAATCTTGAAAAGATCGCTTTCGAGCTTAACTATCATCCCAAATATGTATCCTCCGCGTTCCAAAAGGAATTTAAAATAAGCATAAATAATTATATCCGCACCCTGAGAGTCCAACACGCCTGTACACTGATAGAGCAGGGGCTGACCTCCGTTCAGAACATTTCCGTTCTCTGCGGGTATAACGACCCTCTGTATTTCTCCACTGTATTCAAGCGTCAAATGGGAGTATCACCAAAGGAATATATAACAACGGTAATACATAAGCACAAAAAATAATTTGAATATCATCCTTATGACTTTTATGAGATGAGATAGGAAGCGATATACTCGGTATCGGGATCTGCCGTAAGCTTTGGATCATCTATGGCAAAGCGTATATCCATACCGCTCTCCTCAGCCGCCAGAGCGAAATGACAAAGCGCTATTCCCATATCTATCTTCTGCATATCAAATACCGAGCCATGACCAAAGCCCTTGCTCCGTCTCAGATAAAAATGCGCCACGTCGTCACGGACAACGACCCTCCAGGGCTGTTTGTTGACCGCCGATGGCGCCAAGCGCACCATCTCAAGCAGCTGTGTCAGATTTCCCGCCTTTTCCTCGGTAAGAGGCTTGTCAAGCTCTCCATCAAAAAACAATTCGCCAAACTCCAGACGATCGTCCGCCCTGATCGCTTTCCGCATCATACTCTCCCTCAAGGACATTTTTCTTGCGGGATACCCAAGCGGACTAGCGCAGGGCATCATTTCATCACTCTCAAGCTCCATAGCATGCTCAAACGCCGAGCGGTTCATTGTACCGCCAAGCCAAACCGTACCGATCCCCAAAGACTCCGCATACAGTACAAGCTTTTCAAAGGAATATCCAAACGCCACGTCCGCATGCCGTACTCGCTTGATCTTACCGCCCACATACAGCTCCGTACCGCTGACAACAGGACAATTGAGTCCGCTACTCCTTGCGTTCAACAATTTTAGCTCCACGGGAATATCATACGGATTATCTATCTCCGTCATAAATAAACAAAGCTTTTCTCTGTCATCCCCATCAAGCTCCCTGCCGTCAAAGGTACGGACGCTTCTTCTCCGCCGGATGATCTCTGTAATATGTTCCATTATACGCTCCCTGACATGTTTATAATTTTCTTTGCGAAATCGGCGACCTTTTCAAGGTCTTTATCATTCGGACGCCCCTTGTGCATAGGACCGAACGCGCCGCGGCAGTGAAATTCCTCTTCTGCCAGTGAAACACCGTATTCCTCTGCCACCTTGCTCATGGGTCTCTTCATGGATCTCATCATTGCCGATGTTCCGAAGCAAACGATCTTTCCTATATTTTGCTTATTTTCCGCAATAAATTTCTTAACCGCCTCATCCATGTCAAAGGCATAGTAAGAACACCCGAGAAACAAAATATCCGTTTTCTCCTCAAGGGGACAGTCAATGCTTTTCGCAGAGTCTCCGACAGCATCCGCTATCGCCCTTGCCAATTTTTCCGTATTTCCGGAACGCGTATAATAACGTATTTGATATTTCATAGCTGATTCATCATCCTTTCAATCCCCGCGACTGTCTGTCCATATCCTCCACGACAACATCAAATATCTCGCCGAGAGAGGCGCAGTATTTCAGTACGTCCCAGGGTTGGTTTGTGTGATAGTGTATCTTTATCAGATTTTCATCGCCGAACGCGATAAGGGAATCTCCCTTGAAATTATTCACAAAATACTCATTGATGGCATCCTCATCAAGATCCGTGCCCTCGATAAGCAATTGTGTATCATATCTGTATTCAAGCATATTCATATTTTTCGGAGGATCAAAGCGCCGCCTTTACCGCTTCCATTACCTCCTTCATCGGAACGGTAGGCTCAAAGCGCGCAACGATGTTTCCCTCACGGTCAACAAGTATTTTGGTAAAGTTCCATTTAATAGCGCCGTTGTTCTTGTAGTTCTTATCCATCTTTTTTGCAACGCCCTTCATGACCATTGCCATAGGTCCCTTGCCAAAGCCATCAAATTCGGTATTCTCCGCGATCCACTTGTAAAGAGGAATGGCATTATCTCCTATAACGTCTATCTTGGAGAACTGCGGGAAGGTGATCCCATATCGACCGGTACAGAAGGAGTGGATCTCCTCGTCATCGCCGGGTGCCTGAGCTCCGAACTGATTGCAGGGGAAATCAAGTATCTCCAAGCCGTCCGCCTTGTGAGCGTCGTACAGATCCTGAAGCTCATCATAATGAGGCGTAAATCCGCAGCCTGTTGCCGTATTGACTATCAGCAACACCTTACCCTTATAATCGGAAAGTGCCACCTCACTGCCATCCTGTGCCTTTACCTTGAAATCATAAATACTCATAACATGCCTCCTATCAATTTGTGTAAATTTAATTGAGTTCAATTAAATTATAACATACGTGATTTGTTCTGTCAATAGGTTACCCAATATTTATTTCAGCAAAACATGGAATAATAGCAAAAAATAACGGTTATGCTATGATTAAATACCGTTGTTAAGGAGATAAAAAATGTTTGATTATGATGTTATCTTTATCGGGAGCGGACACGCGTGCTGGCATGGAGCAATCACCCTCGTATCCGCGGGCAAAAAGGTTGCCATCATAGACCGGGGAGCCATTGGCGGCACATGCACAAACTACGGGTGTGATGCCAAGATCCTGCTTGACGGACCGTTTGAATATGTGTCGGGACTCAAAAACTATAAAGATATCTGTATAGACTCCGCTCCCGCCATCGGGTGGTCCGGATTAATGAAGTACAAGAAAGCTCAGATCGGTGTTCTTCCCGTAGGATTGGAAGCTATGCTGACAAGTATGGGCATCGTTATCAAAAAGGGACACGCGACACTGAAGGATGAGCACACGGTAACGGTGAATAAAGAAAGCATCTCGGGTGAATATATCGTTATAGGTACGGGCATGAGAAGCGCGCAGATGAATATTCCCGGACGGGAGCATCTTCATAACAGCAAGGATTTTCTTGATCTGGATGACATGCCCGATAGGATCGTATTTGCGGGAGCCGGAGTGATATCCATGGAATTTGCCTCCATGGCGCTGACACTCGGAAAAAATGTGACGCTTATCGAATGCTCAAACAAAGCTCTTGTAAGCTATCCCGAGCAATACGTTGACCGTCTGACAGATAAAATGAAAAGCGAGGGCGCGAAATTCCACTTTGCGGAATTTATCAGCGAGATCGAAAAAAAGAACGGCGAATATATCGTTCACACGCAAAGCGGATTAGCGGTTGCCTGCGACTACGTTATGGACACAACGGGAAGAGTCGCCAACGTAGAAGACCTGGGGCTTGAGGAGCTTGGAATAGAAAGCTCACACCACGGGATCGGGGTGGACGAGCACCTGCGAACCGCTGTAAAAAATATTTATGCCTCGGGCGATGTGGTATACAAGGAAATCCCACGGCTCACTCCTACCGCCGCATTTGAATCGGAATATATAGCCGCCCACATTCTGGGTAAGGAGCAAAAGCCTATCCAATATCCAGCTGTTCCAAGTGTTGTTTTCACCTTGCCGAGAATAGCGCAGGTTGGCGTTAAAGTAAAAGAAGCTGAGACCATTCCCGAAAAATATCGCATAGCAAGAGTTCCCTACAGTCAGACCATGCTGTGGCTGGCAAAAAACGAAAAGGATATTGATATCACCTTTATTTTTGACAAAAGCAACTGTCTCGTGGGCGCGGCGGTATATGGCAGCGAAGCCGGAACTTGGATAGACGTACTCACGCTGATAATCAATCAAAAGCTCACAGCCGACCAATTGAAGAATATAATATTTTCATTCCCCACATCGACATACGGGCTGATATCCTTTCTGATCTCACAGTCCGCAATGTCGCAATAAAAATTTCGCGGCATAATAATAAAGCCGACCGCTCATCTGTTTTGCGGTCGGCTTCATACTTTTATCAACATATCCGTATCGGGAACAAAACACCGCTATCCCCGCAAATACCGTTATTTATTTCCGTCCCAGGTACTCAAGGAGCGGGACAGGGTCGTTGGCGGTTATAAGAGACGCTCCCATCTTCATGCAAAGCTCCACGTTTTCCACAGTGTCGGCACAATACATATGCACAGGCAATCCCTTTGAAATAAATATGGGCGCGACCTCCGATCTTACTATCGGCATCGAAAGTCCGATCTCATCATAATAGCTGTATGTATCCGCCTCAAACTCTCCCATCTGAAAATCGGGATATCCCATGGTACGTCCGTTATATTTTGTCTTGATATATTTGATTATCCTTCCGTTGAAGGCATAGAAGCAGCAGGTATCAAAAAAACCATATTTTTTCAGAAGGGCTACCGTCAGATCAACGGTCTCCTCGGTGTATTCCTTTATCTCAACTCCCAGCTTTATGTCGGGACGCTTTCGCGCGCACAGACACAGAAGCTCCTCCAGGGTGGGTACTTCTATCCCCTTCCCCGCAAACTTATCTCCAAATTTGGAGGCATAACACGGCTCAAGCTCCTTTACCTCAGAAAACGTCATTTCCCTGAGCTTGCGGTCCACTCCACAGGTGCGGAGCGCATTGCCGTCATGCATAAGCACGGGGATCTTATCGGAGGTCAGCCAAACGTCAAATTCTATAGCGTCAACTCCAAGCTCCAAAGCCGCCTCAAATGAAACAAGAGTATTTTCGGGATATTCAGCGCAAAATCCGCGGTGTCCCTCAACCAGAACAGTTTTCATATAGCTTCCTTTCCAATAGTCACGGAATGCAAAAGCATACCGTGTTATTTTATGATCTTTATCATATACAAAATTATAACTCAACTTTTTTCTTTTGTCAACATCAAAAAACAGAAAATGGCTGTCTCGGAATTTTCTTTACAAACCGTAAAACTACACATATCGGATATTTTTTTACAAAACACATTTGCTTTTTTACAATTTTATGGTATAATAAACGCAGTGATGCCGATTTCGCCGTGAACGGCGAACGGCTTATATGGCAGCGTTTATTGTATCATAATCCCTGTGGGCACGACAAACTGCGTTTGTCCTTATGATATAATAAAAAAGTATGTAGATTGAAAAAATCACCGCCCTTCCTTGTATGGGTCAGTATTTTCAAATCTGTACTATTTAATCCTAATTATCA
This sequence comes from Clostridia bacterium, assembly GCA_017462795.1. GTDB lineage: Bacteria > Bacillota > Clostridia > Oscillospirales > CAG-272 > HGM12713. Next base: position 57,181 of record JAFTQL010000035.1, read on the forward strand.
CTGAAAAGCAATTTTTTTCTCATTATGTTGACTTTTTTACAAAAGAATGTTATCATAAAACCGACAGGTATGCCGTTCTTTGCAAATACACAAAGGAGAATAAAATGTATAATGTTCATTACATAAGGGATGACTCCGATATTTATTATCCCGACAAAAAGTTTCAGAATACCGTAAGCGTTATTGAGGTTGGCGCTATGCAGCCTTGGCGCAATTACCGATGTGACATAACACACGGAAATATATATGTGCTTCAGTACATTATGAGCGGTGAGGGAGTATTCAACGGTCAGAGCTTTCGGGGTCCCTGCTTCTTTGTTCTTGCTCCCAACGACCGCATGTCCTATTCGGTCAATGCCGACTCCGAGCCATTTGAGCAATACTGGATCAAGCTTGAGGGCGAGAAAGCGGAAAGCTATCTCAAAGATGCGGGTATCCCCACCGAGACAGGTGTCTATCCCTGTCATTACGCAAAACAAGCGAAAAAGGTGCTCACAGAGCTTACCACAGACCTGAGCTATACCAACAGGGATGACCGTTATTTTATGCTCAGCGGTTTTCTGAGCATATGCGAATTTCACAGCAATTCCTTGAAGGAAAGAAGCGCTACAGGATATATAAATCCCTATACTGTCAACGCGCTTGAATATATCCACGCGCATTATTCCGAGCCTGTAAGTGAGATCACGTTGGCGGAGCATCTGCACATATCAAAAAGCTACATGCACAAAATATTCTGCCGTGACATGAGAATGACTCCAAACTACTATCTTAACAAATACCGCATTCAGTGCGCCAAGGAGCTACTGATGAATACATCACATTCGGTGGCGCAGATAGCGGAAAGCATCGGCTTTGCGAACGGAGATTACTTTTGCAGGGTATTTCAGAAATACATGTACTGTTCTCCCACAAAATACCGAAAGAATAACAGCTCACCAATGAAAAATGAGTTCAATTCAACCGTAATAGGCAATCAGAACAACAAAAACGGTTGGATATATATAGATAAAGCCACAATGATCATGGTGCGCGAGGCGGATATACGGTCAAGCAAGGGCGGAAAGCTTATACGGCTCGGGCTTATAGCCGATCCGCATTACAATTATTGCAACGCTCAGGATCTTGCAGAAGCACATCCCACAGTCATGAGCACCTTCAAAAACAGAAAATGGCTGGCAAACGGTCAGACAGTGGATCAGACGAACGCATGCCTTGAATATATCTCCGACTGCGACCAGATAGTGGTGCTTGGCGATATCCTCGACTATCTCTCTCACGGCGCTATGGAGCTGGCTCAGACGCATATATTCAAAAGGTATCCCGAAGTCATTGCCTGCATAGGCAACCACGATGTCGCCAGAAGAATACAGGGCGATGTCAAGGAAATAGAGACACTGGACGAGCGCAGACAAATACTCCGCAACGGCTGGATACACAATATCGACTATTACTCAAAGGTGATAGACGACAGGGTAATGCTAATACAAATGGATAACGCTTCCCGAAGAGCATTTGTGGACTCGCAGGTAAACGCGCTGAGAAACGATATCGAGCTTGCGAGGAAGCATGGATATATCATTCTGCTATTCTTCCATATGCCCTTGTCCATAAACGACCCGAGCGTTACCAAAACATTTCCTTTGAGAAAAAATTTCAGTGAAATGGTGAACTTTAACAATACACATCTGATAGGGTATCATTCGGCGGGTGCGTCGCGTGACGGATATGAGCTGATAACGACCAACGCGGATATTATAAAAGGTGTATTCTGCGGAGATATGCATAGCGACTATTACACCGAGATCAAAGCAAAGAACGCTGACGGAACAGACGCGATAATTCCTCAATATATACTTACGGGAGTTCCCCACGACAATGGACACGTGATGATCGTCAACATCAAATAAAAACGGATCTGTCGCATTAAGATATCCCCGGAATATTTTCACATCTTCAAAAAATCAAGCCGACCTCAGAACTTTTTTCTGCGGTCGGCTTATAAAATATTAAGATCAGAGAGCGGATTGAGTATCGTTGGGATCTCCGTTGATGGCAAGATCGTATTCCTCTGTCCAGTCAAGGTCACGATATTCCGCGGCACGCTCATCAATACGTATAAACTCCATAAGAAGATCGAGCATCTCCTTTGTCCACGTGTTCTTGTCGATCTGAGCCGTGGTAAACTTATTGAGGCTGATCATTTCAAAGCCAAACAGATCCTTTACCTGTGTCTTAGCCGCTCCGCCTACCACCTCCGCGACAAGGTGCGCGGGAATAAACAGCACTCCGCCGCCCGCTCCGAATACCACGTCTCCCGGCAGACAAATAGCGTTGCCTATCCTCGTGGCGGTATTGTAACCCGTCATAATAAAGTCACGGATGGGCGTGGGATCTATTCCGCGGTAATATACCTGCGTGTCCTCCACCTTTTTCATCTGCTCGGTATCCCTGATACCTCCCCAGATGACCGCGCCGCCGTTGGGATTCTTTGTCTTGTTTTTTAGTGCGGTGGTAAGGTTTCCCCCAAGGAATGTTCCCTTGTAGATCTTATCGTACATATCAATAACGGGAACATCGTATTCCATAAGATTATCAACCACCCACTGATTATATGTGCCTGTTCTGCCCTCGCTTCTTCCAATATCCTTCACCACCTCATCAAGATCGGGACGGAAGGGGCAATAGGTAGCGGTGACCGCGCGTCCTATAAGCTTTCTGCCGTCGTCATGAAGAGTATACAGCCTTCCTTCAAACTGGCTCTCATAGCCCTTTACAAATATAGGCTTCCACACCTCTTCAAGCGTAAGATTTTTAAGCGCCTTCAAATATTTTTCCTCTACCTTAGGTCTGCCGTCAGGCAGTCTCTCGCCCTTCCATTGAGGCGTCAGCGCTATAATTTCTTCTATACTGTTAAAATGCATGTCAACTACTCCTTTTTTATTATAATGGTATCACAGCCTCATGCCGCCGTCAATGACAATATCTGTCCCCGTAATGTAGCCTCCTTCATCCGAGCAAAGAAGCAGAACGGCGGGACTGATATCCTCAGGCTTGCCAAAGCGTCCGCAGGGGATCTTTGACTCAACCTTTTTTCTCAGCTCTTCATCCTCATATACCGCGCTGTTTCTCGGTGTGGCTATCGCTCCGGGGGCTACATTATTTACAGTAACTCCATAGGGCGCGAGGAAGGGAGCTATGTTTGACACCAGCTTCATCTGCGCCGCCTTGGTCATGCCGTACAGCGACAGCTCGGAATGATTGTTATATTGGTTAACGCTGCCCACAGTCACTATTCTTCCCCATCCCTTCGCCTTCATAGCGGGGGCGTATTTTTTTATGAGCAGATAAGAGCTTTTGACATTACAGGTCATCTGAATATCAAAATCCTGCTCGCTGAACTCATCCCATGCCTTTTTATACTGTATGGAGGCGTTAAGGACAAGTATGTCAATATCTCCAGATTCCTCATACATTCTGTCAATGTCCTCTGTTTTCAAGAGATTGGCTCTTATGGGATAGGAATTGGGTATCTTCTCACAGGCGCGCAGGCATTTCTCAACGCTGTCCGCTCCTGTTATAAAGACCTTCGCTCCATGCTCCGATAAAATTCTTGCTATCTCAAAGCCTATGCCCTGAGTAGAGCCTGTAACAAGAGCGGTCTTTCCTGTAAGATCAAACATTTTTCAGCATATCCTCCACAAGATATTCTTTGTTATATTCCATCTCAAAGCCGCAGGATAACCGAGACGTATACTTTCGGGGATCCTCGGTATTGCTTTCAAACATTCCGTAATGTGTGGGAATACCCACCTTGGGAGCTATTATTTGCGTCAGTCTGACTGCCTCCCCGACATTCATATTACCAAGCCTTCCGTTGATACAGACTGCCATAATATCTATGTCCATAGAGGCAAGCGCCTCAAGCCGCGTGTTGTACTCGGTATCTCCCGAAAAATACATGGTAATTCCGCTGTGCCTTATAAGCACTCCCACCGCGGGAACGGTATGATCGGCAAATACCGCGGTCAGCTCAAATCCGCCTATGTGGCAGGTCATTCCATCATCAAACGGGGTATAGTGCTCCACTCCGCAGGCGCGCAAGGTCTTCTCCGCGCCCGAGGGAGCAAGAAACATCATATTCTCCTTATCCATCAGAGGGATCGCATCAATATCCACATGGTCAAGATGATCGTGTGTGCATATGACCGCATCGCTCCTCAGCTCTCCGGGAGCAAAGGGGGCTTTTACCATTCTGCCCCGACCCGCTACACGATCCACAACATTTGAGAGATACGGATCGATACAGATCTCGGTTTTTCCATCATTCAGCAAATATCCGCCTTGTCCGATCCACCGAAGAGTAAGTCCGCTCACCGTATCAGCTCCATTCTCTGTCGTTTGCCCACTCATTATCCCACTGGGTGGTAGGCTCCCACTGTCCGGGATACATATCGTGGATATGCTCCGCGATAAGCTCCTCGTTAAGTGACTCTATTCCGAGTCCGGGAGTATTGGGTACTTCTACAAATCCGTCCTTGAACAGCGGATTTGCAATACCGTTTGCGAGATCGTTCCACCAAGGAATATCCACCGAGTGGAACTCTACCGCCATTACGTTCTGTATTGCCGCCGCCGTGTGTATTGCCGCCATACAAGCTATGGGGCTTTCCGCCATGTGGATAGCCATTCCCACGCCGTATTCCTCGCACATATCGCCCAGCTTCTTTGTCTCAAGAGCGCCGCCTATGGACAAGAGATCGGGGTGCGCCACGGAGATAGCGCGGCTCTCAAGCAGAGGTCGGAAGTTCTTAGCGAGATAAATGTCCTCGCCCGTTGCCAGCGGCACGTTGCAAGAGCGGGAAATGATCTCATAGTGCTTGGTAAGATGCCAGGGCTGAATGTCCTCAAGCCACGCGATATTGTATTTTTCAAGACGCTTTGCGAACTTGATGCAATCCTCCATGGAAACATGTCCGAAGTGATCGATAGCCAGAGGAACTTCATATCCGACAACGTCTCTTACCTGCTTTACATAATCCTCAAGATAATCCATGCCCTTTTCGGTTATATGTATTCCCGTCGCGTAATGGGGGATAGTGAATATCTCATAGTTCTTACCCATCATCAGGCTTCTGTCAATAGATCCGCTCTGATGCTGGATAGCCTTGGCAGAGTACTTCTGCATATTCTCAAGCATACCGAGAGGAGCGTTGAGTGTACCGGGCTCGTCATAAAGAAGCTCTATTCCCAGATCCATCTTGACTATGGTAAAGCCCATATCCATTCTTTTCTTTATGGCATGTCCCATATCCGTTCCCGTGTGCTTACCGTCCACATCGGTGTCACCGTACACGCGTATCTTATCGTGGAACTTACCGCCAAGCATCTGCCACAGCGGCACTCCCCATGCCTTACCCGCAAGATCCCAGAGGGCGATCTCAATACCCGACACGCCGCCGCCCTGTCGAGACGGACCTCCGAACTGCTTGATACGTCTGAAAAGCTTGTCCACGTTACAAGGATTCTCGCCAACAAGTCTGCTCTTGAGCATGAGCGCGTAGGTGGCGCTGGACGCGTCTCTTACCTCACCGTAGCCCACAAGACCCTGATTTGTATAGATCTTTATAAGGGGGCAATGCTTTGGCGCGCCGTTGATATTGCACACACGGATATCGGTGATCTTCAGCTCGCTTGGAGACGAGCATTTGTTAAAATTGGTGTTTTCCATATTCTTCTCCTTTTTTAATTATTTGCAATCAGCTGTTTAAGCAGCCTATGATACGCTCTGCTATTCTTTGCATACCGAGGTCACCTGGGTGAATAGACACGCCGCGGTGCTCGAAAAGTCCTATCGCCATATTGCTCTCGTCCTTTGACAAATCTCCTATGGGACAGAATGCGTAACCGTTTTTCTCGGATATGGACTTAGTATAGTTATGCATACGCTCACTATACCAGAAGGTGTCGGTAAGCACCACATTTGCAGCCGAATTGCTTGCAAAATACTTTATTACCTTATCGAGATAAGGCTTGCAATCAACCCGTTCAACGTCGGCACGTTTGATGTTTTCTCCTATACGGATAATAACTATATCAGCTTCAAAGTCACGAGCGGGGCGGTAATGCTCCTCAAGAAGCTCGTCGCCTTTGAAATATCCCGTCTCCCATGCGCTTCCCTGCGCTATGCAGTAATCGACCTTTCCGTATTTTTCATCGAGGAAGTCAAGCACACGATGAACGTAGTCATTCTCAACGCAGGACGCTGCCATGCCCCAATCGCCATTCCAACCGATATCAGCCTTGGGCGCGTGACGGGTGATGGAGTTTCCGAAGAAAAGCACCCTTTTGCTTCCGCCTCGCTTGACAATACTGACATATTCGTTTACGTTTAACTGATTTTCTGCCGATACGGTATTCTGTTCCGCATAATTATGCTGTGTCATATCTTTACTCCTTAACCATTCAAGCATATTGAGAGAAAGGAAATTCCAATTCTGAAAGCCGGGGTTATTGACACCCTCCCCTGTCTCCGGATGGTAATATTCGTGCATCTGTCCGCACATCTCGATATCTCTGCCAAGCAGTGTTATTGTCTTTTCGGCAAGCTCCCTTGCGTCCTCGTCATAGCCGTAGCTTCTCAGTCCATCAAACACCATATAGTTGGATATTCCCCAGACAGGTCCCAGCCAGCAGGACGGGTTGCCCGACTTGATGATAGCGTACATCTTTTCCATTTTGGAAAGAGTGCGTACTCCGTAAGGCGCGTTGAAGGTTTTTGTGTCCCGATAATGCTCCACCATTCTCGCCGCCTGAGCTTCTGTCGCAATTCCCGCCCACATGGGAAGAAAGCATGCCCATACCTCGATCCGCTGGATAAGCGTATTCCAATGTCTCGGGCAGCCCGAATGGAGCTTTTGCGTGGGGTCTATTGGCAAAAGATTTATATTCACATTGTAGAAGAATCCGTCTCTCTCGTCCCAGCAATGCTCCTGTATCGCTTTTTTCAGTGCATTCGCCTTTTGAGCGTATAAGCTCTTCTTTTCCTTCATATCGAGCATATCCGCAAGCTCCGCCGTAGCAAGCAGTTCCTTGTACATCAGACAATTGAGATATATGGACGCCGAACTCTTAGGTGGTCTGTAAAATGTACACGGGTCGTTATCTACTCCTATGGCAAAATCATCAAGCCAGAAATACAGACCCGATTCATGATAACAATGAGCGTCATACCAGCCGAGATAGCGTTCGATACACTCATATTTATTTCTTATCCATTCCGCGTCTCCGTCCTGCTGTGACACGAACAGCGCGTGCTGAACAAGGCATGGCTTGTGAATATTCCTCTCTCCCTCGAAGAAGGCGGTCAAGGCGGTCTTTCGGGGATTTATAAAGATAGGCATTCTGCCCTCATCGTCTACGTACTCAAGAAAGTTCAGGATACTGCCCTTTTCATATTCTTTAAAGCCGTCTTTCTCGGCAATATCGTGGAGCGCGCTCGCCGTCAGCCACGAATCCCAATCCCAAAGCTCGTCGGGATAGCAGTTGCCGGGGACTATAAACTTATACTTCAACAACCCATTGGGTTCTCTGAGACATTCACGGTAGTTCTCCCTTACATAATCGGAAATATACTTACCATACTTTTGTATTTTTGAATCCATATTTTGCCCCTCATATTTAATAAGTCACCGTTGTTCTATCGTTCACTCGGATTTCTTTTCCGCTAACAAAAACGTATATTTCTTTTCCATTCAATGATTCTACAGTAACATTCTTATTATCCAAGGTAATTTGTAGCTCACATCCACGCCAACTCAAGCGAACAGCTATATTCCGCCATGCTAAAGGGATATGAGGCTCAATTCTCAAAGTTTCTTCAAACACGCCTATTCCCGCAAACCCAAACACTGCAGTCTGCCAAATACCTCCGCAGTTTGCTGCGTGTATCCCCTCGTTGCAAAGAGTTGAATGCTCACCGAAATCAGTATCAAGAGCACCCTTGAACAATCCGTGCGCTATATCGGTTTCTCCCAACCGCGCGGCAACGGTGGCAAAAGCTGAAAGAGACAGCGAGGAATCGTGAATACATTTATCCTCGTAAAAATCGAAATTCTTTCTGATTATATCCGACGGAAATAAATCGGGCATCAGCGAAAAAAGCTGAATAAGGTCAGCCTGCTTGGACACCATAAGCCCACCTATCTCTCTGAGTGAATAATCTCTGTATATCAAACGGTTTATACCGCTGTTTTTATACTTTGATATATCTATCCGCTTAAGCGTAAGATAGGTATCGTTTTGAGGGATAAGTCCATCGTCGTTCGCTGTCGGTAAATACAGTCGGGGAAGCTTTTTGCCAATACCGTCCGCAAGATTTGCAAGCCCAAGTCTTTTGTCGAACGCATTGAAAGCCTCTGTATCTTCCGTCCTGAGTCTATCTATCTCATCAAGCGCCGTTCTGAGATTCCACGCTACTGCGTAGTTTGTAAACACGTCGTTGTCAACGTATTCCTTGTACTCGTCTGGTCCCGTTACCTGACGTATCTCATAGCGGTCCTTTTGTTCGTTGTATTCAAGCCTTGACAACCAAAATGCCGCCGTTTCAAACAGTATTTCAAGACCGTACTTCTTCATAAATCCACGGTCTCCCGTTACTTGTCCGTAGGAATATACTCCGTAAGCTACGTCACATACCACGTGCTGTTCTATATCGCCGCAGGTAACACGCCTTGGCGTATTGTCGGGGGAATAATTTTTGAATTCAGGACTTTGCTCGTCTCCGCTGACGCTTGCGGATTCCCAGGGATACATTGCCCCCACGTATCCGTATTTCCGAGCCTTTCTCCGTGCACCGTCAAGCGTGCGATATCTATAGATACAGAGATTTCTCGCCGCCATTGGATTCGTATAGCTGAAAAACGGCAGATTGAATATCTCGCAGTCCCAAAAAACGTGACCCGCATATCCCATTCCTGTCAGCCCCTTTGCGGCAATACTCACTCTGTCGTCCTGCCATGGACACATTATCATCATGTGATACATAGCCAAACGGAGCTTAAGATTTTCAGATGCGTCATCTGATTCTACAGAGATATCGCAAGTCCGCCAAAGGCTGTCCCACTCCTTTTCCGACTCTAAAAGCAGATATTCAAAATTCTTTTGGCATACGCTATCGGTTCTTTCTACTATATCCTCATCCCTACCCGTCCAATCTATATCGTTGGCGGTATAATACGTAGCGTACCTGATTATTCTCAGCTCGTCCCCCTTGGAAAGCTTTATCCGAACGGTGGAGGATACTATTCTTCGTTCTGTTGAATAGCGCTGTATTCCCTCCTGCTCTGCACCGTTTACGTATATCCTCATTTTTGAGCCTACTCTGAACTGCGTACCCGCAATGGCTGCTCTTCCACCATACCACAGAAGGTCGTTATCAAGAACCGTCCGTTCCTCCTCAAAGGTATGCTGCGTTCCGTTTACCGTTATGCGTGCGTTTATAGAGCTTACCAGCTCCAATTCAAAATCACCCTCACTTACTATATCCGTTTCAAACATTGCAAGATTCTTTTGCGCCATTGAGACGAATCGGCTATGCTTTACTAAAAGATCGCCTTCCATATCCTTGGGAGAATATCTATACTGATAAGTAAGCAATCCGCTTCTGACATTCAGCGAACGTGAATATTCGGACGAATTTTTATGTAACGGAGATATTTTTTCCCCTTCCACAGCAATGGAAAGCGGCGTGACATCGGGAAGAGGGATAAGCTCCTCTTCCTCATGCGGCTGTTTGTCGTACAGCCCTGCTATTAACGTAAGTCTCGTTTGCTCGGGTATTTCCTCGCAAAACGCGCTTCTCATTCCCAGATATCCGTTGCCGAGACACATTACCGTCTCATATTTCTTCTGAGTATTTGCGGTGCAGTCACATTCTTCAAGAATGTAGGTGCTTTTTTCTTCGGTTGAACTAATGATCATATTAAATCACTCTCTGCGCATAAAATTTTCAAGCAGCATATCAAGCTTCAATTCTTCTGTGGAGCATAGACAGAGGTCGGGGGTACGTCCCGTTACCGTAACATTTATTCCTACGGCGTACATTCCCGCCGAAAGTATGCCTTCGATACCTGCCTGTGAATCCTCAATACCTATGCAATTCTCGGGAGCTACGCCAAGCTGCTCGGCGCAGGTCAGGAATATTTCGGGGTCGGGCTTGGAATTCTTCACCTTGGAAGCATCTGCCACGGTATCAAAATATTTTGTAAGCTCAAGCCTTTCCAATACCTCGGGAGCATTTCTTGATACTGACGCTACCGCCGTTTTCAATTCCTTTTCTCGAGCCTCTGCTAAAAGCTCGGGTATTCCCGGAAGAACGTCGTCTTTTGTGAGCGTTTTGATAAGCTCCTTGTAATATTCATTTTTACGAGCTGCGCACTCCTCTTTTTGAGGCTGAGTGTACGCATGGGTTTTTCCGTTATTTTTAAGTATTATCTCAAAGGAATCAAGTCTTCCAACTCCCTTAAGCGCTTCATTCTGCTCTCTGTCAAAATCAAGTCCTAATTCATCTGAAAGTCTTTTCCATGCAAGATAATGAAGCTCGGCTGTGTCCGTCAAAACTCCGTCAAGGTCAAATACAAGCGCTTTAAGCATTATTTTTCTCCATTTCTTATATCGTCAATATAATCTTGTATGTTGACCACACTGCCCTCAACACGAGACTTTTCCGCGGCGAAGGTCACGATGTGGTTTTCTATCGAGGTAGAAATATCGGTAATAGAATTGCCCTCATACGTTCCCGCAAGATACTGACAGAAGGAGCGGATTATCCCTCTGTCTCCGCCTCCGTGTCCTCCGCTTATATGCTCGTCAAGAACGGCGTCGGCAATGGATATCTCGGTGGTCTCTCTCGTAGCGAAATCAAAGAAGGTAATATGGTCATCTTTCATTTCAGCATTTATTTCACCTTTTGTCCCCATGACTCTTATTTTTCTGCCCCCCTTATTGAAGGCGCTCATGGTAAAGGAAACAGTTGCTCCGTCCTCGTATTCAAGGTTTACTACCTGATGGTCTACCACATCGTTATCGCACATAAATACGCATTTGCCGTAATTGGTATTCTTGATAGCGTACTCTATATCCTCATCTGCGGGAGCGTGCTTACCGGTGGCTGTGGTGCGGAAGGGACATTTTTTATCGTTATACACTCTTATTGCGCTATACGGACAATCCTTCTCTGCCTTGCAGCCCTGATAGCAGTATTCTGTTGCTCCCTCGGGCGCGTTTTCTTTTCTGAAATAGGACAGTGAACCAAAGCTCTGTACTCTCGTACACCGCTCTCCAAGAAGCCACTGAAGTATATCTATATCGTGACAGCTTTTGGCGAGTATCATGGGTGTACTGCTCTCGGAATTACGCCAATTTCCTCTGACGTAGCTATGGCTTTGGTGTACGTTGCCCACACATTCAACGTGGTCGATATTTATTACTTTTCCAAGCTTTCCTTCGTCTATCATTGTCTTAATAAGACGGAAGAACGGCGTATATCTGAGAACGTGGCAGACTATTACGTGCACTCCCTTCTCATTTGCCGCCTCGGCTATTTGCATACACTCCGCGGGAGTTGGAGCTGCGGGCTTCTCGAGCAAGAGATTGTAGCCCAAAGATATAGCCTTCATTGCGGGCTCAAAGTGCATTTTGTCCTGTGTGGCGATTATAGCCGCGTCCGCCATCTTGGGAAGCGCGAGAATATCCTCCCAGCTCTCAAAGCAAGCACTATCGTCAAGTGAGAACTTTTCCTTTATGTAATTTCTTCTTACGGGATTGGGGTCGGCAACTCCCACAAGCTCAAACCCGGGACACGCTTCATATCCGTAATTCGCATACGTCGTTCCTCTGTCCCCCGCGCCTATTAAAATGAATTTTATCTTTTTCATAGAGCTATCTCCATCAGTTGCTGTTCTTTATCCATACCGTAAAAACAGAACTCTCGTTCCATTCTTTTCCCGCGCTCGCGCTGTCCACAAGACGCAAGCCGTTATCAAGTCTCAGGGCTATACCCACATCCTTATCCTCAAGCGTCTCATAAGAAATGTATGTATCCTCATTACCTTCGATAGATACATGGGTATCCATATCCTCACAAGCAAGGATAACGGGTCCTCTTCGAAAAACTACATGATTACGTGTCGCGGGGTCTGCCGTTTCCTCCTCGGAAACCATTTCACAGGTTCTCCAAATAATTCTTGAGCGTATTATATCCTTGTGGTATACGGTAGGACGAAGCGCCTCTACTCTCATATCAAAGCACAGTTCCACCATGTCGCCATCATTCCACATACGTGTGACAGAAGTCATTCCATTATTCGTGTCTATCTGCTCACCGTTGACCGTCAACGATGTATTTACGCTCCAGCTCGGAATTCTCAGCGACAGAGTGAATTCCTCGGATCTTTCAAGTGAAAGTATAATGCGAACGCTATCTCCGAAGGGATAATTTCCTTCCACCTTGAACTGCACAGCCGTACCGCCTTGGGTTACGGTCCTATATGTACCGTCGGCGTAAAGCATTACCGCAAAGCCGTCCTTCCGACGCATGCATACAAGGTGCGGAGCAATTCCTATACCCGCCGCGCCTATGCAGGCACAACAGCCATAATAGGTTCCGTCTCCAAACAACAGCCCTCCGCCTATTCCCCTTCCTCTGCTTCCGCCGAGAAGCGGGGTATAGCTGTCAAAGGGCAGACAGGTGGGAACTATATCAAGCCCCTCAATAAAGAATCCCTTGGAGAATGAGCGGTGATTGCATATCCTGTGGGTATTGAATGTTCCGAGATAAGCATTATAAAGAGTCTGCTCAAAGCAATCGGCAAATATTGGGTCACCCGTAACGAGAAGCATTCTCGCGCACAGCTTCATCCATGTTACGCTGACGCAGGTCTCCTGACCTATTCCCTTGTATACCGTTTGTCTGACCGACGCGTGATTGAGAAACTCATGTGCTGTTCCCGCGCTTCCCATGACGGTGATATCCGTCTCCATCAAACGGTAAGCAAACCTGACGGCGGCATTCTTCCATTTCTCATTTCCCGTCTCCAGCGCATATTCAAGCAAGCCCTCAAAGCAGGACATCATCTCATATGCCTTTGTGTGGGGATATTGGTATGGAGGTATTTTGTCCTCATACGCCAGCTCAAATATACTGTCCTCGTACTCTCCCACACCATCGTTTACGATATACCCGGAGAAATCGAGATATCTCTTTTCACCCGTAAGTCTGTACAACAGCACCATGGGCTCAAGAATGGACAGCGAGTTCATAGCTCCGTGTACGGGCTTATCCTCAGCGGCGACAGATGTCATGGTTATTGGCATTTTACCCTGAGCCTTCGGTCCTACGCGATCTATGATATAATCGGCATGGCGCTTCATTGCATCTGTCATTTGCGCCTTCAACTCTTCATCCTCGCAAAGAGGATAGAAGCAAAGCATTCCGAGCAGGATATATTTTCTGCACCACATATCCCATTTTGTAAACTCAACCTCGGTGGAATAGGTGGAAAATCTCCCGTGCGCGTCCTGCGCCGTAAGAAGATCGCGGACGGTATCCTCAAGCACTCCGTAAAGCTCACGGTCTCGGGTAACACTGAGGACAAATGCCGCTCCCCTCATCATCTTGCCCCAATACTCGCCTCTCCACTCGCTCTTGTCCGAATCTGAAAACAGCCTGTACTGCTCCACAAGCTTTTTCCACAGACCTCGGTCAAGGAGCTGTTCAGCAAGGACGAAATCCACAGAGTCCTTCAGTATTCCGTCAAGAAATATATTCTGCGATATGTCCGGAAAGAGATTATTTATTTTGCTTCGTTCAGTCCGGGCGTGTCTCAAAAAAGGGTTATCTGCTATCATAATTATCCTTTCAAACAATCAGTTTTTAGTATAGTCACGTTACGTCGTACTATCTTGCTTCGGCTAAAGCACAGATTCAGCCGAGGCAATATAGTGCGAATAGGCTTAAGGGGCTGTCGCATTTTATAAACGCAACAGCCCCTTTTTCAGTTAAAGGTCAGTGCTGAATTTAATCTTCTTTTTTGCGCTTTGCAACAGCTACCGCACCCACTGCCAATGTCACAACAGATACTGCCGCGAATGTTACTGTAGAGCCGCATCCGCCGTCAGCCTTATCGGTGGTAACAGATGACGTTCCGTTTGCCTCGGCATCGGTGGTTGCCTGAGTGCCGTTGTTTTCGGTAGTTGAGTCATTTGTATCAACAGCCCCTGTGTCATTCGCCTCTGTATCTTTGGGCTCTTCCTTTACCTTAACAACGCTTGCTGGAGTTACGATAACATTCTCGCCTGTCTTGCCCTCGGGCCATACAAGTGTGCCCTTTGCCGCTTCCGCGTCGCCTGCTATAACGGTTACGTGGTCGATAAGAACCTTGACGTTAGGTCCGCCCGAGCTTGTTCCCAGCATAAAGGAGAAATCTGTTGCGAGAAGCGAGCTCTGAGGAGTTACCTCTATCGTCTTATCTCCCGAGGTAATGGTAGCGCTATCGAGCTTACGGTTTACAAAGTGGAACTGATAGGTTACAAACTCAAAGTTATCTCTTGCGTCGTTGATAGCCGCTCCCTGCTCTGCCGTGTATCCGTCCTTACGGGTAGCGGAGTCAAATCCGTTGGAAGACTCGTTGGTCTGGTCGTAACGGATGCAGATATCGCCCGAATGAGTCGCAAGACCTGTAGTCTCATCAAGTGTTGTGTTGGGGCAGAGGCAGAGATATCTCTTGTTATTTGCTTCCACAAACTTAAACTCTATCTCAATGGTGAAATGGCGGTTATACTCGGGAATAACTATACCCGAAGGAACAAGGTAAACCTTGGTGGAAGCGCCCTCAAGATACAGACCCTGCTCAGTATACGCATACTTTGCGTCGCTGTCAGCGCCTTCCTCGGGCTTTGTTACATAGTAACCTACGCTTGCGAGGTCGGTCACCTTGGTAAAGTCAACATGGTGAAGAATAGCCCCGTCAACGTATTCGGTAAGAGGTGTGTCCTCAAAACCGAGAATCTCTGTGGACTTTGCAATAGCGCGGTTCGCGTCGAAGAGCACAGGTGTGATCGTGATAGGCGTGTCGGGAGTGGAGGGAGTGTCGGGGGTGTCGGGAGTAACAGTACCGCCATTGTCTATGTACGTCTGCTTGAGATCAACAGAATACTTAGTAGCGGTAGCGGTCTTAACAGTAACGTCGGAAACGCATCCGTCAAAGTTGGTATATACTGTTCCGTATACCTCACGGAGACCGAGAGCGAAATTACCCGCGCCGATGGCTACATCCGTGATATCAAGCTCAATAGTCTTGGTCGTGTCGTTTGCGAGAGTCATGGTAAGCTTGGTCATGGTCTTGCTTGCGGCATCAAAGGTGAAGTCATAGATAACAGCACTCGTGCCTTCAACGATTGCCTGTGCGATAGCGCTGTTTGTGGCAATGGTCTGCTTGTTCCAATACAGATGGTACTTATTGGTATCATCGTAGCATATCTTTATGGACGACTGATTTTCATCCGTCATCTCGGCACAGTAGTTCCATGCTCCGGCACTGTTAACATTAGCCGAGTTATCGGTTCCGACACCGAATACCAACCATGTATAGTTCTTGCTGGAGGGAGCTATGGTGGTTGCCGCACCCTCTGTATTAGAAGCCCAATTGTAATGGGTGGTGGTCATCTTAACAGAAAGAGTAACATTTTCCGTGATTGCCGTAAGATCGTAGTTGGCGGGTGTGAGCATAACAGCCGCTCCGCCTTGAACAAACGCATGCAAAAGCAGACCGTTCTGAGTAAGGCTTGTCGTACTTGCCTTAAAGGGAGTCGCGGAGTTGTTCTGGTTTACCACAGCTTTAACACCGAGATCAACTGTCGTGGTTTCAGCGGCAGAGACAAACGGTACAGCCACGGATGCGAGGAGAAGCACCATAAGTGCCGTTGCAAGGATACGCTTAAAAAGTTTTGTTTTCATAAACTTTGTCCTTTCTGCCTATATTCAGGCTTTAAATTTTATATTCAACCGATCTCCATCGGTCAAAACACTTTAGTTGGGACACATTTCGTCAAGAGACATGGTAAGCAACATGAATGCGTACTTGTTGTCCTGAATGGTCTTATCAATTCTGGATGCAAGAGTTGTGGTCTTGTTGTTCCATACAAGATCCCATGTGATACCCTTTATGTTACACAGATAAAGAGCTGAGTCAACATCGTAGACCTTATTCGCAAATATAAGTCTCATTATCTCGGCATCCTCGGCTGTCTTGCAAAGACGGAACTCGGAAAGGGTCTCAAAGAACGCCTCATGGAGAGATACCATATCACCGGGCATATACTTGGAAAGATACGAGAATACCTCAAATGCCGCCGCTGCCGTTTCAAGGTCGGGCTGCATGTTATTCGCAAATCCTGCGGGATAATGATATGCGGCACTGCACTCACTGTAATAATTTTCCTGGTCCTCATAGTACATAGGAACGGGAAGCATTCCGTAGTTCACGTCAGCGGAGATAAGTCTTGTGACCGCGCTGAGACTGCACAGACGGAACAGGGACTTTCCGCTTGCGAACATATCCGAGCCTGCTGTGGCAAGATCTGCCTCGGAGGATGCGGAGCTCCAGCCACTCTTGTCGTACTGGAGAAAGGAGTTCTCAAGAACCGTAGGCATTACCTTCTGAAGAATGTTTATGGTCTGCTCCTTGACGGATGCGTCCTGCAAAACTATCTCAAGATTACCGTCAACATTGCTTACGGGGAATACACCTGATCCCATAAGTATGGTGTGAGGGAATGTAGTCTCGCTTATCATTCCGTACTTATCGGCATCCGTATAGTTGCCGTCTCCGTTTACGTCCTCACCGACATCCTTGTACATCTCGTACATGATATCATATGTCCATTCCTTGTTCATTACAAGATCGTACAGACTTCCGTACTTTTCATCGTAATGGAATGTGTTGTAAAGATCGACATTATAGGCAATAGACGCGGTTCTCAGCTCGTCAAAGTAATTAAAGTCTCCGTCGATCTGGAACAGACGGCTGCCGAGCTTGTACTGCTGTTGTATATTCTGGTCATAGTAGGACGCACTCAGATTAAGCTCATCAAGCTTGTTGATATCGTAAAGCTGTCCCTTCTGAGCTACCGCCATAGATTCCTTACCCGAAAGCGTTACGATGTCGCAAAGATAATCGCCCGCGTTAAATGCGGTGTCAAGCTTGCTCGCCGCGCTTCCCGTGGATACCATAATAACATCTATACCGTAATTGTTATACATTACCTCCTGACGCTCGTAAACAGCCTTGTTTACCGCCATGTCAGGGTATCCCAGCTCTTCGGCGTCATATGTAAGATGATAGCCGTAAAGCCAGTTGGACTGAGCCAGTATCTTGAATTCGTAGCCGCCGAAGTCACGGGTGGGCTTGAGCTTTCCCTCTTCGGAGTTGGGGTCAAGCGTGTCCTCTGCGAAGGTCTCTCTTGCTCTGCCGTCGTCATCGTCGCCCGCGCAGGATACGAATACCAACGCCAGCATGAGAAGAGCGATCAGCAAACAGCACGACCTTAAAATTTTTCTTTTCATTCTCTGTTTCCCTTTCATGAAAAATTTATTATTCCGCGGTATTACCCGCTAAGAACCACAGTTTATCATTCTTTTATGAATGTAATAACGACATCCGACAAAAGAAGGAAATGGTCGGTATGACCCGTGTCGATAGCGCGGGCGTTGCTGCCCTCGATACCCGCTGAGAAGATGATATTGTCGAACATCTGTCCGTTCTTGGTAGTCACAATATTCGTGCCCGCGTTGTTTGCCTTGGTGCTTCCCGGGAAGGCATCGTCAAAATCGGACCATGTCTGCCAGTTAAAGTCACCCGCAACGATATAATGGCTATGGTTCTTTGCCTGTTCGTATATCTCGGCGAGCTGAGTTTTGATAGTTCCCTGGTCATTGTGTGAGGAATAGAAGGCAAATTCTTCTCCTTCGACCTCGATGATCGTTTCAAGGAGCACACAGTTATTTTTTGAATTCATAACTGTCATTGGATACTCTTTGATTTCCTTGATAGGATATTTGGAAACTACTCCGACACCGCACCACCATTCCTCGCCTGCGGGAACATGGGTGCCGTTTGTCTCGTAAACACCGCTTGTCGCCTTACCGTACGCATAATAGTACTTCTGTCCGTTTCTGCTCTCAAGAGACTCCGCAATGATCCTGAGCGTATCCTGTCCCCAATTTCGATTGGTGTTATAGTCTATCTCCTGAAAGGCGATAATGTCGGCGCCGTTATCATAAATATCGTCGGCTATCTTTGTGAAATCGGGGCTTCTTGAATAGCTGTTACCAAGCTCGTGCGCGCCGCCCTCGTGAAGATTGAAGGTGGCAACCGTAAGCTCGATGTGCTTGTCGGTGTCGGCAACCGTCTTTCGCGTGGGAAGACCGGAAATACTCCATGTGTTGCCATCCTGCTTAAGAAGTTCCACAAACATCTCAGCGGCAGTCTCGACAAGATCCTCGTTCACACCGTAAAGAGCTATCTTTGTTCCTACCGCTGTGATAAGCAGCTCACGGTCAGCAAGTGACTCCGTGTTTGACGCTCTGTTCGTTTCTCCTATGAGTATCTCCTTTTCCCTCTCGGAGGCGGAATCATTTGTATATGGGATCGTGACACCTGTAAGCTCCTTTATCCTCTCGGATATAGCGACAGCCGTCTTTCTCATGGAGCGGTCGCCCGACATGGAAAATACTATCTGATACTCAGAAGCTCCGTCAGCGCAGATGACCGCGCCCGTATCGTTATTGCTCTCCGTGTCATCAGTATTGCCTCCGCATGCGGTAAGCAGACACATGAGAAAGGCGAGAATCATTACTGTAATTTTTTTAATGATCTTCATATTTTATTCCTCATTTCGCATAGAAGTGTGGATGCTTGAGACCGACATCCCTCAGGGCGAAGAAATGCCCAAATTTCCTTCACCCGTCGGTACTGTCGGAGTAATTACTCAAAAAACGATCAAAGCTCTTCGATGCCTACGGACATGTTGATGTCGTCAGCCTGTATACCGTTACTCAATGCAATGATATCCTTGCTTTCAAGAGCTATAGCGATCACAACGGGAGTTGTATATGTATTCTTTTTCATAATCTTATTCTCCTTTTCCATATTAGGATCAAGCCACGGTAACGCTGATTTCCTTAGCCGCGCTCACATACTTATTGCCTGCCGCGTCGGTCACATAGGCGCGTACAACAAAGGTGTAAGACTTACCTGCCGAAAGACCTGTAACCGTCATAACTCCGAGATAACCGTCTGTTGCGGTAACGGTCTCCCCTGCCGCCTTGATAGATGTGTAAACGGTGGTAGAGCTGAGTATCTTTGCGCCCTTTGTACTATCCTTCAAGGATATCTCAAAGCCGTGAGATGCGTAATTTGCAAGCTCAGCCTCGGTCATGTTCAGCTCGGATACAACACGCAATGTAGTATTGTCGCTACTGAGCTGTCCGCCCTTTACGGTAGCGCGGCAGTTCTGGATATCTGCGTAGCGCTCCGCGAAGTCAACGGAGTATTTGGTTTCACTTGACGTTTTTATAGAAATATCGGAAATCCAACCCTCCATATACGTCCACGCTGTATCATCATATAACTCACGAAAACCTAAGCAGAAATTACCGTCATTGCCGAGAGATATAGGAGTTCCAAGGGTGTGCGTCCACACTTTTGATGTGTCACTCGCAAGAGTCATTTTTACTGTTGAAATTTGTTTGGTATCCACATCAACAAGAAAATCATATATGATTGCGATCTCGCCGTATATTACGTTTTTTGCAATTACAGATGTTGTTCCTGTAAGGAGAGCATCGCCGCGCGCCCAATATGTTTCAGTCCCCTCCTGATTACCACACACCTTGAGCGCATTTTTGGTATCATCCTGCATATCCGATAAAAAGCCCCATTCACCGGCTGCGTCTACATTGCTTGAAATGTCGCTTCCTGCTCCGAATATCAGGTATGTACGATTTTTTCGGTTGGGCTTATTGGTTTGAGTAGCACTCTCATTTGTTCCTGACAAATTCGTATGCTTTGATAACATTGTTACAGAAATCGTATAATCTTCTGTTAATTCCGTCATGTCATACTGTTCGTGAGTGATCATAATACCTGCCGCACCTTGACAGAAGGCCTTAATATAAAGTCCATTGTTTGTCAGCATAGACTTACTTGCTTTAAATTCTTTGTCATTTAAGGTTGATGCATAACTGTTATATGAGCTTTGAACTGTCTTAACACCAACATTATCCGCATAAATCGTCTTGGTACTTTCTTCTGCTGAAACGCTGAGGGGTAAAGCAGCAAGTGTTACACACAAAACTGCCAATATTAAAGATATTACCTTTTTCATTCGTGTTTTTCCTTTCTGCTGTCTGTTACAGCAATAAATTTTTATTCCAAACCGCTTGGGCAGGCGGTTAAAAAATACTTGATAGATCAAAATTTGTAATTACTTCCGTTATATTTTCTTCATTCCACTATCATATCCGCAAGGAGTATGAAATGGTCTGAATGTCCGTAATTTACGGCGCGGAAGTTGTCCGCCTTTATTCCCTTTGAGAAAATAAGGTTATCAAATCGGTAGCCGTCGTGGGTGGTGACCAGCATATTTTCTCGGTTATTCGCCTGCGTCGTATCGGGGAAAATACGCTCAAAATCCTCGCACCTCTGCCAATTGAAATCTCCGGCAAGGACAAACCTCTCCTTGTCCTTCATGGTGTCGTAGGTAAACTGCATCTGCTCGTGTATGACACCTTGGTCATAATGGGAAACGTAGAAATGTAACTCTTTTCCGTCAACGTCAAGCTTCGCTTCAAGAAGCACGCAATTTGGATTTTTACCTTTCATACAAGGCATTACGTATTTTGACGTGGATATTATCGGGAGCTTTGACACAAGTGCCACTCCTGTATATCCCTGCTTTACGGGAGCGCCGGGTGTATCCGAATAATCCGCTGTTGTTCCCGCGGCAAACGCGCTGTACCACTTTTCCCCCGTTTTTTCTTCCAAGGCAGCCTTTATAATTCCAACACTGTCCTTGTAAAATGTCCATCCTCTGAACTGAAAGACCTCCTGAAAGCCGACTATTTCAGCTCCCACCTTGACTATATCCTCGGCTATAAGCTCATAACCGATGTCGTCAAATTCAGGCATTTTCTCTCCGTCGAGAATCCGGGGCAAGTGAACTCCGTCCTTCATCAGAAGATACTTGACACCGCCCTCCTTGAGATTGTAAGAAGCAACCGTTATTTTTTCCATCGACTTATCTCCATAATGATTTGATCAATAATACCTATACAACATCACTTTTTATATACACATTGTATAACTAATATCTCCGAATTTCAAGAAGATATTTTTACCTGAAATGATCATCTCTTCCTTCTGTTTTAAATATCCATCCGAACTCTCAGACAACCGTCTGTCGGCTCCGCTCTGTACCCGTTCTCCGTCTCATGAAGCTCGCCGTCAATACCGACAGCATAGCTATATCCGTTATGCTCAAAGCAAAGCGTTTTGCCGTCAAGTCCTTTAAGATCCCGACACTCGCCAAGGCTTATAAGCATATCTCCGCAGTCATGGCCACTGAGTCCCGTCTCCGAGAAAATAAGCCTTCCCTTATGACCGTCGGTGAATTTAACAGTTACTTCAAGCTCTCCTCTCTCATTCTCCGCAGAGCCTTCAAGACATTCAACAGCATCCGCAAATATCCACGCGCACTCGCCCCTGTCCCCGCTCCACATGCGGTTATCCACAACGGGCAAATTATCGTAGGTCGCCTGCCATGCGTTACAAGCCGATCTCAGATATCTCTCGACATATTTGTCATCATATTTCTGTATATCCCTGAAAATAAGTCTGCCATCCTTTAAGAACAGATCACCTCTCCAATTTGCGCTGCTGTACCAGATCGATTGGATTCCGTTATCCGACCAATCCTTGAAGGCGCTGAGGGATGATGCGGGAGTTTTTTTATGCGTTTTTTGGAAATCCGCTCCCGTTTTGCCGAGACATTCTATATTGACTTTTCCGTCTTTTTGGAGCTTGGCAAGCTTCTCTGCTTGCATACGGTAGCCCTTTTCTATCCTCTGCCAGCCAAAGCTGTTCTCCTGTCCCGTGGTCGCTTGGCTCATGGCAAGGGATGGGTGGGAGTAATATTCTTCGAAGTACCAATCCATAACACCGCTGTTCGCGCCGCAGGGCCACACGGGCTCCATGGTAAAGCAACCGCCGATCTTGGGCAGGTGCTTTTTCTCGTCATAGCCGTAGATAGGGTCTATACCAAGCATACGGAACACGGGGGTATTTATCTTTGTTTCCTCACTCTGCGAGGGACAAAGCATATTATTGCGCGAGGGATAATATCCGCCGCTATAATATCCTCCCCAGAGAGTGTAGGCGTCAACGGCATACTGCTCACGGCAGATGCAGAATGCGTCCATACCATATTTGTCGCTCATATACGCCATTGAATGAGCGTCAAGCAACCATGAGCCCGCAACCCTTGGATAATATCCGAAGGTCTTCATAAAGAGGTCAAATACCTCGTCAATAAGCTCTTCTCTCTGTCCGGGCGTATAGGCAGGAAGAAATCCGGGATCTACGTACCAATCCCAATCAAAGCCCTCGCGTCCTCTCCACTCAACACCAACCTTTTCCGTAAGAGGTCTGCACATCTCAAACCAAAGCCCAAGCTCCATATCCCCGTCCTTCTCCCTTTTGAAAAGCTCGACTATATCCTCCCTGAGAAGGGCATCGTACTGCAAGAGGAATGTGTGCTTAAAGCCATACGACTTGTCAATTTTTATTTCTTCCTCTATGGGTGTGAGCAGATCCATTGCCTTTCTCGGCTCACAGCCTCTTACGAAGTTGACTATATTCATTATGTTGTTCATCATTCACCTTAATAGGAAGTTATTCTTTCTACCGTATAAGTCGTACTTTCAAGGTTGTAAACACGGCGGTTGTGGGAGAACAGGTCTCTAATTCCTTCTTTAGAAGCAACTCTCCAGCCTCTCGGGAGCGTCATACAGCCCTCAACTCCCTCGGGTATCTGCACCTTAAGTATTATCTTTTCTCCGTCTCTCTGCCACTTGACCTCTACTCTGCCCTTTACAGTATCGTAATAAGCCGATGCGTGCGTCAGCTTCTCTATAAAGCTGGGAGCTATGCGGACGTAGCTTGCGTTATCTCCGTGAGGATTTATCTGAAGTCCCGCAATGTGCGCTATAAAGAAGCCCGTTATATCTCCGTGGAAATGGTGATTGAGTGAGGTATGCACCATCTTGTGCGAGGGCAGAAATTTTTCGGCGAATGAGCCAAGCTCATACTTCTCCACCCACATTCCGTATGAGGGGCAATCGGTACGGGTTATCATCTTGTATGCAAGCTCCGCGTCACCGTGCTTTGCGAGCACACGGAATATACACCGCAGTCCTATCATTCCGCAGTCGATGTGGTCGTCCATTTCGTGTATCATATCAAGCAGGACACTATATGCCGTGGCGCTGTCCTTACCCTCAAAGAGTCCGTAGTAAAGAGCCGCCGCCTGCGCTGTCTGACATCCGCCGTATACTACCGCACCGTCGTCAACCAGGTATCTGTGGAAGGCTGTAAAGAACTCGTCTCCGAGTCTCTTAGCGAAATCCGCCTGCAAGTCAAGTCCGCATTCTCTGAACATAAACTCAGCCTTACGGCAGATATTATAGGAAACCGCGGTATCCGTGGTTACATTGGGACAGATATGGTTAGAGCCCGATCGCAGAGCCTGACAGTAGTCACCGAGACCTATATTTATAGTTCCGTTGTCGCTTCTTCTCTTTGAAAGGTAATTGAGGTAATGCATGAGCATATCTGCGCATTCAAGAAATAGCGTCTTGTCGCCGCGGTAGATATACACCTGATAGGGTATCTCTATCATGACCTGATCCCAAGCGGGTCCGTTACCCCACTTGAAGCCAGCACCCGACGTTGGGATATATCCGGGTATCTGACCGCTCGGGCGCTGTACCTCTCTTATCATCTTAAGCCACTGCGCAAGGCTCTTCTCTACGGTAAGCGTCTGGAGCATGTGCTCCGCGGACACTGCCGCGTCACCCGTCCAGCCGTTCTTCTCTCTGTGAGGACAGTCCATTGGGAAATACACGAAATTGGCAAGGTCGCTGTTTCTACCGTATCTCATAAGCTCGTTAGCTATATAGTCCGAGCACTCAAAGTTTCCTCTTTCCTTAAGATCGGAGTTAAGTACAAGAGCTGTGAGAGTATCATCGGTTATCTGCTCGCGGTCAATTCCTATGACCATATAGTATTTTGCGCCGTGGTAGGTAAACGAGGGAATATATTCCTCTATCTCCTCACCGCCACGACAAATATAGATATCTCTTTGACAAAAGCCGAATGGATAGAAGCTCTGAAGGTTCTCAAAGGCTATATCTCCCTTTTCGTCCAACCACTCTGCCGCCTGTATAGCGATAACCTGTCCTTCTCTACCCTTTATGCGAAGGCGAGGAACTGAAGACAAGTTGTCTTTGAACTTAAAGAGGAATCCTCTTTCGTTTTCCGCGGGCTTATAGTATGTGGTATTGGATATCTCGTAGGTATCGGGGCGAATCATATCGGGCATCTGTATATCCGCAATACCGCACTCCGTTACCTCGTAAGGCTTTAGCTCCTTGGTTATGACTATAGGGTCAGTGTTATTGAGCTCATACACTCCGCGGGCGGGGTCGGTAGGTATTGCCGCCGTCCACTCGCTGTCGTCGAAGTCTGGAAGATTCCAACCCTCAATTTCCTTACGAGCGTCGTAATGCTCTCCACTTCTGAGGTCGTCGAATATGATGGGTGAAGGAGCGCAAACAAAGCTTTCGTCAGCCTCAAACTCCAACACATCCGATTCAAAGTGAAGTGCCACCTTGGGAGACGAGCGGTATTTTGCGTTATGGAAGTTCCATATATATCCGCCTATAGGATTTCCGTTTCCGTTGCCAAGCCAAAGAGCGATACAGTTTTTACCCTTCCTTAAATATTTGGCGATGTCGTATTCGTAAAAAAATATTATCTCGTCGGGATTTGTGATATTGGGAGCAAGTCTGCTGCCCGTTATCTCCTCGCCGTTTACATACAGACGGTAGAATCCCGTACAGGTAATCGTAAGCTTCGCATTGGCGGGCATTGCCCCAAGCTCAAAGCTCCTTCGCATATATGGCGCCGCTACCGGCTTATCATACGTACAGTATTCCGCTGTCGCCTTTATAAATTTTTGCGAAAGCATGTTTTTTCTCCTTTGGTCACAGGACTATTTCAAATTCGTTTGCGAATTTTGATGACAGCCTGACTGTCCTTTTTATATCTCCCACGGTTATTTCATATTCGCCGAAGAAGCCTTTGAACTTTGCCTCTCCATCTCCGTCCGTCTCACAATCGGTAACTGTTGTCCACTCATTATGAAACAGATCATGCAGAACGTCGTACGCGGGCTTAGGCTTTAAATTGAAGTCAAGCAGACCACCGCGAAAATAATTCTCTCCCGCGCTCATGTCTCCGAGAGGAGCGAACGCCGCGTATCCGTCGGGAAGATTCCAATATATCGCCGCCTCAACCGCAGGATGACTGAACCAAATGCGGTAAAGCCTCTCCAATATCTCTGCCTGAAGAGCATAGTCCTCGGCTGTCTCACGGTATGCGGGAATGGTGATCTCAGTTATCTGAATGGGCTTACCCAGCTTTGCATAGCAATCAAGTATGCGATAGATATTTTTTGGATTATAGAGCGATTTCGCAAACAGCGCCTCGTCCTCATCCTTCTTGGTAAAGGCGTGGTACTGCATACCAATGCAGTCAATGCGCGCGCCGTTGCGAATCGAACGCTCCACAAGCTGATAATAATCACTTCTGTTATAGGAAAACTGCTTTTGCTCAGGCTCCCAGATGTGAGTCGCTTCATTTATTATAAGCTCATTATAGGGGAAATACTTGTGGGCTACCTCAAAGCTGTCCTCAACAAACCTGTCGCTCTGATAAAACGGAGTCTTATCTCTGTTATTTCTGTCGGTACACAGCATCTCGTTGATGACCTCCCAGCCATGTATACGCTCAGAATATCTCTCGGCAAGCTCACGGTAGCGGCGGTCTATTCTCCGTTTAAGCGCGGGAATATCAAATTCATCCACCCATCCGGGATCAAAATTCACATATGTAAGGCAATGCGCCTTGGGCGTGATATTGTTCTCCTCACAAAATTCAACACACAGATCAACAGGGGGACGGCGGTATATCTTAGGAGAATCCTTCGCAAAGCGGGGCTTACCGTCCTCAGGCTCAAGAGTGTTCCAATATATCGGCACTGTAGCCTCATTAAAGCAATCCGCAAACGCATCTCGGTATTTACGGTTATATTCGTCGGTATTGAATTCGTCCAACATAAATATATTTGCTCCGTGAAGGAACTCGTGCTTTTTGAGTTTCGCATGTATCTTTACACCCGGTACGGCATTTCCCTCTTTGTCCTTTACGATAATATGAGCAAATCCTTTGCGGTAAAGCTCTATTCCGTGCTCCACTCGGTGAGCGGTCTCCTCCTCGTACCTGAGAAAGTTTTTCATAACGTTATCGCGTCTTGACATAAATTTTCTCCTTTTTATTTCATTATATCACCTTGACACATAAATTAAAATGTGCTATTCTATAAGAAAGAGGTAAAATTCTCTTAAATTTGCGGGGGTTTTAGTATATGAACGACAATATTTTTTTGAATTCATTTCAATTCGAGGAGCTGCATTTCCGTAACTCACATCACAATGATAAAAGCCACGGACTTCAATATCATTATCTCGTTTTTGTCAAGCAAGGCTCCGGTGTCCTGTATTATAAAAAGCAAAAGATAAACATTCATTATAACGATATGCTTTATTTTCCAAAGGGCTGCAAATACCACTCCGAATGGTACGGCGAAAATATAATATTTGACACTTTTGCTTTTAAATATTTTCCTACAAATGTTATCGGAAACTTCGATCTGCAAAAAATCCAGTATACCGAGGATATATTCAACACATTCAGACCTCTCACCAAAAATCAAGAAATCAACTGCACCACTATCGGTCAGCTCTACACAGTTCTTGGAATGTTAGAGCCTGTATTAAAGATATCCAACACTGCATCAAATGCGGAATACACAGTGGAAAAGGCGATTCAGATGATGACAAAGGACTTCAGAAAGAGCATGAAAGAATACGCTCTTCTCTGCGGTGTCAGCGAATCCCAATTTTATCTCTATTTTCAATCTGTTTTAAAAAAGACACCCAACCGCGTAAGGCAGGAGATAGTCTGCCAGCGAGCTATCTCATATCTTACGCTTACAGATCTCACAATTGAGGAAATCTGCGACAAGACAGGCTTCAGCTCCGCATCATATTTCAGAAAAGTATTTTTTTCCGTAACAGGTAAGACTCCGTCGCAAGTGCGAAAAGAGCACGCAGGCACAATGTAATACGAGTATTTAAACAAATTCCAACTCGCAATTTTATTATAACATATTGACAACTGACAACAAAAGTGATATAATGCTGAAAAACAGAACTATTCTCCTGCGAGGCTATGTAATATGAATATTTCAAAACATGCGTTATCTTCAATTCAGTGTAACGAATACTCAAAGAAAAAATATTGCGAGGAGGACTACTCCAACCTTCCTCGTCCGTTTTTCACCTTTGCTTATGTAACTAAAGGAAAAATCGAATGTGTTACGAGTGATCTTATTGTTGAAGTTGACGTAGGAGAGATTTTTTTCATTCCATACCACGCGAAGTATAAATTGAGATGGACCGCCCCCGACGGTACTTCCTTCTGCGCTCTTCATTTCAATTGCAAGCAATTCACAGAGCCCTTCGGTAACAAAACTTTTCTACCGCAAAAGATATCAGGACATCCTGAATACTATGATGATTTCGCATATCTGCGCGATCACATCCATATCACTGAGGACGTACTACGTGTATTTTCGGTTCTTTACGGACTTTGCGACAAGCTTTATTCCAATCTTTCACATCAAAGCATTGTTCATATCGACGAGCGGATACAACGCGCGGTAGACTATCTCAATGAAAATTACCGCTGGCATATCAGCGTAGAGGAGCTTGCGCGGATCTCAAACCTGAGTCCTTCGCGGTTTTATCACCGTTTTAAGGCGGAGACGGGAATGACTCCCATAGAATACAAAAATGATCTCTGCATAAAATACGCCATCACACAGCTGGTAGGAGATCCACAAAAGTCTATTGAAGAAATAAGCGCCGAAAGCGGCTTTGAATCCTCAACCTACTTCCGGCGCGTATTTAAATCAGTTATGAAACGTACTCCGCGTGAGTACCGCAAGGTGGTAAGCAATTACGCAATGATGTAGCATTTTGCTTATATTTCTTCCACCGTATTATCAAATATTATAAAAACAGGTCTGCCCATTTTTTACATATGAGCAGACCTGTTTTTGTTTTATGTAGCTGTGCGACCAAGAAAATCCTCATAGTACCGTGCCAGAATTTTTTCAAAATTCGTCATGGCGATCTTCATACCCTCAAGATTAAGATGACTTACGTCCGTAGACTTCATGCAATACTGCGCGCGGAAAGCGGAGCTTCGCATATCGATTCCCGAGACTGCAGGGTCACAGGCACGGATAAAATAAACTCCACGGCGTGTTGCCACCGCTTCCATTGCGTCCGCATAATCAACGTATGTATACAATTTTCCCGTGGCATTGGGGAAATTCCACGAGGAGACACAAACTATCATAGCATCGGGATATTTCGCCTGAAGTCCGTCAATAATGACATTCAGCGCGCCTGAATATGTAGCTTCATCATAGCTGTCCGCTGTACCTATGGGAACATTCTGATTGAAATCATTTCTGCCGCCCTCGAGAAGTATTATGTCGGTGTTGGTTTCTGTCATGCTGTCAAATCTGTCGCACATGGGGTTGTATTTTGTAACATAATTGGAAACGGTAGAGCCGTTTTTTCCGTAATTGTTCATGTCCATACCGTATTTCTTTGCCATGAGACTCAACCACACATAGTCCTTCTCAAGTCCGTTACCCTCAAAATAACTGTCCCCCAGCGCGTTTACGGTAACGCCCTCAAGTATTTTGGAATAATAGCTTGCCTTGCTGTCCTCAAACCATTGCTTCAGCGCCAGCTTACCAAGTGCCGTTCCGGGCTTCCCTGTCACGGCCGCCCTGACCTCGGGATACTCCGCGGGTCGAAAGCCTGATGTTTCTCCCGAACGGTAGCAAAGACGCAGGCTTTCATTGTTCAGCGTTGTGGTATACGAATACGTGGCAACACCGTTATCAAACGATATAAGGATATCGGACACCACTGTACTTGAGCCGGCGTAGTTCGCGCTGTCGAGATCGAGCACCCATTGCTCTCCATCCTTTTTCCATGACGAGACCACATATGCGTTGGAGGATGCGTAGCCGTTATCTCCACCTGAATTTGTATTGTCGTCCGTAAATGTTATTGTCGTCCCTGCCTTTGGAACTGTAAATACATCGGTATACGAATAGTTACCGCCTCCCGAGCCCGCCACAAGCTGATTGGGTTTTGTGCCGTGACTCGACGATGCCACATATCCAAGATTCCATTTCAGACTCAGCGTCTCCGTCTCGTCCTTATCCACAGCGTCTGTTATCGCATCTGTCACAGCTCCCGAATCCTTGTTAAAATCATCCGTTTGCTGTACGTTCACTTCTGTCTCTGTATCCGTATCGGTATGAGATGGTACTTGCTCATTGCAGGAAACAATAAGACAACACGATACAAGGACCAACACCGCCATCGCCCGCAAGATATAATCTCTTATTTTCATGATCGCTTACCATCCTAAAAAACAAACTTTTTTGCCTCTATAGCTTTATCACTTCATAAATTTTCGCAGCTGCCTTATTCTCACACTCA
Source organism: Clostridia bacterium (assembly GCA_017462795.1). Taxonomy (GTDB): domain Bacteria; phylum Bacillota; class Clostridia; order Oscillospirales; family CAG-272; genus HGM12713. The sequence goes on from JAFTQL010000035.1 coordinate 87,230, forward strand.
AACCCATCAGCGGTCAGGTTATCAAACAGCCCAATATGGATGGGCACTGTATATTTCGCGTTTACTCTTTTTGCAAATTTTGCCGCGTCGGTCATATTCATATTGTTTCCAACACCATTTACCGGAAGAAATACCGCTTCATATTCTATGTCGGGAAGGCTCTCAAAAACCTGCTCACTATAAAGCGTGTCGCCCGTAACATAATAATTTTTGCCCTCGGATCGAATTATAACCCCTATCGCATACGGATCGGAATGCTCCGCCTTGACAGCGGTAAAGGTTATTTTATCTTCCGTCCAAGTCGTACCGTTATTGAATAGAACATAATTACTGTTCCCACCGAACTTGCGCAGCTCCTGCCAGCCTCCGTTGGGAGCGAGGACAAGACACTTCGCGTCATCAGTAAGATAGTATTTCAGCGTTTCCTTATCAAGATGGTCAAGGTGATCGTGTGTGATAACTATAATGTCAGGCTTTATTCTGAGGAAACTTTCATCAACGGGAACTCGTCTGTAATTCTTCGGTTCAAAGTTCTTCACATTATCGGAAAGATATGGATCAACCATTATTTTTTTATTCTCCGTCTCAAAAAGCAGTCCCGCCTGACCAAGCCATGTTATTTTCATATTTATTTCTCCGGAATTATTGGATAGAGCTGAATGGTATTACCGCCATCCACAACAAGCTCCGCTCCCGTGGTGTTTCTCGCGTGAGCGGCGAAGTAGTAGACAGCGTCCGCTATGTCCTCTCCGACAGCAACATCACCTATGGGTGTAAATCTCGAAGGTACTTTAGCGTAAAACTCGGGATTCTTTTCCCATCTGTCCGTCTTTATCATACCGGGAAGCACAGCGTTTACGCGGATGTTATACTTTCCAAGATCAAGCGCCAAGGCTCTCATAAGACCGAGCTGTCCGCCCTTGGACGCCACATACGCCACTCTGTCGGGTATGGCTCTGTAGGCGGTGTTGGAGTTTACAAACACTATATTTCCGCCGCCCTGTGTCTTCATTCTTCTCGCGGCATGCTCGGAAAGACAGAAATTCCATACCACGTTTGTATTGATCACCTTCATAAGGTCGGTAAGAGGGCTCTCAAATATCTTCTGTCCAAGCCCCTGATCCGCGGCGTTAAGCACGAGAGTATCGGCAAACAGTCCTCTCGCGTCAATGTCCGCAAACATTTTTTCTACGGAATCCTCGTCCACCGTTCTTTCGTCAATCAGAGAATCGATGTGATATCCAACTATCTGCACCTCGGGGAATTTCTCTCTGTACGCTCTTTCGGCGGCGTGTACCTTTTCCATGCTTCTTCCCGTAAAGATAACATTATATCCCTCAGCCGCGAATTTCTCAACTATTGCCACGCCCGTGTTTATACAAGCGCCTGTTATAAGTACTGTTTTCATTTTGTTTTTTATTTTGAGGAAAACTTTCTTAAAAGAAAGATTTTCCCCATACCCCTTTCAAAGAACTTGAAAAATATTATTTTGCTTTGTGGTTTTGCTTTCTTTTTGCTTAGCTTTTTCTTTCGCGAAAGAAAAAGTAAGTTAGAAATAGAATGCCGTCTTAGCGGGTCTGATGTCGGTCAGCGCGCCTGTATAATGACGGAGATTGTGCTCAACATATGGGTGCTTGAGACATTCCTCCTCGTTAAGCTCGATACCAAGACCTGGGCGGTCGCCAATCTTTATGCGTCCATCCTCATAAATGAGATTTTCGTCGGTGATGTATTTTCTGTACTCAACGTCGCTGTACATTATCTCAAGTATGCAGAAGTTGGGACAGCATGCGGCAAGCTGAAGTGTTGCGGCGTTTGCGATAGGACCTGAGGGGTTGTGGGGAGCGAAGGGTATGTAATTTGCCTCAGCTCTAGCAGCTATCTTTTTAAGCTCCATAATACCGCCCGCGTGGGATATGTCGGGCTGGATGTAGTCGCAGGCTCTGCGGCGGAATAATTCGTTATAATCAAATCTTGTGTAAAGTCTCTCTCCCGCTGATATAGCGACAGGAGATTTTGCTCTTACCGCCTCAAGCGCTTCAAGGTTATTGGGAGGTACGGGCTCTTCAAGGAACATAGGCTTGAAGGGGGCTACCTCCTGCGCTATCTTGATACCCGTAGGAACATCAAAGCGTCCGTGAGCTTCGATAAGTAAGTCTACCTTATCTCCAACCGCATCGCGCACTGCGGCGATACAACGAATTGCTTTATCAAGGTCTTGATTGGATATTTGCAGATAGTTCTTACCAAAGGGGTCCCATTTCATAGCGGTGACGCCTCTCTTTACTGCCTCTGCCGCCTTCTCTCCGAACTCCTCCGGCTCCTTTGCTCCCGCAAACCAGCCATTGACATATATACGGCAATCCTCATTTACCTTGCCGCCGAGAAGCTGATATACAGGTACTCCGAGAGACTTTCCGAGTATGTCCCACAGAGCCATCTCAACTGCCGACAATGCGGACATAAGCACAGCTCCGCCTCTCCAATAGGCGTCTCTGTAGATATCGTGATAATGCTTTTCTATCTGACGGGGATCTTTGCCTACCAAATAAGCTTTGATATGCTCCACTGCTCCCACAAGGGCTTTCTCCTTGTATTCAAGTGTTCCCTCTCCTACACCTGTGATACCTTCATCGGTGTACACCTTTACGAACACCCAGTTGGTACGGAAGCAATCCACTACGAATGTTTTTATGTCGGTTACCTTCATTTTTGTTCTCCTTTTTATTTAATAAAAAATAATGTGAGGTATTCCTCCTCATTATATTATTATAGATCATTTTCTGTCCGAGATATATCATAATATTACGCCGAAATTACATATTATTACGATTTGTGCCGTAATATCCCTCTGTTTTCTTGCTATTTTTTATTAATTCAATAACATTTTCACACATACGAAATGGTTTTGCTATCAAAGCCATTTCGTATATATAAAATTTTACTCATGGGCGGAATGAGCCGCCCATGAGAAGAGTTTATTAAATTACAAGATCGGTAATAATAGGTAAATGATCGGAGGGATATACGTGTACGCCGTCCGAGGTAGTGTACTCATAATCACCAACCCGATATTCAGCCACCTTATCCTTCAAAGCGTCGCTGACAAAACAGAAATCTATTCTGTCTCCGTTTCCGCTGTTACCGTCAATCGCCTGATAGTCCTGTCCCTGTGTTTCGACTCTGAACGCGCTGTTCCAAGTGTCACTGACTACGGTCTTTTTCGCGATCAGTCCCGAATCGTTCCAGCCGCTATCCGTAACGGTACTGTAGAAATTTTTCCATCCCGTACCGTAATCCAAGCCGTTGGGAGCATCGTTAAAGTCCGCGGTCATAATGACCTTGTCGGTGCCATACTCGACCATAAGCTCCCCGACAAGCCTTTGCAGCATCTGCATCTGAGCGCAGCGCTCAAAGAACCTGAGCCTGAAAAGCAATTTTTCAACATCAGTCTTAGACTCATAATTGCCGTTGTTGTGTCCCCTGTGCTGGAGATGGGTATTAACATATATAATATCCTCTCCATCAATATCAAGCACAACATAATTCATAAGTCTTGAAGCGAGGCTGTAGCTATTGGGACTTGGCATTCCGTTCTTTTTAAGACCTGTGCCCTCATAATGTCCCAGAGCCGCAAGCTCATCCGATGTCATTTTTCCATCGGAAATAAGTCCGTCATAAGTCAGCGCAACCGTGGAATTAGTTCCGTCCGAGGTAAGCCAATTCCAGCCGTGATGCTTTACCTTAATACCGTTCTTTATATAAACAGAGCAGTATTCCATAGTATGAGCTTTGTGAACAGTATCGGGAATATAGCGTGTATATCCCTCCCCCAGAGATATATTGTTCACCCAATTATTGACGTCCTCCTGAAGTCCGACGATATCGGGCTGAAATGACAGTATCTGTTCAGCCACTGCCCGGACTCTGTTCTTTGACTGTCGGTTAAGCTCCCCCGTTCCGCCCTTGTGGCCATCCACGTCATAGGTATCCATGCGGACGTTGAAGCTGAGTATTCTGAGTTTTTTCATAATCAGTCTTGTGTCAGTGTTTCGGTCTTTGTTGCTCCGCAAGAAATATTTCCGTCAGCGTCACTCATATAAGTAGTTACCGTTGCGGAAACAGTAGCCTCTGCGGGAACTCCCGCAATTACCAGAACATACAGATAATCTCCGTCGATCACCGTCTCACCCGACCGAGTCTGCTTTGTAGTGTAAGTAATTCCGCCACCCTGAACAGATGTGTAGACGGTATTGCAGGATACCTTCTGAGCCTTGGTAACTCCGCCATATGTAACGGTTACGTAAAATCCTATATCATTTATCTCTCCGAGATCCTCTGTATCAAGAACTCCGACCATACGGTAATCAACAAGTCCGTCAACCACCCTGTCCTGAATACCGTAGTAGCGTGTACTTGCGCTCACATCTGACGTGCAATCCGATACGTTCAATGTTTTTGTTGAGCCACTCTTCAAATTAGCATAATTCGAAGGATTATACTCTGACGGCAGTACAGTACAGCTTGTGACTGTGGTGTTGGCATTTACCAAACCTATAATACTACCAGCTGTCGAGGTACCCATCTCGCCTTCAAGACTCACACTACAATTTGAAACAGATACAGATCCCGCATTTACACAATATCCTATTATACCGCCGACATTACTCGTGCCTTTTACAGTTCCGTTAAAAGAACAGTTGCTGATAGTTACAGTCGTTGATGTATTTTTTGATGTATCGTTTGCAACAGCGTTCACAGAGCCTATAATACCGCCAACCTGACCTGCGCCCTTAACATTACCGTTTATAATGTGAACATTATCGATAATCAGATCGCTGTCATAAACATTTAAGTTCATTCGTGAGCCTACAATAGCACCAACATTTGCAACAGCGGCAGCAGATTCGCCGTTACTGCTTGTATTTTCCGCTGACGCATCAACAGTAATATTGATCAATGTCAGGTTCTTGATAGTACCTCCTGCAAAACGGAACATACCGGGACTTGATTTGCAGTTTGTTACATTGATTCCCGCAACCGTATGACCGTTACCATCAAATGTACCGTCAAAGATTATACCCTTCCACGTTTTACCCGTATAGTCGATATCCGCAGTCAGCTTTATGTATGCACCCTTCAGATTAGTATGAGGGCTTGTAGAGCTGTTGAATGCCGCAAGCTCATCCGCAGAACCGATAGTAAGCTCTATAGACGCGAAATCATCTTTTGTATAACCGCTGGTGCCGGCAAGCCATGACGACATGGAAACCGGTGTTCTTTGCGCGCTGTCAGTCGCAAATACTCCCATGGGAAGAAGAGTGAGAAGCATTGCGCAAAGTATTAAGCAACATATAATTCTTTTCATCGTCTTACCCCCCGTCAAAACGGCCATTGGTAAACACCGTAACCGGTGCTTGTGCCGTTGCTGTCATCAAGCGATAACGTACCGCCCGATGTCACCATAATGTCTTCCGTTTGTGTACAGATCAATGTGCACTCGGGTGAAATATATTCTTTCATATTCATTTCTTTCCTTATTAATTAATTATTTTGATTCACATCAAGGGGCGGTGTACGCCCCCCGATTTTATAAGGATATTACTTTCTCTTTTTGCAAACTACCGCACCCGCGCCTGCAAGTACCGTCATTATAACAATGCCTGCGCCGATCGCTGATCCGCATCCGCCTTCATCTGTTACAGCCTCTGTTCCGTCTCCGCCTTCTGTGGCAGCAGAACCGTTATCTGTTGTATTTGCGGTGCCATCCGTTTCGGTATTGCTGTTGTTACCTGTATCTGTACTATCGTTATTGTTATCGGTATCGGCACTGCCGTTATTGTTGTTATTATTGTTATTGTTTTCGGAAGATGCTGTCTTGCTGATAAGAGTATCCGCAAGAAGCGCTGTCGCGAGCGTTGCGTCCTCTGCCGCCGATGTTGTACCCTCGTTTCCGCTCTCGGTCACATTACCTGACTGAACAGCATAACCGAACACTGCATTTGCGCTGCCGTCTGCTGCCGCCGCACCCGTAGTTATTGCACCGAAGTTTTTGCAGTTGGTAACACTTACCTTATGAGAATCGGCAGTTCCGATAATTGCTCCGACATAATAGTTGTTTGTCTTGACACTACCGTTATTGATACAACCGCTGATCACGCTTGCCTCAGTTGCCTGAGTGGAGTAACAGCGCGCAATGATTCCGCCTGTTCCCCTTGTATTCTTATCCATAGCCTTGGATTCGACAGCACCCGCGTTACGGCAGTTTGTAACAGTGATCTTTACATTGGATGTACCTACGATACCGCCCGCATCGCGTGCAGCGGCGGTTATCGCTCCGGTATTTGTGCAGTTGGTAACTGTATGAGTGGAAACGCCTGTTGCCTCGTTGAACTCATCCTGCGTTACCTTTTGTCCCGCAACATTATATGAACCTACACCCGTAACACTGGAATAACCTACTATACCGCCTATCATTGCGCTCGTACCCTCAACGGTTGCTTTGTTCCAACAGTTATCAACAGTAGTGTTCATGCCCTTATCTCCGGTAATACCGCCGACTATACCGCCTGTTCTGTTGCCGCCCTTAAAAGAGCAGCCCTCTCCAAGAATAACATTCTTGATGGTTGCACCCTGAACATTTCCGAACAGACCTACGTGCTGAGTAGTTCCGTAATCAACCACGAGGTTATCAATTGTATAGCCCTGACCGTCAAATGTACCTCTGAAGGGCTTTGTGTTTGCCTCGGAAGCGCCGCCTCCGATAGGCTTGAAGTTGTTGACACCTGTCATATCGATGTCATTTGCAAGATAGAGCGTGATCCCGCTGAAGCGGCTCTCCGCTATGCTGACAGCGGTAAGCTCGAGAGCTGTGGATATCTTGAATTCCTTTGCCTCGGTCTCTGGATTTGCTATGTATTCCGCAACGCTGGGAATATTGGAAAGATCCTTCTGCTCCACTCTCGCGTCGGAATATCCTACTATGTCCGCTGTGATCTGCGCGTCTGCCGCCATGGCAGGAATGGCAATACCCAATGCAAGAATTGCCGTAAGAATGAATGCGATTACTTTTTTCATATTTTCCTCCTGAATTTAATTTATTTTAGAGCGTTTTTACGCATAGCTCTCTTTATGAAAGGCTCTTGTAAAGCGACTCGAACTGACTGTTCCAGGATGTTACATTTCCCGAATAGTATGTGGAGATAGAGCCCTGTACCTTATCATCTCTCCAATAGGTATCCATCTGATACATATTGTAAGGATCGGGGGTAATGTTTGAACACATAGCCGCAAGATAGGTCAGAACGGACGTATCGCGGATTATCTCCAGCATATCCATCTGCCTTGGGCTGTTTGCGTACTGAAGTCCGAGTGTCTGCTCATAATATGCGGGCACTGCCTCGTAATGAGAATAGTAGGATTTTACCTCTATCACCTTTCCGACAAGCTCAACATCAGCCGCGTTCTTCATTATCATGATCATCATTGCCGATGCGCCCGCAGGTGTGTAATATCTTCCCTGCTCCTCATTATACATGGGCACGGGTGCAAGACCCCAATCAAAATCACTGTCACGGAAAAATTCTCCCGTTGACAAAAATCCGTGGTAGAACAGCGAGCGTCCCGCCTCAAATACGCCTCTTCCGGCATCCGAATCCGCAGATACCGTAACTACCATATTTGATACGTTGTTTTCAAAAACGGAGCTGAGATAGTCGTACATCTCAATAAAGCTCTCGCCTGCCGCTTCTTTCATATATATGTTACCGTCTTTGGTGCTTCTCTCGGTGACATTTGCGTTGAACGCTGTCATAAAGCCGCGGCTCGCCACGCAGTGTCCCACATATCCGAAGGTATCCGAGGCAAGATTGCCCACACCGCCGTCAGCAGCTCCGCCAACCTTCTTTGCCATGCCGAACATGACCTCAGCCGTCCACTTATTTGCCTCAACAAGATCGTAAATATTGTCAAGACCGTGGTTGTCAAGTATTTCCTCATTGAAGAAGACAGCGCCCATACCCGAATAGTCTGTCAGAGACGCGTCGCTTCTGATACCGAAAAGCTTGCCGTTGATACCGTAGGTATTAAGCATGTCCGAAAGATACCAGGGCTTATCCGTCTCAAGCACCTCGACAGTTGTCAGATCAAGAACGAGTCCGTTTTTGAGGGCATATCCATAGGACGCGCTGGTCTCCGCCATGATAAGGTCGAACTCCGCGGTGCTGTCCATCGCCATGGCGAGCAAACGGTTATTGAACGTCGCTCTTGTTGCCCAGTTGCCGTCAAGCTGAGTATAAGACATGTTGATACCAAGATGGGCTTTCACCTGAGCGTCTACTCCGAAGACCGCCTGACTTACAACCGTTCCGCCTGCCTCATTGGCATAGTCCAGAGTATCGTGAGTGGGTAAAAGTATTTTTATATCTTTTCCCTTGTTGTCCTCAGCGGCAACACTAAGAGGCAGTCTGTCATCATGGGTCTCAACCGTTCCCGGGGACGTATTGGAGCTTCCCTCATCCGGACCCTTACATGACACGATAATGGGGATCAACATAAGCACCGCAAGCGCTAACGCCAGAACTTTGATCTTTCTCATAAAAACTTTTCTCCTTTTTATTTTATTTTTTTACATCAACCGATAGCAAAATCCACGATGACAGGAAGATGATCCGAAGGATAAACGTCCACATTCTGTTTTTGAGTTCCCTCCGCCAGAGCAAGTGTCCATTTTACCTTTCCCACCTGATATAGCATGACTCTGTTTTTAAGCTCCTCGGACACAACACAGAAATCTATCCTTCCGTTGAGCTTATTCTCTTTATCGGATACATACCCCTGACCTTGCTTGCTGATATCAAACGCGGAATTCCAGCTATGCTCCAGCTTACTGCCTTGCTTGGCGATCTCCATGCTGTCGAAAAGATACTTTTCCACGTTTTTGAAAAATCCGCTTGTAGATCCGTCATTGAAGTCGCCGGACATAATAACAGACGCATCCGTATATGTCTTTTTCAGCTCCTCTATCTGCGCCTTTACCATTTCATACTGCAAGCCTCTCTCGCAATAGCGGAGCATGTACAGCGGATGATCGGTATATTCTCCTTCGCTGTAGCCGCGGTGCTGGAAATGAGCGTTTACATAAATAACATCCTTGCCGTTGACCTCAAGCACCACGTAATTCATTATTCTCGCCGCCAGCTTGTTACCGTAGCTCTTGTTGTTATCATTTCTGTCGACATATGTGGTCTTAAGTCCCGCGTCATTGACGATGCCGATATCCATAAGCGCAAACGCGTCCATGTCGTAGTATCCGTCACCGTCCGTAAGCTCCGCGTAGGTCGCTGCCACTGTCTGATTTGTTCCGTCGGACGTCAGCCATTTCCAACCGTGAGCCTTAACCGTGATACCCTTTTTTACGTAGATAGACAAATATTCGTGAGTTGATGAGTCCATCTTTACGTCGGGAATATAACGTGCATATACGTCCCCGCTTATGTTGATGTTATCCACCCAATTCTGTACGTCCTCCTGAAGTCCTATAACATCGGGATCATAGGAAAGTATCTGCTCGCGCACAGCCTGCACACGGTTTTTTGACAGGGCGTCGAGCGTACCCAGGACTGTTGTATTCAGATCCATGCGCACATTGAAGCTGACAAGTCTGAGATTCGGGTCGCCGATGATCTCCTCTGTCGAGGGTGCCTCTTGCGTATCGGTGGTATCCGCGGGATGATCTCCCGTGTCATTACACGCGCCTGCCATAGGCAACAGCAGGCAGATACACAGAAGAAAGACTAAAATTCGCTTTTTCATCCTTTTCTCTCCTTATGTATTAATGTATAAAGCGTGTATGTCATATCTCATCAAAGACTCTCACATAGTCAACCTCAAAGACATCGGGAAGGGTTGCCTCAAACAGCTCGGGTACAGGCTCGCCCGCACAGCATCCCTTTGCCGTAACCTCTCCCGCTTCGCCCTGAGCCTTGAATACTCTGTTATAGCCATGGCACTCAGTCGTAACCAGCAGGAATTGCTCAACCTGCGATACCGCGCACTCGGGCGCCATCTGCTTGCCGACTATCTTGCCGTCCGCGTAAAAGGTATATCCCTCGGGAGTCCAGTGTACCGCGTAATTGTGCCAGCCGTCATCCGTCTCTTCAAGCGGAAACTCATAGTGACCTGCCCACTTGCCCTCGGCGCCGTATCCGCCCCAGCCACATCCGCACACCATAGTGCCGAACTTGTGCTGACGGTAGTTTTCCATGATGTCGCATTCCACTCCGGCAACGGCAGGATCGGGATGAGCGCCTATGGATGGAGACTGAAGCCAGAAGGCACAGTGCCACCCGTCGCATCTCGGCAGACGGCAACGGATCTCATAGTATCCGTATTTGTGCATAAACTTGAACTCATCCTTTGCTCCAAAGGGCCAGAACTTTTTGGAAGTTCCGTCACGAGGATTATCAAATGTCAGACCTCCTGTCTGTAGATGAGCGGAACAGAAATCATCTCCCTTGCGGAGAAGATGTATCTTAAGAGTGTCGTCACTTACCTCCACTCCCTCGGTGGTAAATGCCGGCGAACGATAGCCCCAGAAGTTGAGACGGTAGTTCCACTTACTCTCATCAAGGGCGTTTCCGTCAAACTCGTCGTTCCAGACAAGCTTCCACCTCTTATCGGCGGGAAGCACACTGGGCGCGTGTCCCGGGACAACTACTTCTTCATTCATGTTGATCTCTTTCGGTTTTACCTGTACAAAAGGCATTTTTATTCTCCTTACTTGACAAAATCGCTTATGCGTTGTATACTATATATATGATATCACAAATTCAAGACTAAAAAAACTCCCGTTTTGTGCTTTTTTACCCCCAAAAACAACGATTCTTCATGTTTTATATATCCTAAAACCACGAATTTCCAAGCGAACATGCCACAAAAAAAAGGAGCGAATATATGAAAATTCCCGAAATTATCATAATAAGAAACGGCACATGGCATAACTACCGAAAGCAAAAGAAGACACCGTCAAGATTTGTGCTTACCTATGAGATCGAATATCACCGCAAAAGCTACGGTGAGACCACGATCAACGGAGTATCATATCCCATAGAAAAAGACACCGTTACCTTTAACCGCCCCGGCGACATACGGAGCAGCCGTTTCAATATAGGCATTGAAGCCGAGACCGAATTTTTTTATTTCATCGTAAGCGCGGACGAGAAGAACTCGAACTTTGAGTATATGCTCGAAAACATTCCAAATCACACACGTGCGGATGAGAAAACTAAAAAAATGTGGGAAAAGATCACTTCCGATTACATCAACAAAAACGATCCTCTCTTTGAAATGCAGGCATATCTCAACCTTTTGTCCTTCCTTACATTTCTCTCTCAAAAGGGACGCAATGACTCGCATCTGCCCACAGCTCCGTCGCCCCATCAGCTTGCGCTCTTTGAGGCTATCAGGTATATGCAGGAGCATCTTACCGAAAATATTTCGGTCAACGATATTGCGGCGCATATCGGCTACAGCCAATCACACTTCAATCACCTTTTCAAAACCTACACTCAGCACACCCCTCATTCCTACTATATATCGTTGAAAATAAGCGAGGCAAAATACATGCTTCTCAACACCAACAAAAGTATCGCGCAGATATCGGAGGCGCTGGCATTCAGCAAGACCAGCAAATTCAGCAGCGCTTTCAAAAAAGAATGTCACATGACTCCGGGTGAGTTCCGGAAAACACGCGACGTAATATTTTATAACGATTAATAATATTAAAGCGCTTATACAAAAACAGAAAGAGCAAGAGTAAAAGGAGAGATCCTTCTATTCTTGCTCTGTTTGTTTTTGGGATTACAATATCATTATTCCAAAACGCGTTATATTCTGTTATCTGTAATATTTTCCCGTTCTCTTCAGGTAATCGATGAGCATCATGGGCCAGTCTGTCTGTATCATATCAAAGCCTCTGTCAGCAAGCCAGCCCCAGCCCTCGTCCTCCGATACGGTAAGCGCCGTGTCGTCCGAGTGCCCAGCCGCTATCTGCCTTTTGCAGTCGTATATGATGGAATTCACCCATACCAGCTTGCCGTCCTTGTGCATTCTCTCAATAAAAGACTCTGATGCCACATCGTCGGTATCATCATAAAACAGTACCTCAACTCCAACGTAGTTGATGTCTCTGCCCGACAGCTGCTCATGTCCGTCAAAGCTACGACTTACAACGGGCATATAGGCAAGATCGGGAGCAAGCTCCTCAAGAACGCTCAGCACCTCCGGTGTGGGTGGCGCTTTTACAACGATCTGATCAAGCATATCATGCTTTTTTATAGCCCTGTATATCGCCTCGGGATTGCCCCAGAACTTATCCACATTGATAAAGCATCTTCCCTTGAAATGCTCAAGAAGATCATCAAATCTTTCTATTCCAAACTGGGTGGGAACCCTATCTATATTCAGATATTTTAGCTCCGATACCTTATTCCATGAAAGCTCCGTAAGCTTTTCGGAAATGCCGAGATGAGCGCGTTCCATACCGGGATGGAAAATTATCAGCGCTCCGTCAGCCGTAATATTCACGTCTGTCTCTATCATATCCGCGCCCTGCTTCAGACCGATCTCATAGGATGCAATGGTGTTGCAAGGAATATTGCCGCCGAAAACTCCTCTGTGCGCAACGACCAGCAGCTTCTCCTCGGCGGATCTGCGTATATCAAATCTCATTTTTAAAGCTCTCCCTATACTGTATTTTGTATATTTGCAATTATACTACAAACACCGCTGTTTTGCAATAGAAAATTTGTTTTTTCGTAAAAATACCTGCGCGAGAATATTACTGTTTGGCTATCGCGTAGGAAACAAGCAGATCGGGAAAATTGACGGTCATTCCGTCAACGCCGCTATCATACGCAAGCTTCATCAGCTCAACGTCGGCAACGCCCCACGCCCGTACACTGTAACCCATCTCATGCCACGCCGATACCTTCTCTGCGGTAACATTCTCCGCCTGCGGACACAGCTGCTCTCCGCCTATCTCCTTCATTCTCGCAATAGCTTCGTCATCAAAATCAGCGGCAAGGTGTCCCACCCTGTATGAGGGACACAACGCCTTGAATGTCCTGATACACTCAAACTTGAAGGAGGTCACCACTGTTTTTTCCCGCATATTGTACTTTTCAAGAAGCTCAAGAACCTCTTTTTCCGTTCCCGGCTCTTTAAGCTCGATGGCAAAATTAATGTCGCGGAAGCCGAAATAACGCAAGAAGTCCTCAAACCTCACAATAATATCCTCGGTTGCCGTCTTGTAATTTCTGACCCTCATCTCCAGAAGCTCCGCATAGGTATAGTCTCCCACGCCTCCCGTCTCTCCGACCACACGCTCCAGAGTCTTATCATGAAACAGCACCAGAACTCCGTCCTTGGTCCGGCGCACGTCGGTCTCAATGCCGTTAGCGCCCAGCTTAAGTCCCAGATAAAAGGAACTCATAGTATTTTCGGGCGCGTATTCGCTTGCGCCCCTGTGTGCATACACCACAAACATAATCAAAACCTCTTTGCTCAATAATTGTATGTCCTGTAAGACCTTCGGGCGAGATATCGGTCTATAAGCCGCTGTATTCCCCGCATGTCCGACGGGGACGCAAATATCTCAGGGAAATTGGTAGTAGCGCCGTTATAGCAATAATTCTTCTTGCGGTATGCCTCAAGGTCAAATCTCGGCTCAATCGAAGTATCGCCGCAAAAGGAATAGTCCTGTCCCTCGGCGCGCTTGCCCGTGATGGCGCAGTACAGCATAAGAGACGTTATGTATCCCGACAAAAGGTTGGGATGGAATCCGTCCTCCTCGGTCTTACTGATTATAAAGCTGTTTTTATCATAGCTCATAACGGCATCGGGAACGGCTGTTCTTCCCGTAATGATATCGGATACCAAGCCGCCCCAGTCAACAACGGTAATGCCTTTATCCTCAAGCCCCTTCAGGCTGTTCAGAATTTTTTTCTGCCTTACCCTGTACGCTGATATCCCGTAGGATGCCACATTACAGAGATAAACAAATTTTACGTTCGGATTTTCACCGCGGAAGATATTTGTTATTTTTTCTATATTCTCCGCAAACTTGTCATCGGAGCAGCCTCTGCTTCCCGCCGAGATCACAACGTAATCAAATTTGCGCTCTGTCAGATAGCTCAGGTGATCCACCCCGTCACATCCACGATCCGCACAGCAGTTTCCACCAAACATATCATCCAGAGTGTGTCCCCCAAAGGTCCACGAGGTGACCTCCACCTCTTCTCCGTTGGCTCGGCAAAGCTGATAAAAATAGCCTTTATCGCCCGTGCGTTCCTTTTGACCGAGTACCTTCTGAATTATCTTGAACACGGTCTGACTGTAATGGACAAAGGAATTACCTATAAAGATAACACTTTTTCCATCAAGAGATACCGATGTGCCCTTATCTTCTGCCGATCCTGTATCTATCATATCCTTTTATACATCTCCTTTGACTTATTTACTCGTATTTCGGGATACGAAATGCTGAATTTAAAATGAAATATCCACGATCTCGGGACAGTGATCGGAGGCGATAAGCGCATAGGTGCAGGTCACTGTTGCAAAACCGTTTACTGTAATATTGCCGTATTTCCATACCTGGTCAATGGAATCGGCATATTTTTTTGTGGGACGGCTCCATGAGATATAGGTCTCATAGAGAGTGCTGTACTCAGCATCCTTGTGATGTCCCGATGAATCGTTCTTCAATGCAGCCTCATCCCATGCGGATACCAGACCGCCACCACGGAGTATATCGGCAGGGGCGGAGGAAACAGTGCAGTTGAGGTCGCCGCCCACTATGAGAGGAAGCTCGGCATAGGAGGCATTTGAGCGTATAGTACCGATAAGCTCCAAAAGCTGTCCCGCCTCGGAAAGGCGCGCCGCGTCTCCCTCAAGATCACTTGTCCAGTAAAAGTGAGTTGACATGGCAATAAAGCACTTGCCCGTAGCGCGCACACGCATGACAGCCCAGGTCACCGACTTGGAATTCACGTCATTCAACCCCTCATAAAGCAGGTATCCGCTATCCACGATCTCAAGCTTATCGGAACGGTAAAACAGGGGAGTAAAATTGGATGAAACTCCGTTGACCCTTACCTCGGACTAGCCCAGCTCTGTCAGCTTGCTTATCAGACTGCCGCTTCTGACGTTGGAGCTGAATTCCTGAAAACCGATCACATCGGGAGAATACGCCTCAAGCATCTCAAGCTGCATTCTCATACGCACGCTCTCGCTGTAGCTCTCCCATCCGTACATGTTGTAAAACATGGTGCGGATGTCGCCTGTGCTTGCAAGAGTGCTTTCCGTTCTGCGCTCAAAGCCCTCGGTGGCGTCAACTGTATCCGAACGCTCGGAGACCGTGTAGTCCTTATTACCACCGGAGGGAATGAGCGTCTTTGTTACATAATCGTAAAGCTCGTCATACGCGGCAAAACCGTTTGCCGAAAGCTCCAGCTTACCGTCCGATGCCTTTACGCTGTACTCATTCTTCCCGGGGGGCGAGGAGGAACGGGAGGTATTTCCTATCAGTATCTCATGCTCCCCTGCCGTGCCGGAGTCATCCGAAATATTCAGAAGTACACCGTAATTGTTCATCAGCCAGTATCTCAGACTGTAGGCAAAAAAGTGTTCATTTACATCCGCGTTCTTGGGAATGACCATGTCGTATTCACACAGCTCCGTACCCAATATCTTGACACTGCCTATTCCGTATTTTACCCTTTGATGGACGGTGTGGGCAGAGGAAACGGTGAGAGTACTCCCCGCCTTCATCTGAGCGGACATTATATTGTTCATAAAATACTGTACCGCCGTGGTGCACGCCTCCGCGCTCTTTCCGCAGATAACGACCTTGTTACCGACAATGCCGATATAGTAGTCGTTCATCTTTTCAAGCGTTTCGGCTATCTGCTGTGACTCTGCCCACTGTGTAACGCCCACAAGTATGGCGGGCTCGTCGGCAAGCACATCACTGTAGTATCTGTCCGTGGACATCTGCAGCAGTACTCCCGTGCCGTTCTTTATCATCTTGGACATAGCGCCGATGACGGATACAAATGCGTCATCCGATGAAAGAGAGGACGCATAGTAAATGCTGTAGTCGCTCTGACCGTTTTCAACCACCGTCAGAGAACTTCCCGCAAAATCGGAAGAATCGGTGGACGTACCGCCCACCGTTTCTCCCGTATATTCTGATTGACCGAAGCAACCGACAAGACACACGGCTGTCATAGCCATCGCAAGAATGACGCAGATCAAACTATATACAGTGTGTTTCCGCATCATCAGAGCCTCATCAGATCGTCTATACTTATACCTGTGATATCATTGTCACTGTAAGCGCTCGTTGCCAGTGACGCGGTGATTATATCCTGCATATCAAAGATCTTTGCGTCTGCTATAGGACAAATATATTTCTTTTTCATTTTTATTCTCCGTTCAATTAAAGATTAGATTAAATTAATTAATGGAAAAATCCGTTATCTTCGGACTGTGATCCGAGGAGAGACAAGCGTATCTGTCGGTAACTGTCGCGAAAAGCTCCACCAACAGTCCGTCCTGCCATACATGGTCTATAGACCATTCGCCGCTTTTTGAGGAATGGGAGGGACAGGTGATGAACAGCTCTGCCTCCGTGTCCCATACGGCATACGCGCCGTGACCGTTGACGGAGTTCAGCGCGCATCCCGAATCGTCAGCCGCGCTTTGTACTCTCACAAGACCGCTCTCAGCGAGTATGTCAAGCGGCTCTGTGTCTCCTCTGCCGTAGCTGCAGTTGAGGTCGCCTCCGACTATCATCGGCAAATTGCCGTGCTCCGCGCGGATATCCGCCAGCAGCTCTGTCAGCTCTACGGCATTTGAGCACCTGGTTTTATTGGCAACTCCCGCCTCAAGCTCGGGATCATTCCACATAAAGTGAGTACACATGGCGATAAATCTTTTTTTGTCGTCATTGCGCTCAAATACCGCCCATGTTACCGATTTGGAGCTTACGTCGTTAGCACCGCCGAACAGTCTGTATCCGCACGCGACTACCTTCAAGGTGTCCGCTCTGTAAAACAGGGGGGTGAGGTTAGTTCCCTTTTCGTTGCGCAGCTCGCCGTTTCCCACCTCGGTATAACCAAGCGCCTCCAAGCCACCAAGGAACTCCTGCTTGCGGTAATGCTTGCCGAATTCCTGAAAGGCAAGTATATCGGCATTGTAGGATCTCAGCAGGCTGAGCTGAAAGGGCTGACGCTCGGCGGGCGTGGTGTTTGCCTTTTTGTTGTTCCAGCCGTATACGTTATAGTTCATATAACGTACCCGACCCGCCCGCTTTGCTCCGCAGGTCCTCAGAGAAACGCCGTCGCCCGACAACGATGTAATACCGTCAAGCGATTCCTTTGTCCGCAGCTCCTCACGGAGAGCCGACATTGCCGCCTCGTAGCCGTAGGCAGAGCCCGCGCATATGTATACGCGATCACCCTCGGAGCGGATCACATATCCGTCACCCTCGGGCATATCCGCATCGCCGATGTATATATCGCCGTCCGCCCCACTGTCGCATATTATTTCGGAAGTTATTCCCTGATATTCGGCTATCGCCGCCCGCAATTCCGACGCGGTATAGCGCTCCTCAAAGGACGCCTCTGCCGGAATTATTATCCGTTGATCCATTATGCAACAGTTTCAACAGTAATATCAGCTGCTGTGTTACCACTGACAGTGATCTTATATGTGTCTCCTACCTGTTCGCCATTTTCCATATGGTAAGCTACTGCGTAGAAGGTATATGTGGTATTCACTTTCAGACCCGTCAGCTTCATACAATACAGATAATCTCCACCGAGCCACCAAGCATGACATGTATTATCGTCTGCAATAATACTCTTGTATACCGTACCACAAGCTATGGGATCAAGAGTCTTATTGTCAGTGGAAAGCTTAAATCCTATATTTTCGCTTGCAAGGTTTTGGGTATTCAGCAATCCAACCAAACGAAGTGTATATTCATCATTCTCTACTGCAGTTGCCTGCACACCGGCAATTTTGGTTACGGTGTCTGTTTTTTTGCCATTGAGTGTAACAGTAGTCAGGTTGTCAGATGATACAGCATAGAAATCATTACTTATATCTTTTTCATCATCCAAAGTAAATTCACCGCAGTTAGTAAAATAAGCGTTGAATCCAGCCTTAAGCTGTACATAGGCAAATCCTATACCTATATCGCACGAACCGTTTGCGATAGCATCCTTTACATCTTCAGTCAAAGGCACAGCAATGTGATAAATTGCAACCGCAGGGGTACTGTCAGACGCTATATCGTCATTTCTTCCGATTAAAATACCATTTTCCATGGCTGACGCTTTGTTTACAGAAGCATAAATCTTAGGTCCCCATGCACCGGACCAACCTCTATCCTGCAAAGTCAGTTTATCATATGTTAAATGATTTGTATACTTGCCATCTAAATCATCATCTTCACTGTAAGCAGCGTAATGCACTCTTAAAACAATTTTATTATCAACTTCACTATCCGCAGTATTAAAGTCAACGTATATAAATTCTTCGGCGTGTTGATGTGCGTTTGTATAATCACTATTGTATTTTTTCAAATAATTCATAGTCGTTTTTATATACAAGTAATCGCCATCATGAGCTACGGCAAATGAGTCTCCATTGGTAGAATAACCATTCACTGCCGTTCCCGCTACTGTGTTATTCCACACATAAGAAGCTCCACTGTATTCGGGATTCAACTGCTCCGCAGTCATTCTGTCTCCCTGCGCGACCTCAATAGCGGGAGATGCCGCTGTCCAAGCCATTGCAGGTACGCTTAACGCAAAGAGCGAAGCGCAAACAAGTAAAATAGAAATAATTTTTTTCATGTCAATTCTCCTTTGATTTTTTTATTTTTCGGAGGTCTTTTTTGCTTTTCCAAAGCATGCCGCCGCAATAAGCACAACAGCCATCACCATTGCCATGCCGCCGATGGAAGAATTACATCCGCCCTCCGCGTCATCAGTGCTGTTGGTGTCAGTCGCCTGAACATCGCCGCTTGTTTCCACATCCGAGTCGCCCGCGGTCGTTTCCTCGGCATTCGTGTCGCTCGGAACGGAGGGTACTGTGGACTTATTAGCCACAAAGTCGGCATAAGAGGCTGTTATAAACTCCTCAAATTTGGGCATTACAAGCTTCATTCCGTTCATATTGAGATGGGAAACATCTGTATTGGTCAGGCAATACTGAGAGCGGAATGTCTCGCTTGTCATGTCAACGCCCGAAACAGCGGGATCGTTTGCCTTGAAGCAATATACTCCCTGTGCCTCGCAGACACTTATCATGGCGTTGGCATAATCCGCAGACTTAAGTCCGATGTCGTTTGTACCGCCAAAGTTCCAGACAGTTGTAAACATTATCATAGCGTCGGGGTACTTCTCCTGCAGACCGTCAATGAGAACATTCAGCGCTCCCATAAAGGTCTTGGGGTCGGTGCTGTCCACTGTTCCCAGCGGTACTTCATTGTTATAGTCATTGCGTCCGCCGTCTACGATAATAAGGTCTGCGTCGTTATCCGCCATGCCCTTATAACGGTCAACCATGGGAGTGGGATCAACGGTGGGAGCATAGCTTGATACCATTCCTCCGTTCATGCCGTAGTTCTTGAACTTCCAATAGTATTTGTCAGAAAGAAGCTTGGGCCATACGTAATCATTACCCATGGTGTGTCCCGCAAAGTAACTGTCTCCAATAATATTTACGGTAAGATCCTCAAGAGCCATGTCATAGGCGCGGCTTCTGTCCGCCTCTACCCACGCCTTCATCTGAGCGGCGATCTGCTCGGGAGTTACCTCGGCGATGTCCGCGCTTCCGATAACATTATCGGGAGTTGTGGTATTCGTACCCTTTTTAAGGGTAACAGTGGTAAGCTTATCCTCTGTTATATCGTCGTAAAAATCGTTACCTACGTTGTCGGCGTTGTCAAGAGTGAACTCGCCGCAGTTGGTGTAGTATCTCTCAGCACCCGCTGTCTTGCACTGGATGTAGGCAAAGCCCACGCCGATATTGCAGGAACCGTTTGCGAGAGCCGTCTTGTTCGCCTCGCTGAGCGGTACCGCGATATGGAAGATAGCGTCCTCGCTGTTCTTGTTGCTGTACTCGTTACGTCCGAAGAGGATACCCGCCGCAAGACCGCTATCCTTGTTTACGGTGGCGTTATAGCCGGGTCCCCATTCGTCGTTCTGACGCGCTCTGTCAACGACACCCTCTTTATAGTAGGATATATTTGTTCCGTCAAGCACATAAGGACCGTAATTGGGCTTGGTGATCATAATGTAATCCACCTTGTTGTCGCCCTGAGTAAGGTCAACGTAAATAAATTTCTCTACCTGTGTACGGTAAGCATAGGGAGGAGTCATCCTTGTGTATATGTACAGATAATCTCCCGCGTGTGTTATTTTAAATTCGCCCACGCCCTCATATGCGCCGTAGTTAGTTCCCGCAACGGTAACCGCGCCGCTCCAGTCATACGCCGCGTCACCCTCAAGCTCGGCGTATATCTGCTCATATGTCATTCCGTTGCTCTGCGGAACCTCCACAGCGGGGGTTGTCCACGCCATTGCGGGAACGCTCAGCAAGAGCAAGGAGATACAGGCAAGTATCAAAGATATAGCTTTTTTCATTTTTATCCCCCGATGAAATTATTAGTTTGCAACGCCGAGGAGCTTTGCGCTCAGAGCCTTGATGTTCGCCTCTACCTCGGGGAGCTTGTCATTGATGTAGCCTTCCCATGTCTCGCTGTTCTCAAGACATCTTCCGGGCATATCGCAGACATACTTTGTCTCCTGTGCGTAGATTCTCGCGCAGTCAAACCAAGCGGTGTCACGGATAAGTGTGAGCATCTCACTCATCTCAGCAGATGTTGCGCGCAGATACTTCATACACTCGTCAAAGATAACGGGTGTGGTCTGACGGTAGCCCTCGCTGGAGAGGCACTCAAGTGTTCCCGTAACCTCTGCCATGCGGCTCTCGGGTACGTTCGCCATGATACCGTAAAGTGTTATTGGCTGACGAATGGTGGAGTAATATGTCTCCTGATCGCTGTCATACTTTGGCAGCGGAACGCATCCGTACTCAAAGCTTACGTCCGCAAGATCATTGAGTCCCGCCGCGCTCTCGGTTATAAAGAACGCCGCCTTGCCGGCGCGGAAGCCGTCTATGCTTGCGTCAACAAACGCGATGTTGTTGGTGATAGCGTCGGAAAGCTTGGTCATTACATTGATAGCCTTCTCGCCCTTGTAGGTGTCATCCATTACAAATCCGCCTGCGGCATCTCTTGCAACTATCGGAATATCGCATCCATGAAGAACTGCGGGCCACGCGTAGTAAGAACCTACGATACCCAGACGGTCCTCAACATCGGCAACACCGTTTTCGTTAAGGTCACTGTATATGTTCTTGTTGAGATTGAGCATGGATTCAAGTGTCCACTGATTCTTCTCAACCAGGGAGTAGGGAGACTCCAGCTCTCTGTCTTTGAGCATATCGGCATTGAAATACATGCAATATGTCATCTGAATAAGGTTGGTGGATACGTCACCTGTACAGAAGTAGAAGGTATCGCCGACCGCTGTGTTTTCAATTACGTCCTGAGACCACCAGGGCTCATCAAAATCGAGGTAACTGTCTTTAATACCGCTCAGATCCATAAGCAGACCCGCGCTTGCGCAGAGCGCTGTGCTTCTCGTATAAGACGCGATAATATCCCAATATTCGCCGCCGTTGTACGCATTGAGCACCTTGGTCTTATAGTCGCCGCAGTACTTAACGCTTCCGAGAGTTTCCTCAAAGACAAGCGTTACGCCCATACGGCTCTCAACTGTCTCGTTTCTCCAGAAGATGGCATTGTCCACTACGTTGTTTCCATACTCTACCTCAAATTCCGAATACTCGGAATTCCAGCAAAGAATGTTGACCTCGTCGGAATGGAAATTCATCTCCGGCAGGGAATCCATTTTGTAGCCGTTCTTGTCGTACAAAATATCATCACCCGAAGTTCCTATCACTCCGTCCATGCTCTGCTCGGTATCGCCTCCGTCGCCCTTACATCCGGCAAATACCGCCAGAACAAGCGCCAGCGAAAGCATAAGCAACGCGATCCGAACAAGTCTTGTTTTGTTTCTCATACAAAACCTCCATTTTTTATTTTTATTTAAATTTTCCCTTAGGAAAATATTAAATCCTTATATAGCTGTTTTGTTAAACTTAAGCGTTTATATTGGCTATATGATTGGACATATTCTACACTTAATTATATATGTTTTTTACAAACGTGTCAACAACATATGAAGTTGGGGGGTACACTGCTTTTGAAAATATGCTAAATATTTATATTAACCGTCTTTTTCAAGCGGCTCATATAATCCTCCATGGAAATTACACTTCCTTCGCGTCTCGATTCCTCCGCCGCAAAGGTCACATAATGATTTTCCATAGAAGTGGAAATATCCGTAACGGAATTACCGCTGTAAGTGCCGCTCAAATAAGAGCAGAATGTACGGATGATCCCTCTGTCTCCTCCTCCGTGTCCGCCTGTGATCTCCTCATCAAGCACCGCGTCGGCAACCTTGATCATTGTCGTCTTTCCTGTCTCAAACTCAAACAGAGTCACTGCCTCGTCCGACATTGCCGCGCGAAGCTCTCCCTTTGTACCCATAATATGTATCCTTCTGCCGCCCTCATTGAACGCGCTCATGGTAAAGGAAACGGTAGCTCCGCTTTGATATTCCAGATTCACCACCTGATGATCTACCACGTCGTTATCGCACCCAAACACGCACCTGCCGTAATTTGTGGCGGTCAGTGTGTGGCGGATATCCTCCTCCGTGGCGTCATGCTTTTTTGTAGCTCTTGCCACATATGAAGGATTTACTTCCTTGTTATATATCTTCAATGCGCTGTAGGGACATTGCTTTTCTTCGGGACAGCCCTGATAGCAGTATTCGGGTGCGCCCTCGGGTCTGTTCTCCGATTTGAAATAGCTCAGAGAACCAAAGCTCTGCACGCGTGTGCATTTCTCTCCCAAAAGCCATTGAATAATATCGATATCATGACAGCTCTTGGCAAGTATCATAGGCGTACTTTCCGCTTCATTGCGCCAGTTTCCGCGCACATAGCTGTGGCTCTGGTGTATATGTCCCACTCCCTCAAGATGTATAACATTGATGATCCTTCCCAATCTTCCCTCGTCAATTATCTGCTTAAGAGTGCGAAAAAAGGGAGTAAAGCGCAATACATGGCAGACCACCGCCTCAACGCCCTTCTCATTCGCCGCCTTTGCGATCTTCATACATTCCTCGGGCGTAGGCGCGGCGGGCTTTTCCAAAAGCAGATGATATCCAAGGGAAATTGCTTTCATCGCAGGCTCAACGTGCATTTTGTCCTGCGTCGCGATGATGGCGGCATCCGCCATTCTTGGCTGATCCAATATTTTCTCCCAGCTGTCAAAGCAAGCGATGTCGGGCAAAGAAAATTTATCCTTTATATAATTTCTTCTTACGGGATCGGGATCGGCAACGCCCACAAGCTCAAATTCGGGACAGCTCTCAGCTCCATGCCTTACATATGTAGTACCGCGGTTTCCCGCTCCTATCAATATCATCTTGATCTTTTTCACTGTTGATTCTCCTGTTCAGATTTAATATTCCTTTATAATTACCGCTATTTATCCGCTTGCAAATATTATATTCGCTTTTTACACAAATGTCAACAATATAATAAATTAGGGGTTGCGCTAACTTTAAAAGTATGCTATAATATAATAGCCCCCCGGGTAAAGCTAAATATCGGTATAAAGGAGCAAGAAAATGGAACTATTACAGCTACACTATTTTTTTGACAGCGCCAAGACAGAAAGCTTTGCAAAAACAGCGGAGAAATACATGGTTCCGCCCACCTCGGTATCAGCGTCGGTAAAAAGACTTGAAAAGGAGCTTGGCTGTTCCCTCTTTGACAGATCCTGCAACAGGATAGTATTAAACGACAACGGCAAAAGACTGCAGCAATCCCTGTGCGTCATATTCGAGGAGCTCGACTCCGCGGTAAACAGCCTGTCCACCGCCGCGTCCTCAGACAAACGCGAGATAACACTGCTGGTCCGCGCAATGCGAAACACTATCACCGAAAATATTATTGAGTACAAAACAAAAAATCCCATGATAGGGTTTAAAACAGGCTTTGATTTTTCGGACAACGATTACGAAAACTACGATATAATCATCGACGACCAGACAAACACCTATCAGGAATACGAGAAGTTTGAGCTTTGCAGTCTGCGTCTCCGGATAATCGCTTCCATAAACAGTCCTCTCTGCGAAAAACAGCTCACGCTGAAGCAGCTTTACAATCAGCATTTTATCACCTTCGGCGAGCAGAGCAATCTGCATAACATTCTCATAAGATCCTGCAAGCGTGCAGGCTTTACGCCAAACATCGTTATCCAAACCAACGACAACATGTGCTATAAAACGTGGATAGCCTCCGGGCTTGTGCTGGGACTCAGCAGAGATTACCCCCATAAGCGTCCCGACGGCGTAACGCAGGCTCTGGACATAAAGGACTTCAACGAGCGTCAGACTATCTGCGTGCATTACAAAAAGCAATCCGCTTACGGCAATGTAAAACACTTTCTTGACTTCCTCAGAAGCAAATCTCTGTGAGAATAATACACAAGACAGCAAAAGCTGTCATGGGCGCGCCCATGACAGCTTTTTGATATTATTAAGTTATTATTTCCACAGCTCACGATTGATATTTGGCGTAAGCTGAGCAAGCATTCCGCCATCTACGGCAAGCTCGGTGCCTGTGGTGTTTCGCGACTGATCACTGCCGAAGTACCACGCCGCGTTGGCAACATCCTCAAACTCCGCTATGTCGTGTATGGGAGTGTAGTTAGGCAGGCAGTATTTGGCGTTGTTCACATTATTGATCCACCGCTCGGTCTTTATCATTCCCGGAAGTACTACATTGGAGCGGATACCGTATTTGCCCCAATCCACGGCAAAGGATCTTGACATGGCTATGATAGCGTTCTTGGACGAGCAATATGCGCAACGGTTTTCGGTCACGCGGATTGCGGAATTTGAGCCGATAAATACGATAGATCCCTTTCCCTTTTCCCGCATCTGCTTTGCGGCTTCTCTGGACATGAGAAAATTCCAGCCTATATTGGTTGTATATACACCCATAAAATCATTTATGTCCACATCCATGCTGACCTGACCGATACCGAGATTGGCGGCGTTCAGCACCAGCGTATCCAGAAGATATCCCATTCCGCGGATATCGTCAAATATCGCCCTTACCTCATCTTCTCTGAGCTCCGCCGTCTGATATTCATATCCCTTGGAAAAAACGCCATACTGTTCGCTCAGCTTTTTTGCGGCTTCCGCTGAATTTTCCTTATAACGGCTCCCGATAAATACATCATATCCCTCTTTGGCAAAGCGCTCGGCAATGGCATATCCCGTGCCGTTGGTCGCGCCGGTCACAAACACAGATCTCTTCATATCCCACGCTCCTTATTATCTCTCTCAAAATCCTTGTCCGCCTCTTGGCTGAAGCGCTTGATGACATCTATCTCCTTCGGATCATAGGGTCTGTGATTGGGTCTGTAAAGGTCATGAAACCATTTGGTGAAATCAACATCCTCGGATGGGTCTGCCGCATACTTCTGCCATGTGCTTTCCCAAGGCTCGTAGGTCTGGTATTTTCCCGCCACAAAGCCCCAGTTATAGCAACCGATCTTCTCAAGGTAGAACAGCGGAAACAGATCGAACACGGTATTGTGCAGACAGCGTCCCAACCACTCGGTATTGATGATGGGTCTGCCATACTTTTTAAGACGCTTGATGATCATGACATGCTCATTATATTCCTTATAGCAATGGTACGAAATGATATCGGAGTTATCAAGAGCGTACTGCTCCACCTCGGGAAGCGGCTCGTTTTCGTCTCCTCTCATTCTCCATACACCTGCCGTCAGAGGCTGTGTAGGCTCACAAGAGCGTACTGTCTCAAACATTCTTTTGAGATTCGGCATGGTAAGCACGTCTCTCTGACGGTTACCCGGCTCATTATATACATCCCACATACAGATACGCTCATCATCGCGGTAAAGAGTGACTATCTCCTTTACCATACAGAAGTAGTCCTCTCTGCTCTCCGGATCGTCCAGATAAAAGTGAGGGTTGGTTCCCGTGGAGATAGCGTGCTGAGATCTTTTTCTGCCTCCGTGATAGCCCCAATCGTAGGTCTGCTCGCCCACGTAAGGCATACACCAACCGTCGCCCTTAGGCGGCATACAGTCGTTTGCCAGTGTGATCATACAGGATATGCCGTACTTTGCGCAAAGGGACAGATATCTGTCAAAGCGCTCCAGAAAGCTGTCATGCTCCTCCTTCCATACCATGTATTCAATTATAAGGCGAACGGTATTGAAGCCTGTCGCTTGCATCAGCGCCAGCTCCTCCTCCGTGGTCTTCATGCGCTCCTCAAATCCAAGCGCCTGCCACTGATCCACACGGTTTGCGCAATCCGCGCTCATATAATTACATCCTCTGAGCCAAGGGCGGCCGTTATACCATTCCCATGCTTTTTCCTTGCTCCATCTGTTTTCCATATTATTTCTCCTCAATTTAATTCTTTATGATTGCAATATTGACTCTGTCTGCGTCGCTCCGCGACTTGCCAATCGCCGTGTTGCTGCTCTTCCTTTTTCCTCGCTTCTTCGCCCACTGGGCGCGCTCGGTAACGTCTCCGATTGCAACATCGTCTCTGTCTGCGTCGCTCCGCGACTTGCCAATCGCCGTGTTGCTGCTCTTCCTTTTTCCTCGCTTCTTCGCCCACTGGGCGCGCTCGGAAACGTCACCAATCAGCTACACTGCCGTCTTCAAAATACTGACGGGGGGTTGTCCATTTTCCATCGTAAATTTTTTCTTTTATCGCTTCTTCGTCAAGCTCGACGCCAAGTCCCGGCTTTGTGGGGACGTCTATGTAACCGTTCTTTATCACAAAAGGCTCTTTTATATATCCCACGCCAAGGTCACTCTTATCGGGATTTCCCGGATGCTCCTGAACCAGGAAATTCGGTGAGCATGCGTCAACCTGCAGGCATGATGCCAGAGATATAGGGCCAAGAGGATTGTGGGGCGCGATAGAGCCAAAGTAAAGCTCCATCATTGTGGCTATCTTCCGCCCCTCAAAAATACCGCCGCAATGGCAAATATCGGGCTGCACTATGCTGACAGCCTGCTTTTCTATAAGCTCTCTGTACTGCCACTTACCAAACAGCCTTTCTCCCGCCGCTATGGGTATCGTTGTGGAACGGGCTATGTTTACCATACAGTCCACATTCTCGGGAAGACAGGGCTCTTCGATAAAGAAGGGCATATAGGGCTTCAATTCCTCCGCAAGCCTCAGCGCCATAGCGGGGCTCACTCTGCCGTGAAAGTCTATTGCAAGGTCAACATCCCATCCGATATGCTCGCGTATTCTCGCGAAACGGTCAACGTGAGACTTGGTATTTGCGGGAGTGTCCACCTGCTTTATGGGGGGGATTATAGAGTATTTGAGAGCTGTGTACCCATCCGCAAGCCGCTCATCTGCTATTTTTATCATTTCCTCAACGGAAAACTCGCCCACCACCGCCGTGCGCTTGATGTGAGTATACATTCTTATCTTATCTCTGCACTTACCGCCAAGCATCTCATATACGGGACAGTTGTAGTATTTACCTTTAATGTCCCACATTGCCTGCTCGATACCGCTGATAGCGGACAGCATCAGAGGTCCGCCGCGGTAAAATCCGCCTCTGTATAGCGCCTGAAGATGATGCTCTATCATCATAGGGTCCTTGCCTATAAGATATTCCTCAAACTCCTTTATAACAGCTTCAACCGACGTACAATGTCCCTCAAGCACAGGCTCGCCGAGTCCTACAATATCTGTATCCGTATACATTTTCAGAAACATCCAGCGGGGCTTGACCTTGATGACCTCCAATTTTGTTATCTTCATACTTATTCCTCCTTAAATGATTTATATTTTTATCTCCTTGTAAAATTCGGGAACGATCTTCTTGTCATATGGGAACTCACTCATATCAAGCGAATCGAAAAGTCCGCAGTGAAGCGGTATCGCGACAGCGCCCAATCTCTCGCAAAGTCGCGCTCCGTCCGCAAAATTCATGTTGTTTCCGACACCGTTTACGGGCAGAAAAACATAATCAATATTCTCGGGGAGATCGGCAAATATATCAGTATTGTAAAGCGTATCGCCCGTAATGTAATAGGTCTTTCCCTCGGCATACATTATCACGCCAATCGCGTGTGTGTCCGAATGCGCCGCGTATACCGCGCAAAAGCGTATATCACCCTCGGTCCACTGTGTATGGCGGTCAAACATAACGTAATTATTGTTTCCTCCGAATTTACGGACAGTCTGCCAGGCATTCCCCGACGCAAGCACGCATACGCGAGATCCCTCCTTAAGATAATGTCTCAGGGTATCGGGATCGGTGTGGTCAAGATGGTTATGGGTCAGCACGATAATATCGGGACAGATCTTGAGAAACCTCTCGTCCACCGCTACTCTTCGGCGGTTTTTGGGTTCTATCTTCTCCACACTGTCCGAAAGATAGGGATCGACGATAACTGTTTTCCCATCTGTCTCAAACATCAGCCCCGCCTGTCAAAGCCATGTTATTTTCATTTTTCGTCCTCCTCGGTCATGTATATTTTTGATATATATGTTTTTGACTTCCTCGGCTCTATCACATCAAATCCCGCCTCCGTCCGACCAAAGGGCGAATTTGGGGCGTTGGCAAGGCAGGTCTGAGGCTCAAGGCAGATATATCCGTCGGCGTTTCCGTTGTATATCAGCCTGAACGTGTATTTATCATCGTTCTCATAAACCACTCTCAGACCCTTGTCATAATTCGTGAGCGTCATTATCCCCTCGCCGCCCATACGGTAATGACGGCTGATCGGCGTACCGAAGGGAGAAAATTGTCCCTCCGTCAGCTGACTTGTCACATTGTCAAAGGCAAGCTTCCTTCCCGTTGGCAGATAGCTTTGCATATTCCGCTCGTACTCCTCGGCAATATCCACACGCACTCGCACATCTCCGTCCCCCGCAAACAGAGAATTGAACGTGGTATGAAAGCCCAGCATACACGGCATATTATGCTCGGAATGATTGATGACCTCTGTCCTGTGCGTAAGACCATCCTCAGCCAGAGAGTATTCCATGCGGATCTCAAACTCATGAGGGAAAGACAAATACGGATCGTCGCGGTCTGCCCGATAACGGCACAAGACCCGCTCTTTGCTTAACTCGAGCAGATCAAATTCGGTTCTGTGAAGTTCTCCGTGCAAATGACAGCCCGTGTCGGGCTCGTTGACGGGGAAACGGTAGATACGTCCCTCAAATTCAAAGCTACCGCCCGATATGCGATTGACGGGGAACAGTATGGGCATTCCGTAAAGATAGGGATTATCGGGCTCGCCGTCGCCGCAAGTCGGCTCTCTGAGGATATGAGCTCCGTATTTTTTGTTTATCAGACTGATACAATTGGCTCCTCGGCTCAGATTGATGAGCGCGGAATAGTCACCGCAAGCGATCTCTGCCGTCTTCATTTTTTAAGGCTCCTCAAAATATATTCATTCTATAATATAATAATATCGGATAAAGTCTTGACTTTCAAGCAAAAACATGATAAAATATCACCAAAAAGTAAGATTTTTTCGAGGTGCGTATGATCATTTACCAAACCGAGAACTTCGGAAAGCGTTATGAATACAGGAGCAATCCCCACGATAACTATGTTTCTCCGCCTCATATACATGAGTTCAGCGAGATCGCGTTTACAAAAAGCGGGATCACCACAGTGCTTCTGAACGGAAAAAAATATCTTCTTCCGGAAAACCATCTGATCTTCATACTTCCCAACCAGATACACGAATACAGTGATGAAACATCGTCAACCATGCGATGCGCCGTATTCTCCAACGACCATATTCCCGTATTTTTTGAAAAGATCAAGGACAGACAGCTGGGCGATCCCGTCATAGACCTGACCGGGCACAAGGA
Organism: Clostridia bacterium; assembly: GCA_017462795.1. Lineage (GTDB taxonomy): Bacteria > Bacillota > Clostridia > Oscillospirales > CAG-272 > HGM12713. The sequence continues at coordinate 117,416 of JAFTQL010000035.1, forward strand.
GTTGCTGCGCGAGCTTGCCGCCACCGACTGGGGAGATACGCTGAGGCTTTGCGGTCTGCTGAATCTCATATGCGCTGAAATACTGGCGACTACCGACTTAGTTCCACGTACCATGGGCGAGCACTCTATATTTTACGAGGTAATACAGTATATCTCCCAAAACTTCAAGGAAGACATTCAGCTGAAGGACATGGCGAAAAGGTTAGGTTATCATGAAAAATATCTTTCCTCATCCCTGCATTTGCTCACCGGAATGAACTTCCGTACCTTTCTTTCGTCCTATCGCATTAATTTCGCCAAGCATCTGCTGAACTCAGGCAAGACACAAAAGCTGCGCATATCGGACGTTGCTCTGCAATGCGGCTTTTCGTCCATCAACAGCTTCAACAGAGCGTTCCGCGAAATAACGGGCATGACCCCATCTCAATACAAAACGACCGGGCGCTGAACGTAAAAAAGGCTTCTCCATGAAAAGCATTTACTCATGGAAAAGCCTTTTTTGTTTTGTACAAATATTCCCTTTATCTCGGTATCGCTCTGTATTCCCTCGGAGACATCCCGTATGCCCTTCGGAATATCTTTGAAAAATAGTTGTAATCCGCGATACCTACCTTACCCGCAATCTCTGTTATACGCATATCGGTACTTTCCAGCAGACTGCACGCCTCCTCAAGACGTATGCTTTTTACATATTCAGCAGGTGTGCTGTCAAAGGAATGGGCAAAGCACGCGTACAGATCCACTCTTGACAGCTTGAATTCACGGCAAAGCGCGTTGACGGACAGATCTCCGTCAAGGTGCTTTTTTATATGGTCGCGAAGCTTTACCGCCATGCTCTTCTCCTCAAGCATAAGTCTGTTGAGATACAGATAGCTGGCGCATGCCTCCATTATAGACACCGAGGCATTTATCCTTTCCTCGTCCTGAAACTCTATATCGGAGTACAGCTCTGCCGCCCGTTTTCCGTCAAGTCCGTACAGCCGCGCCTTTTCCTCGGCGTATTCGGGAGCGATGGGATTTCCCGCCGCCTGTCCTATCATTATAAAGCCAAGGCACTCTCCGTCCCTCAATATGGGAGTAACACACTCGGTAAGCCCCATGTGACATGTATACCTATGCAGCTTGCCCGTTTTTCGGCACACCTCAAATGCCTCCGCGTCCGATCTCACACAAGCCGCGTCTCCAAGCTTTGACGAACGGATATACCCGCAAAAGGAGCAAAAGTTCTTGGGAACGCAGGCAAGCTCTCTTCCCTCCTCGTCAAAAAAGCATATTTTTATCCCCGCAAGCTTATGAAAATCCTCAAGCAATCTCATAAGCTTTTTTTCGTCTATCTTCAACATGTACCGCCTCCCAAGGGTAATTAGAAAAAATAAATACGAATTTACCATGTATTTATATTAATTATACTATGAATAAAGAAAAAAATCAAGTATTATTATAATGAATTACAATAAAAAGGAGGCTGATCTTATGTTTTTCCTCGGTCTTGATATCGGAACTACAAGAATGAAATGCGGAATATACAACGAGGCGGGTAATCTCGTCTATTCGGATCTCTGCGACTACGGTACTGTAGCTCGCTCAAGAGAGACCTACATTGACGTTGACACTATCTTCAACCGCGTTGTGGAAATGCTGAAAAAAGCATACGCATCTCAACCCTTTGACAGCATAGCCATCTCCTCACTGGGAGAATCCTTTGTTCTCCTTGACAGCGGCGACCGCCTGCTCTTCTCCCCTATGCTATATACCGATCCGAGAGGCGAGGCACAGGCAGATGAGCTGTCGGCTCACTCCCAACTCATATTCTCCATAGCGGGAGTCGTCCCTCAGGGAATGTACTCGGCATATAAGCTACTCTGGATCAAACAAAATCTGCCCGATGTATACAACAAGGCATCAAAGCTCATGCTGGTGGGTGAATACATAGGCTATCTGCTGACAGGAGTACGCGCCATCGATTATTCACTTGCCGCAAGAACGGGCATATTTGACGTACACAAATGTCAATTCTCCCCCGAGCTTTGCGAGCTGTTCGGCATTGACCGCGCGTTGTTCTCCCCTGCCGTCAGGTCGGGCAGTATCATAGCAACACTCAAGGATGATATAACAAGTGCCATAAATGCCACCTCTCCCGTAACACTTATCGCGGGAGGTCACGATCAGGTCTGCGCCGCCATCGGCGCGGGAGCTGTTGAGGCGGGTGTATGCGCGGACGGAATGGGAACTGTCGAATGCCTGACCGCGGTATATCGGTCTCCCATGACGGATATCGACATGGGAATGTGCGGTTATCCCAATGTCCCTCACGGAGCGGAGGGTCTTTACTGCACATATCTGCTCAACTATTCCTGCGGCTCGCTTGTGCGCTGGTGGATGGACTCCGCCTACGGCGGACGGGGTCTTGGAGAGAGCGAGCTTTTCGCCGAAGCAGAACGCGACTTTACCGATTCTCCCACAGGTCTTCTGGTGCTTCCCTACTTTGCGGGAGCGTCCACTCCATATCAGAACATAAACGCCAAGGGAGCTATACTAAATCTCGGACTCTCCGACAGTCCATCCCGCGTATATCAGGGAATACTTGAGGGACTTTGCATGGAGATGCGGCTCAATCTTGAGCTTACGTGTAAGCACGGCATACAGCCCACCAGGATAATAGCCACGGGAGGCGGCTCTCACTCACGCAGGTGGCTGCAGATCAAGGCTGATGTAATGGGACTTCCCGTATATCCCCTCAAGGTAAAGGAGGCGGGCATCTGCGGCGGAGCGGTACTTTCGGCGGCAACACTGCTGGGTGAGGATATAGGCTCGGTCGCCCGCAGATTCGTAACGCTTGATACCCCCATAGAGCCCAGAGCCGACATAAAGAAGCAATACGACAGTGAATTTGCTAAATACCGTGAGCTTTACACCGCAATTAAAAAATTTTATTAAAAATTTAAAAAATTTAATTATAGAAAGGAAACACAAAAATGAAATTTGCACTGTTTTTCGGAAACCGCGGCTTTATGCCCGCGGAGCTTATCGCGGGAGCGCGTACCGACATGATCAAGGCCGTTACCGACGCGGGACATGAAGCGCTGGTAATGGATGAGAACGCCACCCGCTACGGCGCGGTAGAGACCCGTGACGAGGGCTTACTTTACGCAAGCTGGCTCAAGAGCCATGAGGGAGAATATGACGGAGTTATTCTCTGTATGCCCATCTTCATCGATGAAAACGGAGCCGTAGCGGCGCTGAGAGACGCGGGAGTACCCATACTCATGCAGGCTTATCCCGACGAGATAGGCAAAATGGACTTCAAGCACAGACGAGACGCCTTCTGCGGAAAGTTCTCGGTGACCGATGTGTTCTATCAGTACAAGATCCCCTTCACCGTAATGAAGCCCCACGTGGTTCATCCCCTCTCTCCCGCCTTTGCCAAGAACCTTGAGGATTTCGCGGCTATCTGCCGTGTGGTAAAGGGCATGAAGAGATTCAATCTCGGTTGCATAGGCGCGCGTACCACCGCCTTCAAGACAGTTCGCTTTGATGAGGTCACGCTTCAGCGCTACGGCATCAATGTTGAGTCCTTTGACCTGTCTGAGCTTATTTTCAAGGTACAGAACATGGCTGACGACAGCGAGGCTGTCATGGCGCGCGTCCGTGAGCTTGAGGCATATTCCGATTTCTCCCTTGTTCCGGAAAAGAATAAGAACACACTGGCTAAGATATCAGTTGTAATTGACGAATACGTAAAGGAATACCATCTTGACGCCATCACTCTCCGTTGCTGGAACGAAATGGAGACCATTCTCCGCGTTTGTCCCTGCGTTCTCATCTCCTATCTCAATGACCGCGGACTTGTAACATCCTGCGAGATCGATCTCTGCTCCGCCATCACCATGAGAGCGATGAACCTTGCCTCCGGTAAGGCTACCGCTTGTCTTGACTGGAACAACAACTACGGTGACAACGAAAACAAGGTCATCCTCTTCCACTGCGGTCCCGTTGCACAGAGCCTTATGGCGGGTAAGGGTACAGTCACCGAGCACAAGATGTTCGCCAAGGGCGATCCCGGAAGCGGATGGGGCTCCAACGAGGGAAGAATTGCCGATTTTGATATGACCTTCTCCAACTGCTTCACAGAGGACGGACGGCTCAAGGTATACGCAAGCGAAGCGAAATTCACAGACGAACCCATTGAAAAGGAGTTCTTCGGTTGCGGAGGCGTTGCCGAGATAGACGGTCTTGAGGATAAGCTTCTCAAGCTTGCAAAGGGCGGCTTCAAGCACCACACCACAGTAGGCGTTGGACACATGAAGTATGTTCTTGAGGAAGCCTTCAGCACATACCTCGGATACGACATAGTTGACATAGATAACTGATAACATAATTTATTCAGAAAGGAATTAACATCATGCTTGCATCTCTCAAAGAAGTATGTAACATAGCCAATGAAAAAAATGTTGCCGTCGGTAGCTTTAACACACCAAATCTCGAGTGCCTTCTGGCGGTGCTTGAGGCGGCCGAGGAGCTGGATGTACCCGTTATAATTGCCCACGCTCAGTGCCACGAGGACGTAGCCCCCCTTGACAGTATAGGACGAGTGATGGTCGAGCTCGCAAGGGCGAGTAAGGTAAAAGTCTGCGTTCACCTCGACCACGGCGAGGATCTTGAATACTGTAAGCGCGCTATCGATCTTGGATTTACCTCTATCATGATCGACAACTCCACGCTTCCTTACGAGGAAAACATAAAGCTCACCCGCGAGGCTGTGCTTTACGCTCACGCTCACGGAGTTGACGTTGAGGCAGAGCTTGGCAGGCTTCCCTCCCGCGAGGGCGGAGTCGGCGGCGAGGTAGCGACTGAGCGCCCCGAGGATCTTTACACTGACGTAAATCTTGTAAACGACTTTATCGACAGAACTGATGTAGACGCGCTTGCCATAGCCTTCGGTACGGCTCACGGCTTCTACAAGACCAAGCCCGTGCTCAATTTTGATGTTATAAGCGAAACAAGAAAGCGTACCGACATTCCTCTTGTAATGCATGGCGGCTCAGGCATCAGCCATGAGGAGTACAGAGAGGTCATCTCAAGAGGCATACGCAAGATCAACTACTATTCCTACATGTCCTACGCGGGATTTGCGGCGGCAAAGGCTGTGACTGCCGCTAAGGAATCGGATTTCTATCACAATCTCGCGCTTGACGTTAAAAACGCCATGAAGCAGAACGCCATCGACACGCTGAGAGTTTTCTCAAAGCTGGACGGCTGACAGGCGGGATATGAGTATGAAAAAGCAATACGTCGCAGATCCCTCCGCGCTTTGCGGAGCTGAAAGAATAACCTTTGCCGACGGTAAAGCCGACGGCGTGGAGGCGGTAAGGATGTACAACGGCAAGCTGGATATTACAGTTGTACTTGACCGCGCCATGGACATATTCAGGCTTTTCTATAAAGGCACTCCCATTTCCTATGTCTCAAAGAACGGCCTTGTCTCTCCCAAGCTCTGCGAGACTGCTCCCTACAGCTTCCTAAACAGCTTTGACGCGGGATTTATGTACACCTGCGGTCTTGACAATATCGGCGCGCCTGCTGAGGTCGGAGGACGAACACTGCCTCAGCACGGCAGCTTTTCCTACATTCCCGCGGAAAACGTGCATACCGAGACGAAGGAGATAGACGGAGAATATTATATCTCCCTGAAGGGTACTATGAGGTTTACCGCGCTTTTCGGAAACAACATGACTGTTGAGCGCGAGATCAGAATGAAGTACATGGGCAGTGAGGTGACCGTGACTGACACGGTTATAAACAACGCTTATGTTGACAGCGGATACATGCTGATGTATCACTCAAATGTGGGCTATCCTCTGCTCAGCGAAAGCTCCAGGCTCACGGTGGACGGCTGTGATATCTCCCCTGTATCCGATGTTCACCACACAGAACGGTGCTTTGTATTTGAAGAGCCCACCCCCGCCCGTCCCGAGGAGGTATACCGCCACACGCTGAAGGATGGAAAAGGAATCAAGGCAAGGCTTGAAAATCCCGATCTGGGACTTGGAATGAGACTGTCCTTTGACACTGCGGACTTCCCCTATCTTGTTGAATGGAAGAGCATGGCATGCGGAGATTATGTCCTCGGCATAGAGCCTGTTACCATTCCCGTGCCCGAAAGAACACTGCGTACTCTGCGTCCGGGTGAATCGGCAACGCATTCCGTAAGTTGGGAATTTTACGAGATCTGACAAAAAACAAAACGACCTTCGGTATTCTTCCGACAAGAAGAGTACCGAAGGTCTTATTTATATTAAAAACAAATACGTATAGTATTATTTTCGGAAGATATCCGAAGGTCCTTGTCTATATGACCCTCGCTCACACGGAGCTTATAATCATATCCGTCAAAGCAGAAGCCGATCTCTCCTTTATCCGCCTGTGCCCGTGTGATAAAGCTGAGATTGGTCTTTCGGTTATTGTGATTCGCAAACTGCTTATCTCCAAACTCGGCTGTTCCGTACACACGCTCCCTATCATATACCGGACAAAGCGCAAAGCCGCGGATATCGGTCTTCAAGGCGATCTCTGACTCACCGAGTGTGATCCTTGCGTATCCAAGCTCACCGGAAAGTGTTACGACAGCCGTATCGGATGATGCCTCCTCGTATTTCATACTGTCCCAATGTATCGGCTCTCCATCCGCGGTCATATAAATACCCGCGATTATCTGCCTGTTGGGATTTGAATATATCGCGCCGTCCATCACGGGAAGATTTCTGAATTCGCAGGCATGTGTCTCACAACGCGCCCTCAGATAATGCTCTTCATATTTTTCGTCGAAAACATACATATCCCGTATTCGGGCAATACCCTTATCAAAAAGCAGATTCATTCTGTAGAATCGGCTGTAATACCACACGGATTTCCGCTCCTCATCACGCCAGGCGCTGTCCACAGCGATGGCGGCAGGCGGTGTTGTCCTGTAAGTACGCTTATACCACTGTCCGCTCTCTCCAAGCGTCATGACCTTGACCTTGCCTTGCCGTTCAAGCTCGGCGATCTTTGGAAACTGATACTCAATCCCCTCTCCCATGATCTTCCATCCAAAGCTGTTCTCCTGACCCGCCTGTGTGTACTGAAAGCACAGTCCGTTTCCACAGAACACGTTATCAAAGAACCAATCGCACCACTGCGGATCGCGTCCCAGCTGTCCTGCCTCAAGAGTTGCGCAGTGCTTTATTCCGTATCCAAACAGCTGACGGTCATATTCATACACGGGATCGGAGCCAAGCATTCTGAACACGGGCATATTGATCTGAGCCTGCTCCGTCCTTGCGGGGCAGAACATGTTGTTGACGCTTGGGTAGTACGCTTGATTATAGTATCCGCCCTGCATTGTGTATCCATCCGTTCCCACCTGATCGCGGCAGATACAACAAGCGCTGACACCGTATTTCTCCGAAAGATATCTCATAGATACCGCGTCAATATGCCATGCGCCCACAGACTGCGGATATCTTCCGTATATCTCCTTGAATCTTTCCATGCTCTCGTCTATCAGCTTCAGACGCACATCGGGAGTATAGCCGATGAGAAATCCCACGTCGCAGTACCAGTCCCAAGAATATCTTCCGTGCCATTCCTCGCCGACCGCCCTCACAAGAGGCTCGACGATCTCAAGCCACAGACCTATCTCGCAAATATCCTCGCATTGCTTCATGATCGCCTGAAAGTCCGGAGATATCAGAGCGTCGTATTGCAGCAGGAATGTTCCTCTCAGACCGTTTTCCCGCATGATGCGTATCTGCTCTCTCACAGGCTGCTCAAGGTCAATGTTTCTTCCCTCTCTCGGCTCAACGCCGCGCACGAAGTTGATTATATTTACTATGTTCAGCATTCTGTCTCTGCTCCTTTTATTATATCTCGCGAATATGGTAAACTACAGAAATATAGTCCTCATTGGGAAAATGGATAACCATTCCCGCATTCATCAGCGTAGCGCCGCTGGCGGTAATGTCACGCTCGGCTATTCTGTACATTTTCCGCTTATCAAGCCCGCTCAGTCTTATTCTTTTGATCTCGGGATTGGCGTTTGTCTGACGTCTGTAGGCGCAAAGAATTGCCTCGCTCTTATCCTTGGAGACAACCATCTCGGTAAAGAAATTGCTCTCAAAGGGGTTATCTATGCGGTAAAGATCTCCGCGAAGTATAAGCTCCTCGGTTTGCTTGTATTCCTCCACCTGCTTTCCGATGTTCTCAATCTCCTCCGCACTGAGCTTTGTGGTATCAAGCTCATATCCCGTTGCGCCAAGGTGAGCTATATCCGCTCTTGTAGACATCTTTGTCACCCTGTTGTTCTGGTGATTGGGAACGGTCGATATATGACAGCTCATGGATGACAGAGGATATATCAGCGACGTACTGTACTGTATCCTTGTCCTGTCCTCGGCGTCACTGTTGTCCGATGTCCATATCTGAGGGAAATAATACAGTATTCCGCCATCAAACCTCGCGCCTCCCGAAGAACAGCCCTCAAAGAAAACATTGGGATTGGCATTCACTATTCGCTCGCAAAGATCATAAAGACCGAGCGCGTATCTGTGGGCAAACTCCGCCTGCCTGTCCGCCTCTCTGCCAACGGAATATACATCCGTTACGTGCCTGTTACAGTCCCATTTTACGTAATCTATATTATTATCCCTGATAACACTGTTGACGGTATTCACTATATAGTCGCGGACATCCTCACGGGTAATATCAAGCACGAACTGATGTCTTGTATAACAACGCTCTCTCGTGGGCATTCCTATAGCGTAATCGGGATGCTCACGAAACAGGTCGGAATCCTCGCTTACCATCTCGGGCTCAAACCAAAGTCCGAACCTCATCTCCTTTGAATGCACATACTCAACTATGGCTTTAAGGCCGCCCACAAGCTTATTCCCGTTTACCTTCCAGTCCCCGAGACTGCAAAATTCATCGTCCCGTACTCTGAACCAGCCGTCATCAAGCACAAATGTGTCTATACCCGTTCCCGCGACGGAGTCCACTATAGCCTTAAGCTTATCCGTGTCAAAATCCATATATGTCGCCTCCCAGTTGTTGATAACTATGGGGCGGCTTTGGTTTACGAAACGGGGATTGATGAGATGGTTTCTGTACGCGTCATGGAAGGCTCTGCTCATACCGCCTATTCCCTCGTCGGAAAAGGCAATAAGCGCCTCCGGTGTCTCAAGGCTCTCACCCGCTTCCAGCTTCCATGTAAAATTGAAATCGTTGATACCTCCCGTAATTACCGTATCCCCCGATACAACTCCCTCGGCTGTCAATACAAATGACGAGGAATATATAAGGCATACGCCGTAAGCGTCACCCAGATGCTCGGATGTAGTGGACGGGAATATTCCCATAAAGGGACTCAGGGTATCCGACGATGAGCAGCGCTTGGAATCCACGGACACCACTCCGTGATGCATGGGTATAGTCTCCATATTACGCTCACACGCCCAACCGCCATGAAGTGTGGTTATGTTATAATCCTGTCCCGGGAGTCCCATGGAGAAGGAATACGCGCGGTGAAGCCTGCAGGCTGTATCGCCGTAGTTTCTGATCACAGCGCGGCGGGCTATGACAGAGCAGTCGTCATAAACAGTATAATAAAGATCGGCTCCGATATTGCTTATCTTATCCCTGAGATGGATCACCAGCGTCTCTCCGCCTCTCATTGATGGCATTCCGACAATTGCAGGCTTCTCGGGGAGTATCTCGTAGGAATCGTAAAGCAGGTCGCATATGCGGTCTCCCGTGCTGTTCTCCACTACCACCGCAGGCTCACGGAAATCTCCCGTTCCGAAAAATGCGTATTCGGGAAGGTAGTTCTGATATGAATATTTTCCCACATCCATACCGGGAGGCGTGGCTGTCCTTGATGTCCTTCCCACTCCTCTTGTATGCCTCAGTCCGTCGTGGGTTATCTCCGCGCCAAAGTACATGTGGCAAGGATATCCCACTTCATTTATGTATAATGCGTATGTTACACCCTTTCCGTCAAGATAGAAGGTGTTTTGCGATTTCTCAAAGGTAATTGACATATATGCTGCTCCTTATATAATAAATATAATGATATAAAATGGTATAAAAACGTATTATCCTGCACATTGCGACGATTGCTATGAATTGCTTATTATATTCCATTATAATATATTATACAATATTTTTATAGTTATCTCAACCCCTATATCAATCCAAAATCTTCACTATTCAACACTAAATTCGGACTAAAAGGGATTGTTTTTTATTCCTTATTGACTTTTGCCGAAAACAATGTTATTATAAAACCGACACGAACATATAGTGATCTATGTCCGAATGCTTCAAGGAGGATATTATGTATAAGGTACATCACCCACAGGATGATTCCGATCTTTATTATCCCGACAGAAAATACACCGATACCATAAGCGTTATCGAGGTAGGTGTTATGCAACCATGGCGCAACTACAAGTGCAATATCATACATGGAAATATATATCTTTTGCAATTTCTGATAAGCGGAGAAGGCGTATTCAATGGAATACCGTTCAAGGCGCCTTGCTTTTTCACAGTCGCTCCAAACGATCTTCTGACTTATTCTATCAACAATGACTCAGAGGAATGCAAGCAGTATTGGGTAAAGCTTGAGGGAAAAACTGTTGCAAGCTTTCTCTCCGAGGCGTGTATTCCAACGGAGACAGGCGTATATCCCTTCAGCTACGCAAAGCAACTTTGTCAGGTATTCGGCACACTTACCACCGACTCAAATTACACCAATGTTGATGACCGCTATTTTATGCTTCAGGGTTTCCTCAGCATTTGCCAGCTTCACCGCGACTCGGTCAAAAAGGGAAACTCTCCCGATTCGGTCACCTCTTACACAAAGGAGGCTCTGGAATACATCCACCGTCATTACACCGAGCCCATCGATGAGCAGACCCTCTCCGACCACCTTCACATCTCCATCAGCTATCTGCACAGGCTGTTCAGGCAGGATGTTGGCGTTACTCCAAACTATTACCTCAACAGATATCGCATACAGTGCGCCAAGAAGATGCTGACAGAGACATCCTACTCTGTAGCGCAGATAGCCGAAAGCGTAGGCTTTTCAAGCGGTGATTATTTTTGCCGTGTGTGTCAGAAATATATGGATTGCTCCCCCACTCAGTACAGAAAGAAGCATAAATCAATGAATGAAAACCGAACCATAACCAACGTAAACGGCACACCCAAGGACAAAAAGGACTGGATATACAAGGATGAGACCACGGGCATCATGGTGCGTGAGGTGGATATAAATATCGGCAGGGGCAGACCGCTCATAAGGATAGGGCTTATAGCCGACCCCCATTTTAACCTGTGCGACAGCACCGATTTTGCCGAAAACAATCCTACACTCATGAGCACCTATGAAAACAGAAAATGGCTTGCAAACGGTAAAAATGTGGACAAGACCGCAAACTGCCTCAAATACATTTCAAATTGTGATCAGATGGTCGTGCTGGGAGATATACTCGATTACCTTTCCCACGGAGCTATAGAGCTTGCAAGAAAGAACATTTTTGAGAAATATCCTGATATCATCGCCTGTGTAGGCAACCATGAGGCTGTAAGAAAGATGCAGGGTGAGGTGGATGAAACCGAGCCGCTTGAGGAACGGAGAAGAATAGTTCAGAACGCCTGGATACACGATATCGACTATTACTCCAAGATCATTGACAATCAGGTCATGCTCATACAAATGGATAACTCCACCCGAAACGCATTTTTTGACACGCAGATATCCGCGCTGAAGAAGGACATTGCCCTTGCGAGAGAAAAGGACTACGCGGTGCTTATGCTCTTCCATTCTCCGCTGTCCATAAACAATCCTTCCATAACCACATCCTTCCCCATCAGAAGAAATGACGCGGGTGTGGTCAACTTCAATTCACGCTTGCTGATAGGAAGCCACTCCACAGGCGCGTCAAAGGAGGGCTACGATATAATAACAAACAACGCGGACATCATAAAAGCCGTATTCTGCGGACACATGCACAGCGACTATTATACACAGATACACGCAAAGACCGCCGACGGAGCGGACAGAGTCATACCTCAGTATATACTGACGGGAACTCCCTACGACCAGGGTCACGTAATGATAGTGAACATCAAATAAATAAAAACGGAGAAATATCATGATAGCAAATAAGGTGAGTGAAATGGAAAACGGACGAAGAATGTGGCGTGAGCCATTCTCAGAAATAAGTTTTAACGGTCTTTTCACGGACGTTACGGATTTTATCCAGCGCAATCAGGTGTGCGAGGTGGATCTCTGGAATAAATTTGTGGAACAGTTCAAGGTGCAGTCCGACAGCCTTGATAAGAGATGGAGATGTGAATATTGGGGCAAGATGATGCGCGGAGCATCCATGGTGGTCGACTACACCAAGGATAACGGAATGTACAGAATACTTGAAAATTCCGTAAAGAAAATGCTGGGAGCGGAGGACAGCCTCGGAAGATTCTCCACCTATTCCCCCGAGCATGAGTTTACGGGATGGGATATGTGGGGCAGAAAATACGTACTTCTCGGAATGCAGTATTTTCTTGAGATCTGCCGTGATGAGGATCTCAAGAGCGACATCATCGCCGCCATGTGCCGCCACGCCGACTACATAATCTCAAAGGTCGGATGCGAGACTGACGGAAAAATAGAAATATACAATACAACACGGGACTGGAAGGGAGTAAACTCCTGTTCTATCCTTGAGCCTTACGTGAGGCTATACAGGCTTACAGGCGAGAAGCGCTATCTTGACTTTGCGGATTATATAGTCTCCACCGGCTTTTGCGCGGACGGAAATCTGTGGGAGCTTGCCATTGAGGACAAAACAGCGCCTCACGAATATCCCGTAAACAAGGCATATGAGATGATGTCATGCTTTGAGGGACTTATTCAGTATTATTATGTAACGGGCATAGAGAAGTACAAGACAGCCGCCATCAATTTCGGCAAGAAGATCATAAATACAGAGATAAGCATAATCGGAAACAGCGGATGCACCCATGAGCTGTTTGACCATACTGCCGTCAATCAGACAAAGACAGGATATGACTTTGTCATGCAGGAGACCTGCGTTGCGGTCACTTGGATGAAGCTGGCATCTGCTCTCCTTGAGCTTTCGGGAGACCCATGCTTTGCCGACTGCATTGAGCATACCTTCTACAACGCGTATCTCGGCTCGCTCAACACAAAGCGTGTGGCGTACACCATCTTTCCCGAGAAGCACGCGCCGCAGGTAATGCCCTTTGACAGCTACAGCCCTCTTGTGGCGGATACACGCGGAAAGTTTATCGGCGGCTACTGCTCCTTCCATGACACCACCTTCTACGGCTGCTGCGCATGCATAGGCGGCGCGGGAGCGGGCATCATTCCAAGGACGGCGGTGATGAGAAATGACAAGGAGATCATCTTCAACTTCTATCATGAGGGAAAGGTAAGTACCCTGACCCCCGGCGGCACTCACCTGACAGTATATGAGAAAACAAAATATCCCACAGATGGCAATGTGGCATTGACGGTATATGTGGAGAAGTCGGACTGCTTCAGTATCAGCCTGCGCATTCCCGATTGGTGCCGCAAGGCGACAGTAAAGGTAAACTCCGAGGAGACAGAGGTCACACGCGGATACACCACCGTCACAAGAACATGGAGCTCGGGGGATACTATCGAGCTTTGCTTTGACATGACCGTGGAGCGAATACTGCCTCCCGCGGGAGCGCTGAATGAGGAAATCTTCGCGGGCTACAGACGCGGTCCCGTTATTCTCGCGGCAGACGCGAGAGTTACCGATCCCACATCAGTCATAAGCATCAGATGCGATGAAAACGGTCTTGCCGACGGACAAAAAGTCTTCTGCCCCGAAATACCAGAATGCCTCGTATGCATGGAGCTTCCCATGGAAAACGGAACAACGGTAAGACTTGTGGACTACTCATCAGCGGGCAAGACATGGAGCAAGGCATCAAAATGCGGCGCATGGCTTTACAGAAAATAACAAACGAACAACACCAACCAAAAACACGGAGCTGTTGCATAGCTCCGTGTTTTTGGTTGTTTATTTAACTGTAATTCTCAGCGCGTGACCGCCGCCGTAGAGTGTACCTATAAGGGTATACTGAGGAATATACGCGTCCGCTCCACTTGGATCCTGTGCCACTATCTCGGTATAAAAATCGCTGTGATAGTGTCCGCAGAAGCCGCCCTTGATGATATCTCCGTTGGTGGTGATAAGGTCGTATATCTCCTTATCCGCACCGATCAGAGCCGAGCATGAGCCGCTTGTGGCAAAATTTCTCACCGTCGCGTTTGTATCGCCCACCAGCGAGGATCTTGTGGAATAATAATCGATATTATAGGTAGCAAGAGGAATGTGGTAGAACAAGAGCACCACGTATCCGTTTGCTCTCGCTCTCTCAAGATCTGCCTTGAACAAAGGCACCTGACTGTCCCAGAAGCTTCCCGTTGTACCGTTGTCCATCTGTATGAGCATGACCTTGTCGCCAAGCACCTTTGACGAATAATAAATATCATTCACCCAGCTTTGCTTCAGCGTTTCCAGACGCGCCTCTATGGTAGACTTACTCCAGCTTCCCTCTTCGCCCATTTCCTTTACCGACTCATGGTTTCCGAGGCATGCCATAACATTGGCATAAGCACTGAATATATACTTATTGACCTGTGCCGCCACCTCACTTGTGAGATAGTCGTATATATCTCCCGTAATAACTATCTGGTCGGCATTCTTTCCGAATTCAAGGCATTTTACGGCATTACTCAGAAACTGCCCGTTTCTGCCCCATGTCCTTGAATTATATGTCTTTGATATCTGAGAGTCCTGCAGATCGGTCTCGTTCGCGTAAGCGATGTGCATATCGGTAAGCTGTATTATCTCAATATCCTCGCCGCCCTTGCCTGTCTCTATCACGATATCCCTTACGGTAATGCCTCTCTCCTGACTGTACTTCCACATATTCACATATGTCTTTTCCGGCGCCTGCGTATCGGATATTGCATCGGTGATCTCTTCTGTCACAGCATCGCTTCCGAGATCTACAATACCCTGCTGCGTGTCGGTAACGTCGCCCTCACCGGTACAACCGCTTAAAAGAAGCGTTAAGGTCAGGATGCAAATAATAATTTTTAAAAGCTTATTTTTCATATTAATATCCTCATCTTATTTTTAAAAACAGCGAAGCTGTAACAAAATCATACCTGAAACAACTTCGCCGTCCAACCGATAGCTTATGATGGGGGTACTACCGATTGTTTTTATTTGTTATCCAGCGCATACCAGCTTTCCAGGTTGAGCAATATTGCCTTACCAAGACCCGCAATAACGGTAGAATAGTTGGTATTGCTTTCAAATGCGGTCTGCAATGTTCCGCAGATGTTACCGGGGTTGCAGTATTCGGCAAAGCTTACCTGCATGGAGTCGTGGATTATGTTGAGCATCTCAAGGTCATCGGGAGAATTTATCGCCTGATAGGAGAGAACTCTGTCATAGTACACGGGAGTAATAAGCTTCTGTCCATAGTAAGCGAGAGCCTCGGTAATAACGCCTACAAACTCTCTGTCCCCGACGGGAACTGTCTTGAGTATGAAGAAGGTGTTCGTACCGCTTCCGATATAGCTGGGATAGTCCTCGGTAACGTCGTCATACTTGTAGATGGGAACGATACCGAAATCCACGGTCGCCGAAAATGTGGGAGCGACCTTTATGTTATCCTCTGTGAATACCACCGTACCCTTGGCGAAGGCGCTACGCACATCGTTAAGAGCGCCAAGATGGGAATAAGGACTGTTAAGCAGCTCTGTATACGCATCCGCGGCATCATACACTCTCTGAGTCTGAACGCCTATTTTGTACTTACCGTCGCTCTGACGCTCGAGTATCGGAACGCCCGTGCTGTCTATTATCGCGCCGGGACCCCTGTACTTTTCGGTGGCATAGGCAAACATATCCTGACCGAGAATGCCGCTTCCGTCACCGCTTATCGCGCCACTCGCCTGAATTATCATCTGCTTATACTTCTCAAAGGTCCATGTACCCTCTCTTACATAGGTATAAGGAAGAGTGATCTTGGCATCGTTGAGTATCGTCTTGTTGAAATAGATACCCGCCGTGCTTCCGATGGACAGATAAGAGATATCGCCGTTCATGGCAAATATCTTACCGCCCGGTGTAGCCCAGTTCTCCTTTGCGCTCTGATTCCACCAGGACTTGTCGAGATCGATATACTCAAAGTCGTTTATATCGGACGTTCTGTCAGCCACTATATGCTGAAAAACATATCTTCCCTGATTGGCTACAAGGTCGTACGCATCGTCACCCGAGCCTACAGTGTTGATTATCGCGCTGTTAATCGCCGTGTCGTTGTCGGAGATAAGAGATATCTTTACGCCGAACTGAGTCTCTACGTTTCTGTTTCTGGTATAAACAGCCTTATCTACAGAGTCTGTGGTAGTGGTAAGCTCCTTGATCTCAATGTCGTTGATGTATTCGCTGTTGCTTCCGCTTCTGCAGAGAATGGTAAACAGCTCGCTGCCGCCGTAATTGACATCGGGCAGCTCAAGCTTTTCATCACCCTCCGGGATGGTGTCCACTGTTCCCACACCGGTATCATCTGTGTTTCCGTCATCCTTACATGCCGTGACGCTTACTATCATAAGCACAGCCAGAAGCATTGTAAGAGCGCGGAGCATTATCTTTGTGTTTTTCATTTGATTACCTCATTTTATGTGAAAAGGGTTCAGAAATTATCGTTGATGATATCATCGGAGATGCCATCGTTGCGCACAGAGTCGTTCTGTGTCTGCTCATCTGTCTGACCGCCCTGTTCTTCGGTCTGACCGTCTGTCTGCTGTTCCGTCTGAGAGGATGTGCCGGACGCGCCGTCTGTATCTACGGTATCATCGCCGCCGCAGGCTGTAAACATGACTAACATAAGCACCGCGAGACACGCGATAAGTATCGATCTGAGTAAATTTTTCATTGTCATGACCTCCTTACTTGGTTGCTATCGCCTTGAGATCGGCGTACTGCTTGGAGGAGTAGCAGGTATACTTTGTACCCGACTGCCAAGCGTAAGCATTGTTCGCGTAGGTTACGTATGAATCAACCACAGTAGTGTATCCGTCAGCGCTTGCGTCCTTTACATTCTCGGAGAGATCCTTGTTGACGGTCTCCGAATAGCTTGCGCCGTGCTTTGCGGTATCAAGCTCGGAGAATACATAGACCTTTACAAAATCCAGACTGTCAAGGCTGTACTCCGCAAAGCTTCTCGCATAGAAGGTGGACTTGTAGTTCTCCTCCTTGATGTTGGCGAGAGCGGTGTTCATGGTGACAGTACCGTCCGCAGCCTTGGTAAGTCCCTTGTCAGCCCATACGCTCTTGAATATCTCCTTGTCGCCGTCCTTGGCATTGCCTGTCACAGCCTCTGCCCAAAGAGCCTTGTCAAGATATGTGTCCTTGGTAATGACCGTTCCGTACTTAACACCCTTTACCGTTTCCGTATCTGCAGTGGGAGCGCAGGTAGAGGTGAAGCGCAGACCGTAATTCGGCTCATCGTCACTTACCCTGAGAGTTGCGCCATCGTTCATCACAGGCGCTGGGAAGGATGTATTCTGTGTTGTATCATCAGTGTAGAAGAAATCGGGGTTGGTAGCATAGATATTGAGATATTCGGCAGCACCGCCAACGGTATTGAGTACCTTGCCAACTATCTTTGTGTTGTCGCCGAGATATACATTGTACGAGCCCGCGATATCAAAGATAGCTCTGCTACCGGAGGTGGTCTTGAGCGTGGAATTACCGTCAACGCGGATAGTACCACCCTTCATTCCCCAAAAAACTCTTCCCGAAACAGCTACATCGGTATCCTTGAGAGTAGCGTTTCTTCCGCCGTAGATAAAGCCGGGCATGTTACCCTGAGTAGATCCGATAACAGTAGTACCTTCCATGTTTACGTCAAGGATGTGAGCGCCGTTTCTGATACCGATAACAGTTCCCTTACCCGTCAGCGTGATGGTACAATCCTTGAAATTCAAGGTATTGACCTTATCGTTAGCGGAGTTTGTGTTGGGAGTTCTGAAATATCCGTACTGGTCATCAATATGAGCGTTTGATGTAAATGTAACCTTGTTAAAGGTGATGGTGCTTCCCGCGTATATATCGGTAAAGCGCGCGCCTGTCGTATTTACCTTCAGGTCGTTTACGGTAACATTATCATTTGCCGCGAAATTAAAGGGAGTAATGCTGCCGCACTCCAGCGTGTGACCTCCGCCGTTGATGGTTATGTCCGTTACCGTAGCGGCATCGGTATTGACATTGGTCGCACCCGCGAGAGTGTAATCGGCAACAAATGTTATTGTTCCGCCGCCCGCCTCGTAAGCTGCCTTGAGCGCATCCTCATATTTGGCATAAGTACCGACAACCGTACCGTCCTTCTTTGTAACAGAGCAAACATCGCTGTCTGCCGCGCTGAGTGTCACCGCAAGCATACTCATAACCATGAGACACGCAAGCAACATTGATAATATCTTCTTTTTCATAATAATTCCTCGTGTTTACTAAAGCTTAAATAAACCATGAACCAATATCGACAAGATTATCGTTTTCGTTTTCACCGATACCCACGACAGAGACGGTAATACAATCTACCGTATTAACGTAAACCACAGTAAGCTCGGGATTTATATAATTCTTTTTCATAATTATCTTACCTCCTGATCAGTTCGCAATGTAATCTTCCGCAATAGTAGCCAGAACTGCTCTCTGGTTTGCATCATAGCGACTGTACTTTGTCTCTCCATCTACGATAACTCTACACATATACGCTGCCTTAACAGCAGGATCTGCATCTACCTCTGCCTGCGTCTTCAAATCACTAATTGCCTTGTTTGCAACAAAAGCAATACTACGAGAGTTGTCCGTCTCATTATAAGAACCATAAACAGTGATATTTATATTATCGCTATATTTGTAGGTAGCGTAAGCTCTCGCGGAAAATTCGGTGTTATAATCGGAAATTCCCGTAAGAACCGCATTATAGGTAATCGTACCATCAGTCACTACTTTTTTCTCACCTGCTACCTCTGCGTAAGTTTGTACGCCTTTGGCAGCAAGAGCTCCAGCCATAAATTCACAATCCGTGAGATTGGAGGTAAAGCTTACAAGAGTGCCGTAGGAAATAAGAGACTCGCTTTCAGCTATTGTAGATGTAAATCTGATACCAGACGGATCAGCGGTACGAACAGACGCGCCCTTCTCCATTGTAGGAAGTGCGTAATCCAACGCTACATCTGTAGTATTAGCGCCCTTGTCGGAGCTTGTTTTCATGAAATCAAGATCAGCTACTTTAAAGTTGAGCTTTTCGGTCGCGTTTCCGCTAACTCCATACCACTTTGTTCCGTTGTTG